>NZ_JACJSN010000028.1:0-41134 GCF_014698135.1 Limnothrix sp. FACHB-881
TGGCAATGACCGGGAGACGACTCATGAGCTGGGTGATGCTTCGGTTAGGTCTAGCCTAAAACCGGATTTAGAGCTACCAAGTCGGCTTTAGCTTCTCTTTATAAATTAGCTCTAAGGGGGCGGCCGTGGGCGCTGCGGATCTCACGGAATCCCCAAAAATCTGCCGATCGCGGCGATCGTACCCAGGAAGCCGGTTCCGGGATCGAGCGCGAACAGGGGTGCGCAACCGGGTAAGATAACAGCCTGAATCATTGACCTTCATTTGCCCCAGCCCTCGTCGCCATGACTGCCCCGGTAGACGCGCTTCCCACCCAATACGATCCCAAAGCTGCCGAAGCCAAATGGCAGAGCACCTGGGAGGACTCCGCTGCCTTTGCGGCCGATGTTGATGCCGCTGGCGAGCCGTTTTGCGTGGTGATTCCGCCGCCGAACGTCACCGGCAGTCTGCACATGGGCCATGCCTTTGAGCATTCTTTGATCGATGCCTTTGTGCGCTACCACCGGATGACCGGGCGCAACACCCTGTGGCTGCCGGGGACGGATCATGCCAGCATCGCCGTGCAGTCGATCTTGGATAAGCAACTGAAGGACGAGGGAACCGATCGCTTTGCCTTGGGTCGTGAGGCGTTTCTCGATCGCGCCTGGACTTGGAAAGAAGAATCCGGCGGCACGATCGTTGGGCAAATGCGCCGCCTGGGCCTGTCCGTCGATTGGGATCGCGAGCGGTTCACCATGGATGAAGGCCTTTCCAACGCCGTGTTGGAAGCCTTTGTGCGGCTCTACGAAGATGGGCTGATCTATCGCGGCAAATACATGGTCAACTGGTGCCCCGCCTCCCAGTCGGCCGTGTCCGATTTGGAAGTGGACAACAAAGAGGTGGATGGCAGCCTCTGGCATTTCCGCTACCCGCTGACCGATGGTTCCGGCGAAGTGGTCGTCGCCACGACCCGCCCGGAGACGATGCTGGGCGATACGGCGGTGGCGGTGAACCCCAAGGACGATCGCTACAAGGCCCTGATTGGCCAAACCGTCACCCTGCCCCTGGTGGGCCGGGAAATCCCGATCGTTGGCGATGAATTCGTCGATCCCACCTTTGGTACGGGTTGTGTGAAAGTCACGCCGGCCCACGATCCCAACGATTTCGAGATGGGCAAGCGCCACAACCTGCCCCAAATCGAGATCCTGAACAAAGACGGCACGGTCAACGAAAACGGCGGCGAATTCTGCGGCCAAGACCGGTTCGTGGCCCGCAAAAACCTCGTGGCCAAGATGGAGGAGCTGGGCTACCTGGAAAAGGTGGAAGCCTATCGCCACTCCGTGCCCTACAGCGAGCGCGGCAAAGTGCCCGTGGAGCCGCTGTTGTCGTCCCAGTGGTTCTTGCAGGTGCGCCCCTTGGCGGAAAAGGCCCTGGCGGATCTGGAAAACAACCGGGAGCCGCTGTTTGTGCCCGATCGCTGGACGAAGGTCTATCGCGATTGGCTGCTGAACCTGCGCGATTGGTGCATTTCCCGCCAGCTCTGGTGGGGCCACCAAATCCCCGCTTGGTACGTAATCAGCGAAACCAACGGCCAAGTGACGGAACACACGCCCTTCATCGTGGCCCGCACGGAAGCCGATGCTCTCAAGCAAGCCCAGGCCCGCTACGGCGAAGAGGCGGTGCTGGAGCGGGATGAGGACGTGCTGGATACTTGGTTCTCCTCTGGTTTATGGCCCTTCTCCACCTTGGGTTGGCCCAACGAATCCGCGGCCGATTTCCAAACCTATTACCCGAACACGATGCTAGTGACGGGCTTTGACATCATCTTTTTCTGGGTGGCCCGGATGACGATGATGGCGGGCTATTTCACCGGCCAAATGCCCTTCAAGACGGTTTATGTCCACGGGCTGGTGCGGGATGAAAATAACCAAAAAATGTCGAAATCCAAGGGCAATGGGATTGATCCCTTGCTGTTGATCGACAAATACGGCACGGATGCGGTGCGCTACACCCTGGTGCGGGAAGTGGCCGGCGCGGGTCAAGATATCCGCCTGGACTACAACCGCAAAACCGATGAGTCGGTGTCCGTGGAAGCGTCACGCAACTTTGCGAACAAGCTGTGGAATGCGTCGCGGTTTGTGTTGATGAATTTGGCGGGGGAAACGCCGGCCAGCTTGGGTGCGCCGGAGGCCGATCGCCTGGAGCTGGCTGATCGCTGGATCCTGTCGCGGTTTAACCAAACCGTGCGCCAAACCCGCCACGACATCGATCACTACGGCTTGGGCGAGGCGGCCAAGGGGCTTTACGAGTTCATCTGGGGTGACTTCTGCGACTGGTATATCGAGCTGGTGAAACCCCGGTTGAATGGCGACGATCCGGCGGCTCGGCGGACGGTGCAGCAGGTGTTGGCGCTGGTGTTGGATGGGACGCTGAAGCTGTTGCATCCCTTCATGCCCCACATCACTGAAGAGGTGTGGCACGCCCTGACGGGGGCGGCGGCGACGGACTTTTTGGCCCTGCAAGCCTACCCGGTGGCGATCGAGCAGGCGATCGATCGGGAGCTAGAAGCGCAATTTGAGGCGATCATCAACGCGATCCGCACGATCCGGAACCTGCGGGCCGAGGCAGATATCAAGCCTGGTCAGAAAGTGCCGATCGTCCTGCAACCGGAGACCGATCGGGAGCGGACGGCCTTTGAAATTGGCCGCGCCTACATTTGCAACCTGGCCAAGGTGTCCGACCTGACGATCCAGGGCGGTGCAACCCCGGTGAAACCGACAGCCGCCCCAGAGCCGACCCTGATGGATGCGGACACGGCAGCCCTGCTAGAGGCGATCGCCGCTGACGAAATGAATCTGGATGCCGACCAACTGGCTTGGGAGCAAAGCGAAAAACGGCGGGTGGCTCTGCTGACCCTGGCGATGATCGGGACGGCGGTCTTTGCGCTCTATTTGGCCAACAGCACCCTGGATGCGATCGACGAAATCCCGTTGCTGCCCTCGATCTTCCAGTTGATTGGCTTCTTCTGGACGGTCTACCACCTGCCCAAGACCCTGCTGTTCGCGCGCGATCGAGCGGCCTTTGCCAACGGCGTTCGGCAAACCAAACTGACCTACATCGGCGAGGGCAATCCCTTCGCGGTGCGGGCCTATCCTGGAGAAACCCCGGCCGCCGCTCCGACCAAGCCACAGCCGCTCCAGTTGCCGGCCGCCCAAGCGCCGGAAGTGACCTTGCCGATCGACCTGGGCCAGGCGGAACCGGAAGCCGTCCCGATCGAGCGGGCCATGGCCGGCGTGGTGGGTACGACCCAAGTGTTGCTGCCCCTGGTGGATGGCGTGGTGGACTTGGCCGCCCTGCGCGCTAAGTTAACCAAGGCCCTGACCAAGGCCGAAGGGGAAATCAAGGGGCTATCGGGTCGCCTCAGCAATCCGGGCTTTGTGGACAAGGCTCCCCCGGAAGTGGTGGCCAGCGCCCGGGCCGCCTTGGCGGAAGCGGAAACCCAAGCCCAATTGCTGCGCGATCGCCTGGCTCAGTTGCAATAATTGCCCCAAAAATCCTGAATTCAAGCAATTTCCTGAGTTCAAGAAACAAATCAGCGTATGGCTTCACCGGAGGGGAAATGGTGCTTTATTTAGCCCAAGTGCAACAACAGGAAACGGATCGCTCCCTAGCCTTGATGCCGCTGGCGGTGCAGTCCGTCGATCGGGGATGGCAAATTACCCGAGAGCGCCAACGCCAGACCCTGCCCTTGCCGGAACAGGCTCAATGTCATCCCCAGCAGTTGGTATTGATTGAGGTGGACAATGCCCAATTGGTGACCGACTGCCAAGATGCAACCGATTGGATTTTGGAGCTGATTAAAACCTACTTGAGCCTAGGAGTCACGCCCGAGGAGTTGGCCCACGAAGCCAATCGCCTAGAGCAGTGGAAACAGTCTCTGACCCTACAAAATCAAGAGCTATCGCGGCGATCGCTGGAGTTGGAAATTCGCCGCGATCAGCTACAGGCCCTGGAAGTGGCCCTCAAGATGTCTTCCCCGGAAGAAGAGGAAGCCACCGAAGCCACTGAGGATTAGTGGGGGAAATTAATGATGTCTTTTTTATCCAAAGAAACCCTGTTTGGTTTATCTCTGTTTCCCTATTTGGGGTTTCTGTGGTTTTTGACGCGATCGGGTCAAGCGCCCAAGCTCGGTCTGATTGGGTTTTACCTGACCCTTTTATTTGTGGCGATTACCATTCCCGCCGGTATCTACGCCCAGGTTCATTACAACCAAAGTCTCGCCGATGTGGATTGGCTCCATGGCAGCGCAGAGGTTTTTTTGACCTTGGCGAATTTGACCTTGGTGCTTGGGTTTCAACGGGCCATCAGCCAACTGAAAGCCACTAAAAAGGCCCCATAGGCCCGCTAGCCCGCTGAGTTGGGGCCCCAAACTGGGGTTGCCCAGGATTGATGCGGTGGGGATGGCTCAGCGGGCGGCGGCTAAACCGCTAGTTCTGGCAGCGGGAACATTTCACCCCGCAAATAGGCCTCAAAGTGCTCTTTGAAGTAGCGCCAAGAGGTCATGTTTTTCTGGGTGCTGTGGTGATCAGGCGCGTGGCGATACTTCGGGAGACGATCGCGGATTTCCGTTTGCAGCAGGGGCGGCAAGGCCTCGAAGCCCGCCACCCGTTGACCACAGGCGCTGTAGACCAACTGCCCGGAGCGATCGCCCATTTTCATCCAAGGCAACCAAGGGCCAATCCGATGCCAGGCAACGGTCATGGTTTCAACGGCGGCCAACTCCGGATTGGTTAGCTCCGAAAGCGGAACGGTCAGCTTGAAAAACTCAGCGGCGCTGTAGTGGGGGCTGGGGCTGTAGTCCTGAAAGCGCGGGTCATTGCCCAAGGGGTTGGGATAGGCCGGAAACACGTCACAGGTAAAAATCACCGCATCGCCCGCTAGGGTCGCTCCGAACGTGCCCGTGAGGCGACTTTGCACCGGGTCATTGGCCACATGCACCACCGGCACGGTTTCCCCCGTCCAGGGATTATCCCAACTGTGGAGCACGGCCCCCGTATCGGGATCCAAATAGTAGGTCAGCTCCCGGGACACCAAGCTCCAACTGCCATCTCCGTTGTTCACACCCCTGGCCACGTTCATGCCCACGATGTCAAACAGGTGGCATTGGGTTTGGTCGGGCAGCATGGCGTAGATGGAGCCAGTCCATTCCACATACACGTCCCGATCGTCCGTGGCGGCTCGGGCCTTGAGGAAAGTAGCCGCATCAAATTCCGATCGCCCGGAGCCAGGCGCGATCGGGTGAGGGCGGGCCGGTGCTGGGGAACTGCGCAAGGAACTAGGGTTGCCGGTCTGGATACTCATGGTTCAGCCTCCACCTCGGGGGATTGGCCCAAGAGAACTGTGGCGTGGTTGACACGCTTGTCACAATTTCAATATATCGCAACAAATTTTAACAGTAACCCTCGCTACGGTTTTTCTGGACTTCAGAATCTGCTTGGGATCGCGAATTCCCGTTCGATCGGCCCGGGAGCGATCGGGCTGAAATGGCTTTACTGTCAACCCCTTGTCAATTGCCACCGAGCAACGGACACTGGACGTGGAAGTGGATTGGCAGCGCTAGAGGTCGTCTTGTGAAAAGAGTTTTAGGCATCATCCTAGGCGGCGGAGCAGGAACCCGCCTGTATCCGCTGACCAAATTACGGGCAAAACCGGCAGTCCCCCTGGCGGGCAAATATCGGTTGATCGATATTCCGGTTAGTAACTGCATCAATTCCGAAATTCTTAAAATCTACGTCCTCACCCAGTTCAACTCTGCCTCGTTGAACCGTCACTTGTCCCGGGCCTATGCCATGTCCGGGTTCACCGATGGTTTTGTGGAGGTTTTGGCGGCCCAACAAACCCCCGATAGTCCCAATTGGTTCCAAGGCACTGCCGATGCGGTGCGGAAATATCTGTGGATTTTTGCCGACTGGGACGTGGATGAATACGTCATCTTGTCCGGCGATCATCTCTATCGGATGGACTATCGAAAATTTGTGGAGCATCACCGCGCCACCAATGCCGACATCACGTTATCGGTGATCCCCATTGATGAGAAGCGGGCCTCGGATTTTGGCCTGATGAAAATTGACGGCAACGGCCGGGTAACAAGCTTTAGCGAAAAACCGAAGGGGGATGCCCTCAAGACCATGGCGGTGGACACCACCGTTTTGGGTTTGCCGGCTGACCGGGCCCAGGAGATGCCTTATATCGCCTCCATGGGCATTTACGTCTTTAAGAAAGAAGTTTTGATTGACCTGTTGAATGAGTCCGTAGATCGCACGGATTTTGGGAAAGAAATCATTCCGCAGGCGGCTCCCAATTACAACGTTCAAGCCTATTTATTTGACGGTTATTGGGAAGATATTGGAACGATCGAAGCCTTCTTTGATGCAAATTTAGCGCTGACCAAGCAACCGCAGCCACCCTTTAGTTTTTACGATGAACATGCGCCGATCTATACCCGATCGCGCCATTTGCCCCCCACGAAAATTTTGAACGCCCAGGTTACCGATTCGATCGTGAGTGAGGGTTGCATCCTCAAAAACTGCACGATCGAGCATTCCGTGTTGGGGGTGCGCTCTCGGGTTGAATCTGGCTCTGTGATTGACAACGCCCTGTTGATGGGAGCGGATTACTATCAACCCTTCCCCGAGCGGATGGACTGCCTTGAGCGGGGCTACGTGCCGATCGGGATCGGGCCAGATTCCACAATTCGCCGCGCCATTATTGACAAGAACGCCCGCATTGGCCAAAAGGTGGCGATCGTCAACAAGGACAATGTGCAAGAGGCCAACCGCGAGGAGTTGGGCTTTGTCATTCGCAGCGGCATCGTGGTGGTTCTCAAGAACGCCACCATTCCCGACGGTATGGTCATTTAAGCCATGAGCATTTGACCCGGCAATTCGGTTGACCGGAAACCGGGTTATTAAAACGGCTGAATTGAAGTGCTCAGGTCGATCGGGCAGTGATCGATCGAGCAGTGATCGGTCAAGTATCGGTCGATCGGGCAGTGCTCGATTCAATCGATCGATCCAATCAACTGAATTGACTGGATCTATCGGATCTATTCGATCGGGAGTGGGCATTCGCTGACTCCCGATTTTGTTTTGCTGGCGGTGGGATGGTTGCCTGCTTGATTGTGGAGCGATTGGGCCAACAGCGGATCAAGTCCCGAGTGCCATCCCGATCAAAGCGGACTCGAATCGCGATCGCCCGGCAGAGGGGCTGGGTGTATATTTTGGTGAAAAGTACTATAATTGCCATACTTCACCCGCCTATCTTCATACTGCCGTGTTTGCAGCCGCGCTCGATCGCCCCACCGCCGTTCCTCACGATCTTTTTGCTGCCATTCGCGACCTCAAGCGCGAACTCAACGCCGTCATTTTGGCCCACTATTACCAAGAATCGGAAATTCAAGATATTGCCGACTATATTGGCGATTCGTTGGGTCTCTCCCAGCAGGCAGCCCAAACCGATGCGGATGTGATCGTGTTTGCGGGAGTTCATTTCATGGCAGAAACAGCCAAAATTCTGAACCCCCACAAGCAGGTGTTGTTACCGGATTTAGAAGCGGGCTGTTCTTTGGCGGACAGTTGCCCGGCGAGTGAATTTGCCGCTTTCAAGGCTCGCTATCCCGATCATTTGGTGATTAGTTACATCAATTGCACCGCTGAAATTAAGGCCCTGAGTGACATTATTTGCACCAGTTCCAATGCGGTCAAAATTGTGCAACAAATTCCCCCGGAGCAACCCATTATCTTTGCGCCCGATCGCAACTTAGGGCGCTATGTGATGCAGCAAACGGGTCGCGAGATGGTGCTTTGGGATGGTAGTTGCATTGTCCATGAAACCTTTTCGGAACAAAAATTGGTGCAACTTCAGGTTCAATATCCTGAGGCGGAAGTGATTGCCCATCCTGAATGTGAACCGCCCCTGCTGCGTCATGCCAGTTTCATTGGTTCCACCACGGCCTTGCTCAACCATGTGCAGCGGAGCGATCGGGCGGCGTTTATTGTGGCCACGGAACCTGGAATTTTGCACCAAATGCAAAAGGCAGAACCCCAAAAGCAATTTATCCCCGCGCCACCCGAGGGCAATTGTGCTTGTAATGAATGCCCGCACATGCGGCTGAATACTTTAGAAAAGCTCTATTTCTGCATGAAGACGCGATCGCCTGAAATCACGATGGATGAGTCCGTGCGATCGGCCGCTCTCCAGCCCATTCAACGAATGCTGGCGATGAGTTAGTAGCTGTTGATTTCTAAACCAGTCATGCAAAAAGGGGCTAATTCTTAAAGAACTAGCCCCCCTGTTTCGGAAAACCGAAGATTAAGGTTTTACGAGCAAGCTTTACGGGAAAGCTTTACAGGAAAATTCTACGGGTTAGGAACCGATGCCACATCACCCGGGAGAGCTTGCAGGACTTCCAACCGGACGGAAGCCACCCCGGAGCTGTACATGTCGATTTCGCGAGCAGCAGCCACCGACAGATCAACAATGCGGCCACGGGTGAAAGGCCCGCGATCGTTAATCCGCACAATCACCGATCGACCGTTGCGCAGGTTCGTGACCCGCACCAACGTGCCAAAAGGCAGGGTTCGGTGAGCAGCGGTGAGGGCGTTTTGGTTAAAACGCTCGCCGTTAGCTGTGCGGTTGCCGTGGAAACCGGGCCCATACCAGGAAGCCTGTCCCGTTTGGCTCGATCGCACCGCGTAGAGCACCCCGTTATGTCGCAGGCCATTAGCGTTGGGATTGCCCAAAGCATCATCGCCCGACTGGTTCGAGGCAGCCCGCATCCGCAACTGGCCGTTGTAAGCCAAGGGTTGAGCATTGCCCAACTGGCGGCGCAGGCGGTTGGTGACCTGCACTGCATCGGCTGAGTAGCTGGCAGTGGGTTGGGGGGCAAGGGTGGTTTGGTCGATCGCAACCAGCGGCTGGCCGCCCATCGTCACCCAATAGCGATTTTCGCGGTTGCTCCACTCGTAACGAATGGCCTGGGCATCCACACCGTTGGCGTGGCGTTGGTCAATTTCGCGAGCGGTGGCGGTGGCCCGTTCCAGGGCGTTGGTGGTGCTGGCTTCGTCGTTGGCCAGGAAAGTTACCACGGGGATGTTGCGAACATAGAGCGTCACTGCTGGCCGGTTGCCCAGTTGGTGGGCATGAACCTTGGTGATTCCGTACAGTTGCGACCCGATCGCGGTGGGCTGTGGAATCGCAGCAGCGGCGCTGATGCGCGCGCCAGTCATTTCAGCGGCTGGCTGGAGGGCCAGGGTGGGAGCGGTTAACTCCGCTGCCAAGATGACTGAGGGGGTGGGCTGAGCTTGGGCCGGAATGGGTTGAATTTCTTCCCCAAGGGCGGGAGCTTCAGCACCGAAGGCGACGGCGGCCACCGAGGCAGCCAACAACGTCAATTTTTGAATGGAATAATTCATGGCGTGGTGGGGTAAACGTCACGCGCGCCTCAAACAAGGTTCAGTGATCAGGCTCTGGCCGTCCGATGCTCACGAACATGCAATGGTCGAAGGGAAACGAAGTGGGAGCTAGTTGGAGTTAACTGACAAAAGACCACCAAGGGGCGATCGGGAAAGTTAAAGACGTTGGCGCAAAATGCACCGGAGCATCAACAGGTTTTGGAGTATCAGTTAATCGCCGGGGAACTCAGGGGGAGTTCATGGAGGTTAGTCAGGGGCGATCGAACTCGATATTGCAAAACCGGGAACCTAGGAGGTCTGTCGGTTGGTCATGCACCCTAGCAGAGCATCAACACAGCGGTTCCAAAGCAACCAAGCGTCCGTCTAAACTCCAGCGCAACATTCAGCACAGTGGAGATGGCGGCTTTGGTGAACTCGGAGGCTGGCCAATGCCGGAACCCAGTTAGCAATAGTTTCAAGGAACCAAAGCTGGGAACCAACGCTGCACAGGGCAACAACACAGTGGACAGAAAGCGATTGGCCGTGGCGATCGCAATCAATGGGTGGATAGCTGAATCGGCAAGATTTCCAACCGCTTCGCACTCTCCGGCAGTTGCCACCAAGGGTTTTGTTAAGAACCGCAAAGTTTTGACTGCAAGATTGACGTAGGTTACCACAGTCAACCGCAGCAGACTGCCTGATCCCCAGTGGCGGCGCTCTGGGTCTGGCATCGGTGGGGATCGCTCCCTGCTCGATCGCCATGGAAAACAAAGGATTTCAGCCCCTTAGGCTCGATCGTCGTTTTAATAAAAATTTAAGATTTCCCGACCCTAAATTAGTTCCTTTGGGAGCGCCCACAGGACAGAATCGCAACTGGCTGAAGGCTGGGCTAAACGCTTGGAAGGCTGAAGATTCATAGTGCTTGCGGCAACCTGAATGCTAAAATCCATGCCGTTCAGCGCCCCGCCCCCAACGATTTATTTCTCAAGGGACTATTTCTTCAGGGATTACTTCTCAAGGGATTATTTCTCAAGGAAAGTCTCCCTCAGGAGCGGCGGGCGACTTCGAGAGGAACAGCAACCGTGGACTATCGGGAAGCAGGGGTCGATATTGAAGCGGGTCGCGCCTTTGTGGATCGCATTCGCGATCGCGTGCAACGCACCTTCCGTCCTGAGGTGCTTGGGGGACTGGGCGGCTTTGGCGGTTGTTTTGCGCTGCCCACGGGCTATCAGGAGCCGGTATTGGTTTCCGGAACCGATGGCGTGGGTACAAAGCTGGAAATTGCCCAAAAAACCGGTCAACACAACACCGTGGGCATTGATTTGGTGGCCATGTGCGTCAACGATGTGCTGACCTCTGGAGCCGAACCCCTCTTTTTCTTGGACTACATCGCCACGGGCAAACTGCGCCCAGAGGCTATGGCTGATGTGGTGGAAGGCATTGCGATCGGCTGTGAGCAGGCGGGTTGTGCTTTGCTGGGCGGCGAAACAGCCGAAATGCCGGGATTTTATAGCGAAGGAAAATATGATTTGGCGGGCTTTTGCGTGGGCATTGCCGAGCGCAGCCGCCTCCTGACCGGTGCTCAGGTACAGGTGGGTGATGTGGCGATCGCCCTGCCCAGCTCAGGACTGCACAGCAATGGGTTTAGCCTGGTGCGCAAGGTAGTTGAACAGGCGGGCCTGACTTGGGGCGATCGAGTGGCAGGGCTGACGGGCGATCGCACCTTAGGTGAGCTGGTACTCACGCCCACCCAAATCTATGTTCAGCCCATTTTGAACTTGCTGAAGTCTGACCTGTCGATCCATGGCATGGCGCACATTACCGGTGGCGGACTGCCGGAGAACTTGCCGCGCACCCTGGGGCCGAACCAAGCCGTAGCGGTCGATCGCAACAGTTGGCAAATTCCCCCCCTGTTCCAGTGGTTGGCCCAAACGGGCGATGTGCCAACCGCGGCCATGTTCGATACCTTTAATATGGGCGTGGGCTTCGTGGTTTTGGTGCCTGCTGCTGAAGCTGCGGCTGCCTTGACGCAGTTCAATCAATTGGGAATTGCTGCTTGGCAATTAGGCGAAGTGGTGGCAGGTCAGGGCGAAATTCTAGGGCTGTTGTAATCAGGGCTGGTTCATTAGCTTTTTGGCTATTTTTGCCGATCTTTTCGCATTCTTCCTTCTGATTGGAAGCGGCTGAAAGGCGGTTTGGAAGAAGTTTTGATCCTGTCATTGCTGTTGCGTTTGAGAGAGCTGCTGTGCTGCCACTTGCCTTGCAATTCACTTCGCCAGGGCCCGTTTTTCTGAAATTTGGCCCTCTCATCATCCGCTGGTATGGACTCTTAATTGCGATCGCCCTGATGACGGGCGTGAGCCTATCTCAATGGCTAGCAACTAAGCGTCGAATCGATCGGGATTTGGTTGCCGATGTCTCCATTTGGTTGGTGTTAGCTGCCTTGCCGGCCGCTCGGATCTATTACGTGCTGTTTAATTGGTCAGCCTATGCAGCCCATCCAGAGCGGATCATCGCCATTTGGGAAGGCGGCATTGCAATTCATGGCGCTATTTTGGGTGGCTTGGCAGCATTGTTGCTGTTTTCTCGCCTCAACAAAATTCCCTTTTGGCAGTTGGTGGATGTCATTACGCCTTCGTTGATTTTGGGCCAGGCGATCGGGCGGTGGGGCAATTTCTTTAACTCCGAAGCCTTTGGGCGGCCAACGGATTTACCTTGGAAGCTTTATATTCCGCCCGATCGTCGTCCCTTGGGCTATGAAGGATTTGAGTATTTCCATCCCACATTCCTGTACGAATCGCTCTGGAATTTGGGAGTTTTTGGGTTATTAATGACCCTCTTTTTGCGGTTACCCAATTTGCGACCCGGGACGATCGGTTGTGTTTATGCCGTGACCTATAGTTTAGGTCGAGTTTGGATTGAAGGTTTACGCACCGATAGTCTGATGTTTGGCCCCCTGCGCATGGCCCAGATGGTGAGTTTGACCGGGGTAATTTTGGGCGGTTTGGGTTTGTTTTGGCTCTATAAACTTCGTCGATCGCTGCCTGATGTGGTGAGCGTGGGTCACGAAGCTTCCAATGGTTAAGGCTCCATTCTAATAATTATCAGAGGTAACCCAGCAGAACAGGAATTAGGCTGAAAAATTGGGGCAATAAAGTTCCCCAGTTAAGACCCCAAAATAGAGATCTTCAACGGCCAAAAAATCAAAACCAAGCCAACTCAAAACCAAACTAACAAAGCTACAGAATTACCAGCCAAGTAAACCCGTTTCCTTGATCGTTGGAGATCGCCATGCACAGCAGCCCACCCGATCGCAACTTCTTGGAACCTTGGTTCCGATCCCTATCCCAAATAGCCAGGCTCGATGGCTTCGGCTGGCATTCTGGACTGCAAGCGATCGGCAAGGGACGCTTGGCCCATTGCGGCCTGGCCTTGCTCATTTGTTTTGGATTGATGGTGGGCGGTTGTGGCTTGCCC
The DNA here is from genome assembly GCF_014698135.1 of Limnothrix sp. FACHB-881. Lineage (NCBI taxonomy): Bacteria > Bacillati > Cyanobacteriota > Cyanophyceae > Pseudanabaenales > Pseudanabaenaceae > Limnothrix > Limnothrix sp. FACHB-881. The sequence continues at coordinate 12,907 of NZ_JACJSN010000028.1, forward strand.
CAAGTTAGTGCAGAGTCTCGGTTGCTATTGCCATTGTCCGTTGATTTTTTGGGGGCCTATTTGTTGCCCGCTCAACAGGTCATGGACACGCCCGTGGGAGGGCTTTCGGCCTTAGCATACGATCGCCAAACCGATCAATTTCTGGCCCTTTCTGACGATCGCTCCAACTTGGCCCCCGCAAGGTTTTATACGCTCAAAATTTCCTGGCGATCAACCGACAATCCTAATCCTTCTAAGTCCTCTGTTTCTAATCAAAATTCAGTACCTTCATCGGTCAAAGCGGGGCAGATGATCGATCGCGTGACGGTTGAAAATGTCACCATTTTACGAGATGAATCGGGTGAGCCTTTTGCAGCAGGAGAAATTGATCCTGAAGGGTTAGCAATTACCCCACGAAATACGGTTTTAATTTCCAGCGAAGGCGACGTAAAACAGGGCATTCCGCCCATGATTCGCGAGTTCGATCGCAAAACGGGCATGGCCACGCGATCGCCCCTGCCCTTGCCCAGTCGCTATCTACCCGGCAACGCGGCGGACGGTTCGCTCCAAGGAATTCGCGATAATTTGGGTTTTGAGGCGCTGGGCATTGTGCCCGTGGGAGCGAATCCTTCCCCTGTGGAGCCGTTTCGGGCGTTCACAGCCACCGAAGAAAACCTGGCTCAAGATTTGGAGCCGAAACCCGAGAAAGCCGAGGGCGATCGCCCCACAATTCCGTCCCGATCGCGCATTTTACATTTCAGTTTGGGCGACGGGCCCCCATTTCCCATTTCTGAGCATTTGTACGAAATGGATCCGGCCAGCAGCACCGCCATTAGTAACGGTTTGGTGGATTTGATGCCCCTCGATCAAGGCGGCCATTTCCTCAGTTTGGAGCGCACCTTTGACCCCCTAGAAGGCTTTGGAGCCAAACTCTTTCAGGTGGAATTAGGAACCGCCACAGACACCTCCAGTTATGCCAATTTGCGGGGGGCTTTGCCCGATGTGAAACCCGCTTATAAAAAATTACTGCTGGACTTTAAAACCCTGGGCATCCCGATCGATAACTTGGAAGGATTGACCCTTGGCCCCCAATTGCCGGACGGTCGCCAAAGCATCATTTTGGTAAGTGACAATAACTTTCGAGAAGCCCAAGTAACCCAGTTTATCTTGTTGGCACTGGATGGTTTTAAGGCTCAGTAAAAGGCTCAGTAAGCAGTTAGCTGAGTACTAAATTCGTGGAGCAAGCCATCAAATCATCCATTAGGAAAATTGTTGGCTGCATAGGAAACCACTTTGGGCTGAAATTGTACTAAGTGCAGGTTACTCAGCAAGTCTTGGCTGTTGTACTGTCCCCAATGCTCAATTTCCAGAAAGTTGGCCCATGATAGCGCCGGTTTATAGACCCGAAAATAGCGCATGAGGTGGAGCGAAGCAGCACTTTCCAAGGGGCCAATAAACTGATTGCTGGGTTGCCCAAAGTCCACTGTCGAAGCCCAAAGGGTCATTTGCGATCGGGTCAGAAAAAAGCAACCCGCATGGGGATTTCCCGCTCGTTGGAATTGGATCGGTTGACCGAGAAACTGGCCAACCAAAACGCGCCGCTCAGTGAAATGGTGGGCAAATCCCGGATTTTGGCCAGTTTTGCTTTCAAAGTCTGGATCAACATAGACCTTGTGATAGTTCGCGTGATAGTTCGCTGAATGATGGCTTTCTGGATGATTGCTGCCTAGTACATCAGGATGGGTTGAGCTGACCAAATGCGAGGTAGATGAGTCAGAGCATTCACCGATTTCATCGGTTGCCCAAGAACCGGTTGCTAAAGAATTATTGAGCCATGGATTTGACCATTCAAAACGATGGGGCTGCAAGATGGCAGTCTCGCCTAGGAGTGACTGAAACCATTGTTGTTTCAGAAAAAATAGGGGATCACGAATGGTTAAATCATCTTCCAAATAACAATAATAGTCATAATTTTCCGAGAGCCGATCGCCCAAAACTCGCTGGCAATAAAACCCCAACTCCCGATCGGGACAATTCAGGGCAATATGCTGAAAAAGATGGCGACTGACGGGCAATTGTGACAACAAATGGCGATCGCCCGTTGTGCAAAGCAGAATATTTAGTTCACAACTTGTCCATTGGTTCACCTGTTGAATTTGTAGTCCCTGTTGGGGCTGATCTTGGAAGGCAATTTGGCGAGCATTAAAAAGGCTATGCAGTGCCTGAATTCCCTGGCTGAGGGCAGCAATTCGCGGCCGGGGATCGCGCCTGGCGGAACCATATTTCCCATCAGCATCAGGACGAAAAAAGTGCGGAATCGCCACCAAAATTCGCATTTTATAAAACCCTCTCAACCCTAGGACGCACTGACCAAGGCCATCGATCGGGCAGCGAATCCCGCGTTGGAAAGCGCGTGGGTGACGGCTCCCGGATCGCGCACCCGGAATTGGGGGCCAAACCGCACTAATTCACGGCGGCCATCCTCCCCGCGCACAATGGCAATCACGGGCGTTTTAGCATCATCCCCCGCCCAATTCAGCAGCAAGGTTCGTAACTGGTGTTGTTGTTCAATGTTGCCGGCCAAATCGGCAGAAATCTCGATCGTTAACAGTTGGATTTGATCAATAGGTTCCGCATCTTCAATAATGAATTGGGGTTGATCATCACGGCGATCGACCTTGCCCCAAATCATCAACTGTCGATCGGGCTGAATCAGTGGGTGAATTCGCTCATAGGCCCGGGGAAACACAATCGCCTCCGCCTGTGCCGTCAGATCTTCAATTTGCACAATGGCCATTCGATCGCCCTTTTTGGTCACCACCGGCTTCACGGAATTCAACATCACAATGGCGCTGACCGTTGCCTTGTCATCGGGTCGCTCGCCCAGTTCTGACAGGTTCATGGGAGCCAACAATCGAGAGGGTTTTTGAATATCCTTCAAGGGATGATCGGAAATATAAAATCCGAGTAATTCCTTCTCCAAATTCAACCGTTCCTGTTTGGGATAATCTTCCATCGGTTGTGCTTTGGGAGCCAAATCCAACACATTATCTGGCGTTTTGGCATGGCTTGCGGATTCCAGTCCCATGGACAAATCAAACAGATTGCCCTGGCCGCTGGCTCGATCCTTGGCCCGGCTATGGGCCCAGTCGATAATTAATTCCAAGTCAGCCATCGATTGACGGCGATTAGCCTGCAAGCAGTCCAATGCACCGCACTGCACCAATGCTTCCAAGGCCCGCCGGTTGACCGATCGCAAGTCAATTCGATCGCACAAATCAGCCAAAGATTTAAAGGAACCACCTTCCGATCGCGCCTGCAATAAACACTCGATCGCCCCCAATCCCAAGTTCCGAACTGCGCCTAAGCCAAACAGAATTTTGCCCCGTTTTCCTGACGCATCCTTGAGCGGTGTGAAGTCCACATCCGATCGATTAATATCCGGTGGCTCCACGTCAATTCCCAGGCGCAAACAACTGGCAATATACATTTGCACCTTATCCCGATCGTCGCTGTTGGATGTCAGCAACGCTGCCATATATTCAACGGGATAATTGGCTTTTAAATAAGCCGTTTGGTAGGTCACATAGCCATAGGCTGCCGAGTGGGATTTGTTAAAGCAATATTCCGCAAACTTCACCATCTGGTCAAACAAACTTTCGGCAATTTTGCTCTTGATGCCATTGCGTGCGGCCCCATCGACAAAAATGCTTTGGTGTTTTTCCATTTCCTCCTTTTTCTTTTTCCCCATGGCCCGTCGCAGCAAATCTGCTTCACCCAAGGTATAGCCCCCCAACTCTTGAGCCACCTTCATAATCTGTTCTTGGAACACCAAAACCCCATAGGTCTCGTTCAAAATGGGTTCCAACATTTCGTGGTCATAGGCGATCGCCTCTCGACCGTGTTTCCGGTTAATAAACTGTGGAATCAGACCAGCATCAAGGGGGCCTGGCCGATAGAGGGCCAAAATTGAAGAAATATCAGCCAAATTGGACGGTTTCAAATCCCGCACCACCTGGCGCATTCCGGAAGATTCCAACTGAAAGATCCCTTCCAAATCACCGCTTGCCAGCAGTTTGTAAGCATTGGGATCATCTTCCGGCACACTGTCAATATCAATGGTTTTGCCACTGGTACGCTCAATGAGGTCAATAGTTTTTTGGATCATCGTTAGGTTTTTCAGACCCAAAAAGTCCATCTTTAGCAATCCAACGGCCTCAATATCTTCCATGTAATATTGAGTGATCACTGAGCCATCATTGTTGCGTTGCAGCGGCACGATTTCATCCAGGGGATCTGCGGAAATGACCACGCCGGCCGCGTGAACCCCAAAGGTTTTGTTCGTGCCTTCAATCCGCATCGCCATATCTAGCCAGCGGCGATAGGTCACCCCCGGTAGCGCACCGGGAACCTGCTCATCTTTGTCGTATTTTTCCTTAAATTCGGGGGCAGGCGTTTCATTGGAAACCATCACTTTCAACTTGGCCGGCTTGCCCCGCGAAACGGGAATCATTTTCGCCATTCGATCGGCTTCCCCGTAGGGAATATCCAACACCCGCGCCACATCCTTCAACACGGCTTTGGAGGTCATCCGGTTGAAGGTAATAATTTGCGCCACCCGATCGGTTCCATATTTTTGGGTGACGTAATCAATTACTTGATCTCGTTTTTCAATGCAGAAATCCGTATCCACATCGGGCATGGATTTCCGTTCTGGGTTCAAGAAGCGCTCAAACAGCAAGCCGTGGTGTACTGGGTCAATGTTGGTAATGCCGAGGCTATAGGCAACTAGGGAACCGGCGGCACTGCCCCGACCGGGACCCACGGGAATATTGTGATCGCGAGCAAATTTGATGTAGTCCCAAACTACGAGGAAATAGGCCGAAAAGCCCATGCGTTGCAACATTTCCAGTTCGTAGGTTTGGCGTTCCACATATTCAGGATGTCGATCGATCAATTCCTGCCGCGAGGCCAAACCCAAGCGTTGACAAAGGCCTTGCCAAGCCACTTCTTCCACGTAGGTGTCAGCGGTGTGACCGGGAGGAACCGGAAAGTCAGGAATCCGGGGTTGACCCAAGATGTTGTAATCTTCAATTTTTTCGGACACCTTGAGGGTATTGTTAATGGCCTCTTGAATCACGTCATCGGTGAGGTGATCGCGGAACAGTTGGGCCATTTCTTCGGCCGATTTCAGATATTCTGTGCCGCTGTAGCGCAGTCGTTTATCTTCTGTAATTAGTTTGCCGGTTTGGATGCAAAGCAATGCGTCGTGGGCTTCCACATCAAAACAGGAAATGAAGTGGGAGTCGTTGGTGGCAATCAGTTGAATATCAAATTGGCGGGCTAGCCGAACCAAGGCCACATTCACCACCCGATCTTCCTGGGAGCCGTGATCTTGCAGTTCTAAATAAAAATCATCGGCAAAAATTTCTTTGTACCATTGGGCAACCCGTTCCGCCACATCAAAACGCCCGGCCAAGATGGCTTGGGGAATTTCACCCCCTAAGCAAGCACTGGTGACGATTAGACCTTCGCGATGGGTTTCTAGTAGTTCTTTATTAATACAAGGACGGGCAAAAATGCCTTTTCCGCGCACCCCTTGCAGGTTGGAAACGGTGGTTAATTTAACGAGATTTTTATAGCCCTGTTTATTTTTCGCCAGGACAACTTGGTGATATTTCGGTAATTTTCGTTTGTCATCAAGGCTGCCGTTGATGACATACATTTCGTTGCCAATGATCGGGCGAATGGGTTTGCCGCGACAAACTTTCAGCAGTTCGATCGCCCCATACATGACTCCGTGATCCGTCAGGGCGATCGCAGGCATTCCCAATTCCATGGCCCGATCGATCAAGGCGGGCAGTTGACTCGCCCCATCGAGCAGGCTGTAATCGCTGTGGATGTGGAGACCAACAAAGGACATGGCAGGAGAACTCGATCGAACCGATGGATGATGCGCTCTCCATTGTGGCCTATCGGGTTCCCGGACGCGAGTGCCTGCGGGGGGAATCAGCCGGAACGGGCCAGGCTGCCGCTGCGTTCCACCAAATGCAGGGCGATCGAGCTGAGGGGGAGCACCTGTTTGGCCGCGCCCAGCTCGATCGCCGCTCGGGGCATGCCAAACACCACGGAACTGGCCTCATCTTGGGCGATCGTCCAGCCGCCCGCTTGGGACAGTTCCAACAGGCCCCTTGCGCCGTCGTTGCCCATGCCCGTCAGTAAAATCCCGATCGCCCGTTTGCCAAAGACCCGAGCCATGGCGCGAAAGGTGGCTGTCACCGAAGGGCAATGGCCATCCACCGGCTCCGTGCGAAAGGTGACGAACCGCCCTTGCAGATCAAACTCCAATTGGTGACCTTCCGGCGGAAAGTAAATCACGCCCGGCTGCGGGGTTTGGCCCGCTTGGGCAATTTGAATCGACAGCGCGCAATTGAGGCTGAGCCAATCTAGCAATCCCCGCAAGAAGCCCGTGCTGATATGTTGCACGCAAACCAGCGGCAGGGGAAAACGCGATGGTAATTGGCTCAAAATCTCCCGCAGGGCCTGGGGGCCGCCCGTGGAAGCGCCGATCGCCCCGATCGCCCGTTCGATCGCTGGCCCTTGCACTAGCACCGACGGCAGCGCGATCGTGGGTGACGGTGAGGGGGATAGCGATCGCCGTAGCTTGAAAACCTTCACCCCCGCCAGCACCCGAATCTTGGCAACTAACTGGGCCGCCACTTGAGCATATTGTTCCGGCGAACTCATCACCGGCTTGGGGAACACATCCACCGCACCCGCCTCCAGCAACTCAAACACCGTGCGCCGATCGTCTTCGCGAACGGAGTTGCTGATTACCAAAATGGGCCGGGGCGATCGCCCCATCACCTCGCGGGTCAACTCCAGCCCATTCATGCGCGGCATGTGCAAATCCGTGCAAATCACATCGGGATAGGTCGTTTCCAGCAGTTCCAACCCCTCCAGCCCCGTGCGGGCCGTGCCCACCACTTGCAACGCACCGGTACTCTCGATCGCCCGCCGCAGGAGCCGGATGGCAATTTCGGAATCTTCAACCAACAGCACTCGGATGGGGGGTGGAGCCACTGGTATTCCCTGCCTGAAATTTTGGTGCTGCAAATCGGGAGGCAATTAATCTTTGTCTGATTTTTTGTCCTATGCCTATTGTCGCAAATTTCTGGGGGTTTGAAGCTAAAACCAGCAAGGATTTAATCCATTAGCCGATCCATTAGCCGACCATTTGCTGATTATTTTTTGAGATTCTGATCCTGTTCGAGCCATTGCTTTTTTTGAAGACAATGATTCTGCTGCTTAGTTTTTTTGGAACAGCAAACAGAGTTCAATCGCCTTAGATTGCAGCGTTTCGATCGGGTCGCTGCCCCGCTTCAGGAGGGTTTCCTGCTCCAAGAGAAGCTGGAGGCTTTTTTGAAGTGCTTTGAGTCCCATAGGTTGCACTTCTTTCTTAATGAAAAAAAGTCGCTTGGGGTTGCCCAAATCTGCCGCCTTGGCAATCACCAAATCATCCCGCTCGCCCCGATCGAGCATCAGCTTCACCCACAGCCATAGCCGAAACTGGGTGACCAGAGAAGCATGAATTCGCAAAGGATTCTCATTTCGCGCGATCAAATCCGCAATCAGCTTCAAAGCTTGGGAAATTTGCCCCAGGGAAATGGCCTTCGCCAGCTCCAAACTGCTTTGGGTGGAAACGGAAACGAGGTGGTGAATATCTTCCTTGGCGATCGGGCGATCGCCCACAAATAATTGCAGCTTTTCCAGCTCGCTATAGAGTTGGCGCGTGTTGTTGCCCACCGCATTCACCAACAGTTCCGCCGCTTCGGGTTTAATTTTCACTTTCATCGCTTGGGCGGCCCGTTTCACCTGTTGCAACAGCTCCTCCGTTTTCCAGGGAGGAATCGGAGAAAATTCCTGAATTTCGGTGTTTTTGGCCTTCTGGAGCAATTTAGTGGACTTGAGGCGGCCATCGGGCTTTTGGCGGGAGGTGAGCAGCAAAATGGCATTGTCGGGAATTTGGGGCAGGGTGCGTTCCAACTCCCGCAACCAATCGTCGGGACAGCGCTGGGCCAAGGCCGTTTCCGCCAGCCACACCAGCCGATCACCCGCACCAAAGGGAGGAGTCACCGCCTGGGCCAGGGCCGCCAACAGGCCATCCTCGCGATCGGGCGGGATTTTTTCAAAATTAAAGCTTTCCCAAGCCGCATCCACACGCGATCGCAACGGGTCGATCGCCCGCTGCATCGCAAAATCATCCTCACCCCAAAACCAATAAACCGGCATTTTGTTAAACGGTGGCGCACTCGCCCTCGGATGCTTGACTGGAGAATGGGCCAATGGGTTAGCCTTTGCCGCCCCCAATCAGGTAAAGCAACGCCATGCGCACTGCAATGCCGCTGGTCACCTGATCCGGAACCAAGCTCAGGGCCGGGTCATCCATCACATCGGAAGCCAACTCCACGCCGCGATTCGTGGGGCCCGGGTGCAACACCCGCACTTGGGGCTGACAGAGCCGCAGTCGATCGCGCGTAATGCCATAGCGTTGGTGATATTCCCGCAAGCTGGGCAGCAGGTGTTGGCTCATCCGTTCCTGTTGCAACCGCAAAGTCATCACAAAGTCCGCATCGGCCAAGGCCGGCTCCAGTTGCCAATGGATTTGGAGGGGCGATCGATCGGCCGTTGGCGGCAAAAATTGGGCAAATTCCCGAGGTAGCAGGGTTGGCGGCCCGGCCAAATGCACGGCCGCCCCGGCGGCCGTCAGGGTCCACAGATTCGATCGAGCCACCCGTGAGTGCAAAATATCGCCCACGATCGCCACCTTTTTGCCCCGCAAGTCCCCGATCGACGGTTTTTGGGGATTCAACACCTGGCAGATGGAAAACAGATCCAACAATCCCTGGGAAGGGTGTTCGTGTTGGCCGTCCCCCGCATTCAGCACACTCACCCCGGACTGCAGCCGATCCATCTCCGCCGCGATCGACTGGGGCACGCCGGCCTGCTTGTGCCGGATCACCATAATGTCCGTCCCCATGGCCAAATAGGTTTTGGCTGTGTCTAGGATCGTCTCTCCCTTGGTGAGCGAAGAGGATCCCGGCGCAAAGTTGAGAATATCCGCTGACAGGCGCTTGGCCGCCAGCTCAAAACTGCTGCGGGTGCGGGTCGAGGGTTCAAAAAACAGGTTGGTGACCACTTGCCCCTGAAGGGTGGGCACTTTTTTGGTGCGACGGGACAACACCTCGCGAAAACTAGCGGCGGTGGTCAACACAGTGTCGTAGTCTTCGCGCGAGAACTCCGCCAACGATAAGACGTGGCGGTGCGTCCAGCTTGCAGTGGTCATGGGGCGAGGGGAAATGCGGGCCAGCAATCCATTGAAGCGCAAATGCAGCGCAAACGGGTGCGCTGGTGGAGGGGATTTGACTGGGCGATCGAATCAGGGGCCGATTAATCGTTCACACGGGAACTGGCGCGGCAGTTTGTACGGTGGTTTATTTGCGCGGTGGTTTATACGGATTGGGCGATCGCGCCTTTGAAGAACCGATCAAGCACCGGCCAATCAACGACCAAGCACCCAATCAAAACAGCGACTCAGCACCCAATCAACACCCAATCAGCACTAGATTTTAAACACCCCATTCAGCCCCCGACCCAGCGCCACCCCGCCACCGACCAATCAGGGATCTGGCCCCCATTCAGACTCCATTCAGACCCAATTCAGAAAGCTTTCCAGTTCGGAGACGCTGGCTGGCCCAAACCGGCAAGATTGAGTCACCTTCTTTTCAGCCCCCCTTCAGCACTACTCCTCGTTGGAATTTTCGCCATGATGCTCGATCGCCCCAAGTTTTCTCAGGCTTCGCGACCCGCAACCCCTCGCCACGCTCCTTTGGCCTTGGCGCTGCTGGCCCTGGCCATGGTTCCGGGGTTGGCGGGCTGTAATTTGACCGGCGACCCTTCCGCCCAGGCGGCGGCAATTGATTCGGATCCGCTGCCCGACACGGTTTCGGTGGATCTGTATAAGCCGGACGGTGCTTGCAAAGGCTTGGTGGCCCAGTCGGTGAAAGTCCCGCGCGATCGGCCCTTGGAAGCGGCCGTGGGGCGGCTGTTGATTGAAGCAACCGGCGACAAACCCGATCCGGCCTTTGACCTGCGCCACTATCGCATTAGCTTGGACACGGCCAAGCGATCGGTCACCATTGACCTGCGCTTGAATCCCGATGGCCGCCGCAAGTTCCAATCCCTGTCCAGTTGCGAACAGTTAACCCTGTTTGGCAGCTTGCAGGCGACCCTCACGCGCAATCGACTTTGGCCGGTCGATCGGGTCTATTTCACCGACGGCGATCGCCCCTTGAGCCTGTAAGGGAGTAGTTAAGCGAGATCGACCCATGGGCAATGATTGGGGCAACGATGGGCAATCATCGGCAACTACGGGCAATCATCGGCAACTACGGGCAATCATTCAGCTCAATCCGCCTCCCCCGCATGGTAGGAACTGCGCACCAAGGGCCCCGATCGCACCTGGGTAAATCCCAGCTCGCGGGCCAGCGCTCCCAGGCGGTCAAACTCTGCCGGTGTCCAATATTTCTGGACGGGTAAATGGTCTAGGGACGGGCGTAGGTATTGGCCCAAGGTCAGCCGATCGCAATTCACCGATCGCAAATCTTCCAGGGCTTGCAAAATTTCCGCTTCCGTTTCTCCATGGCCCAACATCAGCCCGGACTTGGTGGGAATGGTGGGATCCAGTTCTTTCACCCAGCGCAACACATCCAGCGATCGGTGATATTTAGCGCCGCGCCGCACGGGCCCTTGCAGCCGCTCCACCGTTTCCAGGTTGTGGTTATAGCAAGCGGGCCGCAGGGCCGCCACCGCTTCCACCCGCGATCGCTGCTTAGCCTGGGGGTCGGGCTGGCCGCCCCAAAAATCCGGGGTCAACACTTCAATTTCCGTGCCAGGGGATTGCGATCGAATGGCGGCGATCGTCTGTGCAAACACATTCACCCCCCCATCGGGCAAATCATCCCGCGCCACCGAAGTCAGCACCACATAGCGCAACCCCAACAGCGCCACCGATTCCGCCACCTTGCGGGGTTCTTTCGGGTCGATCGGCATTGGCGCATGGCCCTTGTCCACCTGGCAAAAGCCGCACGATCGGGTACAAACGGGCCCCATCAACAAAAATGTGGCGGTTCGATTGGCATAGCACTCGCCGCGATTGGGGCAACGGCCCTCCTCGCAAATGGTGTGAATTTGCCGCTGCTTGATGATGCGCTGAACTTCGGCTAACTCACTGGCCCGGCCCAAGCGTGGTTTCAGCCAGGTGGGCAACCCTTCGGGCACAGCGGAACTGGGGGCACTAGCGGCACTGGAAGAAGAGGACGGCGACACAGGCGGCAAATGGATTTTGCAAATGAATTTCCCCTATTGTGGCGTAAGAATTGCGGGGCGATTGTTTGGCCGCTGTTCGGGGAAATTTTGAGGAGAATTGGGGGGCCCTTGGGGGCACTTGAGGGAAAATTGCAAGGCGCAGTTTGGGGGCGATGGTTGGCTGATTTTTGGGAGCCGTGCCGGGCGATCGCGCATGGGGGCAAGCTTGGAAACAGCAGCACTCGCGATCGGGAAACTGATCGCACCAGCGGCGGGGCTTTTCAAACCTCGGGACGATCGCCATATACTGGAATCGCAGATGCCCAAGGGCCTTGGCTGTCGATCCAGTGACCTGGAAACATCGCTGAACATCCCTGGCGGACTCAACCCCAGGATTTGCAACGGTCTTCGGGAGTTTTCGGAAAGATTTTTCCAGATATTTCCCCTGGAGACTACCGGAGAGTCCCGATCGCTCGTATCTTAAGCAGGGGTATCCATTGCCAGCCTGTTTTCGGCCCCGATGGTGGCTGAATGCGGTCTTGAGCGATCGCTTCCTAACTTTTCATGCAGCGCGCCGCCCCCTTGAAGGGCGATCGCCCCTATCACTCCCGAATCGTCTGCACGCAAGCCTAAGGAGAAAGTCGTGGCAACACACAAAATCCTCGTCATCGATGACAGCAAAGTGATTCGGCAGCGCGTCAAAGAAATGTTGCCAGCCGGAAACTTTGAGGTTCTCGAAGCCAAAGACGGACTCGAAGGGCTACAGCTCATTCAGCAAGAACATCCCAACCTGATCATGTTGGATTTCCTGTTGCCCAAAAAGAGCGGCTGGGAAGTCTATCAAGAAATTCAAACCCAACCCCACCTGCAAGCGATTCCGTTGCTGGTGATGTCGGGGCGCAAAGAAGAAGTGACCGAAAAAATTTCGGAACCCTTCGAGCGATTTGCCTTCATCGAAAAGCCCTTTGAAAAGAAAGAGCTAATCGAATCCATCAAAGAAGCAATGCGGATTGCTTCGCGGATTCCAGCCGTGGCCCCGCCGCCCGTGGCTGCACCGGCCGCCGCGCCCGTGGCTGCGCCGGGTGCTTCCGCCGCTGAAATCCAGGCCCTGGAGCAAAAAGTGGCGACCTTGCAAGCGGAAGTGGATCAACTGAAGAAGCAGTTAACCCAGCTTGTGACATTCATTAAGCAAAAGTTGCGCTAGTTCATGCGCCGCCGGCCCGCTGGCATGACCCCGCCGCCGCCTTAGCCCACTTCAAAAGCACCGGTATGAAACAGCATCAAAGTTCTGATCTTCAAAGTTCTGATTTTGAGACGGATTTTGGTGCAAACCGTGGCGACCAACCCAACGACGGACAACCAGCACCCGATCGCCCCATAACACCCAGCCAGCAGCACCCATTCTTCGCTTGGCGGGTTTCTCCTTGGCTGACCAGCGCTCTGGTGGTGAGCACGGTGCTGGCGGGCGGTCTGGTTTGGGTGGCCTCGCCGCCGGCCTGTGCCTGTGGTTCTCCCTTGCAGCCCACGGTGGGATCGGTGGTGCGGGCCCAGCAGATGTTTTATCAGGAGTATGGGCGGTTTGCCCGCGACGGCGCAGAACTACAAGCCCGGGTGGGTGCGCTGGTGTCGCCCAAGCTCAATCAGCAGTACCGCATCTACACCAGCGGCAATGCGGACACCGCTTGGGTGATGGGTGAGCATCGATCGCCCCCGGAGCTAACGCCGCTACGCTGGACACAGGTGCTGGTGAATAAACCCTTTGCCCGCAATTTGCCCTCGGATTATCAAATTCAGCTCAAGGTCAATGCTCAGGGGCGATCGAACCCAGCCCTTCAGGTGAGTCATTGCGAGATTCAGCGCCAATGGGTGGGCAATCCGCCGCTGGAACCCTTGACGTTGATGGAAATGCCGCCCCGTTGCCAAGCCCGCTAGGCCCTTAGCCACAAGATTACTCGTCACAAGATTACTCGTCACAAGATTACTCGCCACAAGATTGCTAGCTACAAGGCCAGCCAGGGCCCAAACCCGTCACAAGATTGCACCCTAGCGATCGAGCTGGTTCTTCAGGGAAGCCAGGGCCGACCAACGGGCATCGATCGCCGGTTGCGTTTCCGCAGCGTCTTCCGGCTCCAAAATTCCTTGGCAATCTTCGCTACAAAGCTGCTGGGCTGGCAATTCAAGACAAAATTGCTGATAGAGCCAATCTTCGGGATAAAAATAACCCGTTGGCGACAAAGATTCTTGTAAATCCTCAGCGCTGATCTCTCGTTCTAGGGGTAAATCTTTGGACTCTGCTGCCTCATCCAACCAAATCGGCTCTTGGGTATCGACCACCAGCCGCTGATTGTATTGACAAAGGCAGCGATCGCAAGTGAGAGTCACAATTCCTTCCGCCTGGGCCGACACCTCCAGGAAATTGCCCCGGTGAACCACGCGCAACTTGCCGCGCACGGGGGTGAGGGTTTCCAAGCCTGGCAGAAAATCCTTGAATTCCCAACCGATCGTCCGATTGGTGGCCTTCAGGATATGGGGAATATAGACCGAATCCACGGTAGGAACCCCGCAGCGGGGAGGGTAAAGATGGGTGCGATCGGGAATGGCAGCAGACCGAGGGCCATTCCCGAATGGCCAGCCCAACCCAAACCGCCGAACCCCCAAGGCCCAGCGGCGCGGGTCAAGCTAGGCTTCGGTTGACTTCAGGGCCACCACCAACCGGCGGTGGGGTTCTTGGCCTTCGCTGTGGGTGGCGATGTCGCTGTAGGCCGCGAGCATGGCGTGGAGCTGTTTGCGTTGGGATGAGGAGAGTGAGTCGATCGCCACCGACTCCCCCGTTTCACGAACCTGCGACACCGCATTGGCCGCCACTGACTCCAGCTCGGCCCGTTGCTGGGCCCGGTAGCCATTGAGTTCGATCGTGTAACCGCAATGGTCATCCCGATCGACCCCCACATTCAGCAGCATATTCGCCAAATACTGCATCGCATCCAGGGTCACCCCCGCTTCACCCACCACGCTGGTGATTTGCTCCGGAGACCAGGGCGAACCATCGATCGTGAGCCAATAGTTCAGCGCATTATCGATCGGGTCGTGCTGGGCTTGCACCTGGGTCGGCAAACCCAAGCGCCCCAGCAGCCCCTCCAGCCAAATTCGTCCCCGATCGCCCGGATCACTCATCACGACTTGCCCTTTTGCTTGTTGTTGTTCGTGCTGGGTTTGTTGCCTGGGCCCTTGCTCGGCTGATTCTTCGCCGGGCTGCTAACCTTCGTGCCCTTGGGTTCAAACGGCAGCCGGCCCGTCGCGCCATCCACCGCCACCGCCTTCACATCCACAATGCCCTGAGCTTCCGCCATCTTTTGGATATTCTCCGGTAGCGGTTCCCGAGACAAAATGAACGCTTGGGCCGTTTGGAACAGGTTCGCCACCACCATGTACATCAGCACCCCAGCGGGCAGGGGGAAAAACAGAAACATCCCCGAAAAGATAATCGGCGTTAGCTTATTGGCCGCCGCCTGTTGCGGGTTATCCGTTGCCCCTTGGCTGGAAATCGATTGGCTGACATAAAGGCTCAAACCAAACAGCAGCACCATCGCCACAATATCCCAGTGGATCCCCTCATCGTCCACTGCGCCCACATGGCCCAGCGCACTGATGAACAGGAAGCCCTTGCTCGCCGCCAGGCCGGGAATCGTCCCTTGCAGGGTCACATCCCCCGGTTGCAGCGCCGTGATTTCACCGTTGGGGCCCAACTGCACCCGCTCGGCTCCCTTCATCACTTGCCACTTGGGCGAGAGATCAATATCCCCACCGGCTTCTGTGGCCAGGGTGTTCAGGGTTTTGCCTTCGGGCGTTTGGAACTCCAGCTTGGTAGTGTCACCCACGGCCAGGCGCGTGCCACCGGGCAGCAACCCAACCACGGGATAGTGGGTGCTGTCGGAAATGTAGATGTTCTTGGGCGGGGTGGCAAACGCTTCCGGTTGCACCCGCTCAATTTGCTCCTGGGGCAAAATTTGCAGATTCACGGAGTAGGGCACATCCGCAAACGGCGAGCCGCGCAGGGTGGTGAACAGGGCAATCAGCACGGGCATTTGCACCAGAATCGGGAAACAGCCGGCCAGGGGGTTCCCAAATTCCTTGTAAACGGCGCTGAGTTCTTCCTGCTGTTTTGCGGGGTCGCTTTTGTAGCGCTCTTGAATGTCCTTGATCTTTTTCTGCATGATCGGCTGGGTGATCTTCATCCGCCGCATACTGCGGATGGAGCCAGCGCTGATCGGATAGAGGGCAAAGCGCACCACCAGCGTCAGGGCGATGATGGCGAGGCCATAGCTGGGCACGATTCCATAGAAAAAATCCAGGATCGGCAGCATGACGTTGTTTGAGAGAAATCCAACTCCGAAATCCATGCGCGTTGCGTCGGTTGTGCGATCGAGTTGTTAAAAGTTATCAAAAAACCGTCAACGGGCGGTCAACGATTCGTTAAACGGAGGCAAAACGGCGCGGCTGGCCGAGGGTGACTCGATCGAGCCGAACGCTCACCCCATGAACCAGAGCTGCCCTAGCCCAAAGATGTGACTTCAGCTTATGCAAAGTGGGGGCCCTTGGGGGGTGGTTATCAAGTGGGGACTACCGCCCTGGCCGCAGGCCGCCGATGCCGCCCCATTCGTCACAGCCCAATCAACACATAACCCTCCGCCGGAAGCCACAAGGCCGTGCAAGCAGGAGGGTTGAACATGAGCAGCGAGGGGGCGATCGGGCGGTTTAGCGGTTGCTGGTGGCGGTTTGGGCCGCTGCGCCGATCCGCTCGTTGATGTAGTCGGCGACGGCTCGGAAGTTGGGAACCGATCGCATTTCCAGGCGGCTACCATCCTTGAGGGTCAGCACCATATCGCCCCAAGCACCCCAACCCCGGGGCACGGCCACAACGGCGCGAATTTCGGGATAAATCACATCGGAGCGATCGCGTCCTTGCCAACCGCTGGTGATTGAAATGCGGCGGCTGGTGATGCGATAGCGCAACCAAAAGGCCCGCACGATCGAGCCGATGGTTAAGGGCAGGCAAATCACAGTTAGACCCAACAGCAAATTGACGATCAAATCGCCACGGTGGGGGCCGCCCTCATAGTAAACATCTTCCTTGATACCCATAGTCCAGTGCTCGTAAGGTTCAGTGCGGGCCAAATGGGGCGAATTGGGCGATCGCCGCCCCTGATGAATCGCGCAAAATCAACAGCGCAAACACAACGGTCTAAACGCTGGCTTGCTCCAAATCCAACTTGGCGGCGGTCAGCAACTGCTCCAATTCTTGCAGAATTTGGGGGTACTGACACAGGGGCATGGCTGGACGCACACTAATCACCGCCAGCCAACCGAGGGGCATGGTCGGCAAGTGCTGGCACAAAATACCGTGAATTTGTCGCCGCAGCCGATTGCGCACAACGGCGCGTTTATCAACTTTGCGGCTGATGCTGATGCCAACTTTCGGAGCCGGGGCCAGGGTGGGCAGCGTGGGGGCAACGGCCGCCGATGGTTCGCTGGGGGCGATCGCGGGGCTTGCCGGTGGCCGGTAGACCCAAAGGGTTAGGTGCTTGCTGCGATACCGTTTGCCTTGCCGATACACTCGGTCAAAGTCATGGCGATGTCGAAGTCGGTAGGCTTGGGGTAAGGCCATGCACGTTTGGGTGTAGGGGCGATCGCTCAACCACCCTGGAGCAGACTGCCGGTGAGCAATCCTTAAACCGCCAACCGAGCGCGACCGCGACGGCGACGAGCATTCAGCACGCGGCGACCGTTCTTAGTCCGCATCCGGGCACGGAAGCCGGAAACACGCTTGCGCTTGCGATTGGTTCCTTCAAGAGTACGCTTGGTCATGGTTGGGCTAGCTCCGAGTGGGCGATTGGCGGACTAAGCGTTGACCAAACGGGAGCGGGGGCGATCGCACGGGAACGGTTCACGGCTGCACCCAACTGCTGTCTGGCTTGGCAGTCCATATAAATAGGTTCAACAAATTTTGCGCCTGTCTAGGTGTTAGAAAGCGCGACTTTCGATGATATCACGAGCCGGTGCGTTGGCCGGAGATCCGCAAGTCGCGCGGGGCCGCGATTCTATTGATCGGTGTTGTCGTCGGGATTGCTGGGGGGTCGATCGGGAAAGTAGCCGGTCATTTTGCCCAGCACCAGGCCGCCGATGCCCAGCACGCCTTTTTCAAACAGGCCTTTGAAGGTTTGGAACAGCTCGGACTGTTGGGGATTGATCTGAGGCTGGTTGGCCAGGTGGATGGCGGCCCCACCCGAGAGGGCGGTGAACAAAACGGAGACGATCAGCAGTTGTTGATAAATTTGCGGGCGTTTCATTGGGAGGTGACTCCTGTTGTCAGAACTCCTCCACTAAAAAACAGTTGGCTCTCAGATGTTGGATGCGAGAAAATTCTCAGAGGTGATGAGAAATTCTCAGCATGACTCCAGCCCGCGCCAAAGAAATTTTCGACAAGTTGCCACCCAAGCGAAAGGCTGTCCTAGAGCGAATCGTGCGCGGGGAAACGAAGGCCAAGATTGCCACAAACGTTTGCGATGGCAGCACAGGGGCTGTGACGCAACATTTGCGGCAACTGTATAAGGCGTTTGGGATTGCGGGAGATGGGCAAAGTAAGCTGCCGATACTGATTGCGGAGTTCAAGGCTTGGCAGGTTGCTTGGGGCGATGCGATCGAGCCTGTTCAATTTGAGCCGCCATCGGATGCGATCGATGTGGCGTGGGTGCGATCGCGGGTGGAGGCGGACTTGCGGCGGCGGTGCGGCACGATGCGGGTGCTGGATATGGAACAGCCGATCGCCCTGGGGACGATTTACACCCAAGTGAATGTGCTGGAAAAGCTGACTGCAAATCAGCGCCTCAGCTCATCGGAACTATTGGGAAATTTGGATGAAATTGAAGAGTTTGATCGATTTTGTCTAGGTAAAGTTCGCCAAGAGAAAATTTCGGGCTTAGATGCTGTCACCCGACATCAGGCGTTGATGGTTTTGGGTCGGCCGGGCGCGGGTAAAACTACGTTTTTGAAGTATTTGACAATTGCTTGCTTGGATGAAAAATTCTTAGGCGATCTTGTGCCTATTTTTGTCACACTCAAGGAATGGGCAGAGTTTCCAGGTGAGCCAAATTTACTGAATTATATATCTCGGCAGTGGTCAGATTGTGGGATTGCTGATGCTGAGTCGGTTTTGTATCAATGCCTGAAAAATGGTCGAGCGCTGGTCTTGTTAGATGGACTGGATGAGGTGTTGGCAGCTCATACGAATCGGACAATCCGAGAAATGCGGGATTGGGTTGATCGTTTTCCCGGAAATCATATTCTTGCTACCTGTCGAATTGCTGCCAAGGAATACACATTTGAACGCTTTACCGAAGTAGAGGTGGCAGATTTTTCGGAAGAACAGATTCAAGAGTTTGTCACTGATTGGTTTACTCATCACCAAGATTTATCCAAAATTGAACGATTCCTAGTCCGTCTAAAAAATGAACGACCGATTCTGGAGCTGGCTAGCAATCCGCTATTGCTGACCTTGCTTTGCTTGGTGTTTGGCGAGAGTGGTGATTTCCCCACTAATCGAGCCAAGCTCTATGAAGAGGGTGTGGATCTGCTGCTGAAAAAGTGGGATGGTAAGCGGAATATTCAGCGCGATCAGGTCTATAAGAATCTGTCAATTAATCGCAAGGAAGATTTGCTCTCGCAGTTGGCGCTAGCAACGTTTCAAGAGGGAGCTTATTTCTTTGATCAACGGGTGGCGGAAGATCAAATCATGGACTATATCCATAATTTGCCCGATGCCAAGGACGATCCAGAAGCCTTGCGGTTAGATAGTGAAGCCATTTTGCGCTCGATTGTGGCTCAACATGGCTTGCTGACGGAACGAGCACGGGGGGTCTATTCCTTTTCTCATCTGACCTTTCATGAATATTTTGCTGCGCGAGAAATTGTTTCCAGCCAAAATTGGCAACTTCTAACTCAGAATTTAACAAAGAAAGCTTGGCGAGAAGTTACACTATTGGTGGCTGGTAGTCTTCGGCGAGGTAACAGCTTAATTCTAACGTTGAAACAGACAGCGGATGATCTACTAAAAGACAATCAAGGATTGCAAGATTTCTTGAAATGGGCAAACGAAAAAGCAGAGCCAATAAAATTGCCTAACAAAAAATCAGCCGCAATTGCTTTTTACCTATTTCAAAATCCCTTTATTGCCATTGCTATTGCTGGCATAGACAGTGCCAATGGTACGAGAACTTTGGAGCTCGATTATACTCTTGATTTGGATATGAAGTTAGATAGAATTTTGAATAGTGCTACTAGACTCAGTGCTGGACTTAATTCAGACTCGGCTTTTGGTTTCGATTTTGAATTTATTCTTCATTACATAAATGATTTAAAATGCGAATCTTTTTTTAATCAAATCACGAATCTAAATAATCAATTTCAAGAAATCGCAAATTGTCCCTATGAGAAACAGAAAGAATGGTGGATAGCACAAGGAAATTCATGGACTAATCAACTGCGGCACGTAATGACTGAGTATCGCAATATCGGTCATGATTGGCAATTTTCTGATCAACAAAAAGATCTTTTAAGGAAATATCATGATGCCAATTTGCGATTGGCAGAATGTTTGAATACGGATTGTTATTTGTCCCGGGAAGTGCGGCAAGATATCGAAGCCACAATGCTGCGCCCGATCGCCCAAATTGAGGCCTACTACGCCGCCAAAGGCAAACCCTATCCACCCCTTCCCAACCCCTAACCCGCGATCGCAGACATCGGCGATCGGGCACTCGCAGGCACAAAATCCTCCTCCCGCAACCCCAACTCAATCAGGTCATCGATCAACGTATCCGTGCCGTTCCACTCCACCCGAATCTTCTCCCCGATCGCCCGTAAATGCACCACCACGCTGTGGATGCGATCGCGCCCCGACCACCCCACATTCATCAACAAATAATTCCCCGTTTCCCCATCACAAACCGCAATCAGCTCCACCCCCCGATCCGTTCGCGCCAACCCCACATACCGCTGAAAAACCGTCTGAATCGCCTGCCGAAAATCTACATCCCCAGCCATTGCAACACCTCCAGCTCAGGATCAAAAATTAGTAACTGAATTTGCTCTCGAATTAACCAACCCTGAATCACTTCTTTTGAAAAATATTCAGAATAAATTTCCTGAGGAACTGCCAAATATAAACGTCTCTCAGGCTCATCACGCTCTAGCAGATAACGATATAAACCATATTGCCCGATCGCTTTCTGCAATTCAGTAATTGTAGAAACTCCGCCAAGAACCTTAACTTCAACTGCAATTTTTTGAAGTCCCCGTTGAGCTGCCAAAAGCTTTTCAGCGCCCAGATCAGCAAATACCAATAGCTCTTGATCGCCCAAGGGCAAGGGATCGTGGGTGATTGTCCAACCATCCTTCTCTAGGGCATTGCGAACAGCGTCATGGTACAGATCACGGCGTGACATGGCAGTTAAAAATCTTCCTCCCGTAACCCCAACTCAATCAGGTCATCGATCAACGTATCCGTCCCGTTCCACTCCACCCGAATTTTGCGGGTGAAACAGACATAGGCATCCTCCGCAAATGCTGCTCACTCCCAGTCTAGCCGCTGCCATTTCCCGCCCGATACACTAGACAGCAACCACCCCACTCGATCGCCCCATGCCGCCCTCTGGTCTCTCGGTGACAGAACTCTATCAACGCTTGCAAACCAGCCCCCAAGAGATCGCGCAGTTCTGTGAAAAATGGGCGATCGTAGAACTAGCGCTGTTTGGGTCTGTATTGCGCTCAGACTTTCGACCGACCGGAGCTGATCCAAGCGATATTGATTTGCTCTATCAAAGCGCCCCGGAAGCGCACTATGGTTTCAAGTTTTTTGATTTGCAATCAGAACTAGAAAAATTACTGCAACGTAAAGTTGATTTGATTAGTAAAAAGGGACTTGAAATGAGCCGCAATCCCCTACGTCGCCAAGAGATTCTCAACGCCGCTCAAGTAATTTATAAAGTCTCCAGAGTATAAAAATGAGCAGAGATCAGCAAGCGATTCTCGATATCATTGATTCGATTGAACTCATTCAAAACTATACTCGATCAAACAATTGGAGCCAAGCCAGAACAATAGAATATGATGCAGTTATTCGGCGCTTGACGATTATTGGCGAAGCGACCAAGCGCCTATCAATGGAGTTTCGCACTAACCATCCGGAAATACCGTGGAAAGCAATGGCTGGGCTACGGGATTTTGTCGTCCATGAGTATGATGTTATCAATCTGGAAATCATCCAAGATGTGGTGAATTTTGAACTTCCCCAACTGTTACCACTTCTCAAAAGTTTGCTAGATGGAGAATTCTAATTAACCTGAAACAAGACTTTGGGTTGCAACTGACCGATGATGCCGACTTTTTTCCCGAGTGGCGATCGCCCCAAGCCAACCTCAACCCCCTCGAACAACAACTGCTCGATCGCGTCAAACAGAACGTTCAAACCCTGCTCGAAGACCCGCCCCTACTCGAAGACGGCGTGAAAATGGTTGTGCTTGCGCCCCTACGAGGCTTGGGGTCGGGCTATTGCGGGCGCTGGACGATCACTTCGCGGATCCGTTGCTTGCGATCGGGGTCGATCGCCACCAATCGCACATAACAATCCAGGTTTTCCGCCAGGCAGGTTTCCAACTTCCCGATCGCCTCGGTTTCCTGGTGTGGTTCCGCCGTTCCGTAGCATTGCCAGGAATTCGCGTTGTAGTGGCGCTTGTCGGCCACCTCGATTCCCAGCCGGTAGCCGTTGTTAACGATCGGCACAAGCTGCGATCGAATCGTCGGGCCCAAAGGCTGCACCAACTTCGGCCGCTGGCTGCTGCGATATTCCAACTTTGCTTCCAAATCGGGATTGCCACTCAAGGGCGGCAACTCCGGTTCTAGCTTGGGCCGGGGCACGCCGCTGGGTTTGGCTTCCGGGGCGATCAGCTGGGTTTGGGTGTGGGTGGCCACGGCCGGTTCGGCGGCGATCGGCTCCGGTTGGGCAGTGGCGCTGTAGGGGCGCGATCGACCCTGTAGCCCGTTGGTTTCGCCTTGGCCGTTTTGGCTCACCGTTTCGCTGGCGGCATTGGCCTCGCCGTGGGGATTGTAGGCCGCCACCAGGTGCAGTTCCCGAATTCGATCTTGCTCCTTCACCAGGGCCGCCCCGATCGCCTTCAGTTGCTCCAGGGTCGGTTGTGGCTCCGCAAACTGGGGCAGCGCTTCCTTGGATTTCAGCAGCCGATTCGACACCTGCGCCAAGCCCGTATCTTGGATGAACTGCCGCACCAGGTCGTCATAGACCCGCGATTTCATGGCCCCAAAGAAGTCCACGGACTGGTTGGGGAAGGTTTCCACCAGCTCGGCCACGGCCCGATCGGCCAAACCCAGACCCTCAAACATGCCGCGCACCACCTCCAGCCGTTCCGCCGCCGTCGGTTCCCAATAGAACTTGTCCATCCGCCCGTCGCGGATCAGGGGCGCGTAGAGCGTGCCAAAGTCATTGCCCGTAACGATGATCGGAATCCGGCGCACCGGCTCGCTGTCGTAGCTGCCGGGCAACTGCACGTTGGTGGGGTTGTCGGCAATGTTCATCAGGGTGGCGTTCACCAGTTGGGTGTTCACCGTGTATTGGGTCAGGCGATCGAACCGGCCCGCCCCCGCATCAATATCGTTAATCAGCAGCACACACATCCGCCCGCGCACCTTCACCATGTCCGAGGCTTCCCGGTAGCGCAACCGCAGCAGCCGCGCCGGGTCGCCCGCATCGGGGCTTTCCAGTTCGCCGCCGGAAATATGCACCGCGTCGATGCCCATTTGCTCAAAAACTAGGTTGCACTGGAAGGTTTTGCCCTCGCCTTTTTTGCCGTGAATGCCCAAAATCAGCGGTACGGGCACACGGGGCAAGTTCAAGAAGTTCTTGACCACATGGACGGCGACTTTCTCGGTGAAGCGGGGCGAAACGAAGTAGGACATGGTGCGCAACGGAGACAACGGGAACGGCGCAACCCAAGCGCCAGGGCAATTATCGCCTATCCCGTACCCCTCCCCGATCGAACCCTGATTAGCAATTGTTTTGGGTGCGATCGGGATTGCGATCGGGATGCTGTTGGCAAAACTAACCAATCGGCCCCTTGTATCAATCTCCTTACGAATAAAGAATCCTGACCGGTCAAGAATAGGAACTGGGAAAAAAGAAGTGAACAGTATGGCCGAAATTGCATTTTTGGGATTGGGCGTGATGGGCAGCGCCATGGCTGCCAACTTGGCCCGGAGTGGAGCAACGGTGCGGGGCTGGAATCGCACGCCCGATCGCCCGACGGTGGCCCAAGCGGCGGCGGCAGGCGTGGCGATCGCTCCCGACTTGGCCGCAGCGGTGGCCGAGGCGGATTTGGTCTTTTCCTGTTTGGGCGATGTGCCCGATGTGCAGCAGGTGTTGTTGGGAGCGGGCGGCGCGGCAACGGCGGCGCGAACCGGGGCGCTGTTTGTGGATTTCACCACGATCGGGAGTGTGGCCGCAATCGAGCTGGGAACAGCCTTGCGATCGCTGGGGTTTGGTTTTTTGGATGCGCCGGTTTCCGGGGGAGACGTGGGGGCCCAGCGGGGAACCTTGACGATCATGGTGGGGGGTGAGCTGGCGGATTTTGAGCGATCGCGCCCTTGGTTGGCTCCCATGGGCCAAACCATTCGCCACTGCGGCCCGATCGGCAGCGGCCAGGCGGTGAAGCTCTGCAACCAGGTGTTGGCCGCTGGTCACATGCTGGCCCTGTGCGAGGCCCTGCAATTGGCCGCTGCCCAGGATTTGGATCCGCAGTTGGTGATTGAGGTTTGCAGCACCGGAGCGGCCGGATCTTGGGCCTTGGCGAATTTAGGGCCGAAAATTTTGGCGGAGGATTTGGCCCCGGGCTTTGCGATCACCCACATGCAAAAGGATTTGCGTTTGGTGGCGGAAGCTGCCGGTCACTGCGCTTTACCGGTGACAGACCTGGCAAATCAGATTTTTCAGCGGGTTAGCGCCCTTGACGACGGCCAAGGCGCACAACAAGGCACACAAGCAGCGATTCGCGCCTATAAGACAACGATCCCGAAATAATTCTGTGCAATTTGAGACCGTAAGCTAAAGTAGACACTCGGTAGGTTGTTCTATTTTCTTGTCAACGTTGGGTTGGCAACCTGTGATCGTGAAATCTGTTGCAAACTCCCTGGTGTCTAGTCCAGCTTCCCCTGGGCGTATCCTGTGGGGACGGTCGATCGCCCTTGGCGTTGCGGGCACGGCAATCGTGTTAATTGCCCTGCCACTCACGGCCGGCAAGCAAACCCAGCCCAAAACGGAGGCCAGCACACCCTTACCGGTGTCGCCTCTCAGTTTTGATTTACCCGGTGATGATGCTTCCCGATCGGGTTCCGGCTCGATCGCGAGTCAGCCAACCGGCGGCAGCAACGGAGATGTGCCCATTTCGGATCCCTTTGCCGCCAACCTGGAATCCATGGCCACGGTTCCCACCACCAGCGGAGCAGCACCCGGCCAAACCGGTGCTGCTCCCAACAGCGGCACAGGGGCCACCGGAAGCACAGCCACCGGTAGCCAACCCAACCCAACCCAATCGGCCCCAGCAGCGGCCCCAACCACCGCCCGCCCCACGCCGGCCGCTCCGCTGAAACCCAGCAATGCCAAGCCGCCCACCGCGCCACCCACCCGACCGGCTCCCAACGGCCAAACGATGTTTTGGATGGAGCAGGCTCCCCAGCGGGCGTTTAATTTGCAAAAAGATTTGCCGGTTTATGCCCAAATTTTCCAAAGCCCCACCTCCATGGGTGTGGTGGCTGTGGGCGTGGCCGAAGGAAACTATCGGTTGATGGTGCAAAACGGCAGTTTGTTTGTGCAGCCCACGCCGAACTATTACGGCCACACGGATCCGGGCAATTTGTCTTGGGGGCAGCGGGTCACCAACTACGGGGCTTGCAGTGACCAGGGCCGCAGTGGCGGTAACTTGGCCGTGGCCGATCGCGCCTGTGTGGAGCGGTTGTCTGGGCGGTTGCCCACGGCCCTCACGGATCTGTATGCCGCTGGCATTGATCCCTACGAAGATTTGCAAGCCTTGGTCAACGCGATCGACCTGTATAACCAAGCCAGCCCGGTTCACTCCCGCTGGTTTCCCCAGGCCTTGGCGATCGCTCGGCGGGGGGGTCTCTCGGGGCTGGAGGCCTATGCTTGGGCCCGAACGGCTTCCTTTTATTTAGACAGCAACGATCGGTTGGACATCCGCAACGGCACGAACCGGGCTTCGGGCCTGTTGGGCATTTGCTCCCGGGAAGGTCGCGCCGTCACGCAATGGGAATGTGTCTATGCGGATCAGGCCCGTCGCGTCCAGGCGATCGCCACCACTTACCAGAGTTTCTTGAAGCTGGCCACCAACAAGAGCCGCCGGAGCTAGGAGCTGACTGTTTTTTGCCCGATCGCTCCATGGATGATTGAGGTGATTGAGGTCACCCTTAGGCCTAAACCACCGCTGCTGCTCGATCGCCCGTTAACCGTTCAATGCTGGCCACCAACTCCGGCGTAACGTGGGGCTTCAGCATATAGTCTGCGGCCCCCAAACTCAGGGCCACCTGTTTATATTGCGTGCCGCTACAGGAAGTCAGCAGGATCACGGGCACTTGGGCGGCGTTGGGATGCTGGCGGCGGGCGTTTAAGAACTCTAAGCCCGTCATGCGCGGCATTTCAATATCAGAAATGACGAGATCAATATCGGAGCGCTGCCGAAGCTGGGTCAAGGCTTCCAACCCATCAACCGCTTGCACCACACGATAGCCCTGGCGCTCCAGGGTCAGGGTCAAAAGGCGGCGCTCGGTGTCGGAATCTTCCACCACCAGCAAGGTTTTGCTGCCTTGGGCGGTGGTGGGACTGTGGGGCGCGATCGGGGCATTGGGCAACTCAGCGGGCAATTCCGGCGCGATCGCTGGCGGGGCGGCGGGCTGGGGCAACTCCGGAGGCGCGGCAGCAACGATCGGCACGGCCTCGACTTGGGCCAACAGTTCGTTACCGTCGATCGCCAAGACCATGCGCCCATCGCCCAAAATGGTGCAGCCATAGATGTAGCGCGGGGCGGGCAGGGCTTCCGACAGTTGCCGCAACACCAGTTCCTGTTCACCCACAACCCCATCCACCTCGATCGCCACGGGGGTGTCACCGGCATCCATCAACAGCAAGGGCGCGAGGCGATTGCTCAAAAATGGCGTGATTGCGCCCATGTCCGATCGCAACAGGCCCGGAGCCAAGGAACTGTAGCGCATCAGTTCCGCCAGTTTGCGAATGGGAATGGTGATTTCGGGATCTTCGCTGCTGGCTCGCCACCGCAAAATTCGCTGTCCCCCGAGCATTTGGGTTTGTTCCGGTTGAGGAATCAGAATTTGGCGGACGCTTTCTGAGGGCAGAGCATAGGCCGCGCGATCGGCCTGGCAAACCAACAGGCGAGCGGTCATCAAACTCAGGGGTACGCGCAGAATGAAGGCCGTGCCACGCCCGGGACTCGATTGGATGGTGACGGAGCCTTTGAGGGATCGCATTTGCGATCGCACCACATCCAACCCCACGCCGCGCCCAGACAAATCGGTGACTTTATCGGCGGTGGAAAAGCCCGGCTCAAATAACAAATCCAAGAGGGCTTGGTCTGAGGCGGTTTGGGCCCGATCGGGCGTGAGCCAACCGCGTTCGATCGCCTTCTGTCGCAGCCGTTGGGGGTCGATGCCTTTGCCATCGTCGGCCACCCAAATCAACACATGGTTGCCCTGTTGTTGGGCCCGCAGCTCGATCGTCCCTTCGGCGGGTTTGCCCCGATCGCGCCGTTCTTCCACCGCTTCAATGCCATGGTCAAAGGCGTTGCGCACCAGGTGCAACAGGGGATCATAAAGCTGCTCGATCGCCACCTTGTCAATGGCAACCCGCTCCCCCACCACTCGCAAATGCACCGTTTTGCCATAGCGGGCGCACAGTTGCCGCACCAGGGGCCCGAAGCGATCGAACACGGCCGCCGCCGGTTGCATTCGGGTATCCATCAAACTGTCGCGCACCTGACCCAATAATCGGCGTTGTTTGTCGAGGGTGGTGGCCGTTTGTTGGGCATAGCGTTCCACCACTTCCGCCGTGGAATCTAGCCGCTCGGCACTGTCGAGGGCCGCATCGATCGACTGTTGCAAAATCAGATCGTTGGCACTGGTGGCGGCGGGAGAACCATTAAGCGATCGGCGATCGGTGGGACGCTTTTCTAGTCGATCGCGTGCTTCCGCCAGCAGGCGACGGTGTTGGCGCAGGCCTTGGCGAAACCGTTCCAGGGCCGATCGCAACTGTTCATCCTGCAAACTTTGACGATTTTCATTAATCAACAGCTCCCCCACCAGGTGTTGCAGGGATTGCAGCCGATCGATCTCCACCCGAATCAGAGGGGTTGGGGTTAGGGGTTTGCTGTCCACCCGTTGCGGTTCCGCCGATCGGGCCGGTTCCGGAGTTCCACGGGGGGCCGTTTCCGTCGTCACCAAGGGGGCAGGCGGGGAATTGGGCGGGGCCGGAACTGGTGCGGCAACGGGCGCTGGAGCAGGTGCGGCAACCGCAGGCGATCCCCCAGCGATCGGGGGGGCAGGTGTGGGAGCTGGCGGGGAATCCGTGGTCAGATCCAACGTGCCATCGGTCAAATCCAACCACCCGGCCGGCATCTCATCACTAGACCTCTTGCACGAATCAAATTGGATGTGTTGCCTGGTAGTTGAGCAACCCGGCCAGCAGATGAAGCCTCAAGCCAAAACGGCGACGACGATTGCGATAGCGTCCTGAGAA
>NZ_JACJSN010000029.1:0-29707 GCF_014698135.1 Limnothrix sp. FACHB-881
ATGGCAGACCGTTTGACCCCAGCCAACTAGCGGTCGCCACAGCTCCTGGCTCTTAAGCTTTACCTTTCTTCACTCTCAGCCCCTTGCGTCTATCCGGGGAACACAGTATCTACCGGCTAATTAAAACTAGTTAGGTATGTTTAGAATCCTTGGCGCAAGCTAATATGCCCATACGTTCTAGGGATAATCACGTAAAAATCGCTGTAGTTTTTCTTTAAGCTCTCGATAGAAAGACCCATTTCAAGGGCTACACTTTCCTCTGTTGGAACTGCTCCATCTTCTTGAAGCTTACGAATAGCACCAGCGAGTATTAGAATCTTAAACTCATCAACTTTCATTTCAAATATTTGAATATCTTTTTCTCCTTCTCTATGCCGATCCCAGCATGAGTGTACTTGCCAAGGACTTCCTAAACTATCAAATAAAACAGAATCGCCGTACCCATTTGTGTGATAGTACACTTCTGCACCACACCACCAACAAATAGTCCTATGAGTTCTCGCAGAGTCAGTGTTGGAAGTGGATACGCAGGTGGTACGGGCTGTATAGCTCGTAAAATTTCTGAGATCACTTAAATCAAGGTTATTGAATGGCCGTCCCCCTCCACCGGAACACCAACCGCAAGTACATGATGGGTAATGATTGTAACCAGGCATCGATCATTCTCCTGACTTGTAAAAGTCTTCTAGGATTTTCATTGAATAAAATCAAGTTGATAGGTTTTATAAAAAACAACATTTCTTGAGCATATTTTTATGTGGGACGAAATACTTCATTTAGTCGAAGTCAGTTAGCAAGATTGTTGGTTATTGACTTGAATAGTTTGATTACGGCCTATGATTCTCTCAAGCAAGAACTACTCCCAAGGATTGTCGTCTGCCCATGACTCATCACTATAATCATCATGAACTGGAAAAGATCCAAATCGGCTCTGCTGATATTCACGTCGGTGATATCCAATATATTTACTTCCGTCCATTGCATCTACGCTATTGCATGAATACCAATCTGCATGGTTTTCGGAATATTGGTCATTACGCAAGCATTCCTCCGTGGTGTTGCCATTAAGATTCTCAATAGGATGCTTCCTGCATCGACTTAGTGTAGGCAGTCGATTTGTATGCTTGAAGTCTTCCATCATTTGTAAATAAACAGTTTCCAAGTTCTTTGAAATCATTTCATATTCATTCTGATGAAATGGAAAATTATAAAGTTCTTGGTAGATATCCCTGATTTCTCTAAAGGAATATCCCATAAAGTTAGAAAGCACCATAACAGTCAGTACTTTAGAATTTTGGGGGCTGTAGAGATGACTCCTTTTTCTCTTAAGCCACATATCTATAACACCGATAGCTTGTCGCAAGAATTGCTTTCGCGCAAAATCAGGTGATTTGCTTTTATTAGATGTTTTCTTAGATTTCTTGTTTTTTTGTTTAGGGCTGCCTTTTTCCATTTTTAGAGCCTTCTATACCCATGTAGATTGTTAGACGTTTTGGTTTATTTCTCTAAAAGTTTAATAACTTGCAAGATTACTTGTTTACAGTGCTTGGAACTTTATTAAGATAAGCTCACAGTTTAAAATACGGTTTTTCTAGGCTACTGTTCTAGTTTAACCTACATACAGCATGATCGCCTTTGCCAACTCCCCGATCGCCCGTGACGGCCCTAATCGATATGATAAATCGAGATTAGGCGCTTCGGGTGGGGCAAAGCATGGATCGGCGTTGGTGGTTTTGGATCGATCGCGGGGGCACGTTTACCGACATTGTGGCGCGGCGGCCCGATGGGCGGCTGGTGGTGCATAAGCTGCTGTCGGAAAACCCCGATCGCTATGCCGATGCGCCCGTCCAGGGCATTCGCGACCTGATGGGATTGGCCGCCGACGAGCCGATCGACCTGGCGCAGATTGGGGCGATCGAGATGGGAACCACCGTCGCCACCAACGCCCTGCTAGAACGCAAAGGCGATCGCACCGTGCTGGTGATTACCGAAGGGTTTGGCGATGCCCTGAAGATTGGCTACCAAAACCGACCGGATATTTTTGCGCTGGAGATTCGCAAACCCGCGCCACTTTATGAACGGGCGATCGAGGTGCGAGAACGGTTGAGCGCCCAGGGGGAAGTGGTGCGGCCCTTCGATGCAGCGGCCCAGGCGGACTTGTTGGCGCAACTGAAGGCGGCGCGGGCCGAGGGTTGCACCAGTTGCGCGATCGCCCTGATCCATGGCTATCGCCATCCCCAGCATGAGCACATCGCGGCGGCCTTGGCGGAGGCGGCGGGCTTTGAGCAAATTTCCGTGTCCCATCACGTGAGTCCGCTGATCAAGCTGGTTAGCCGCGCCGAAACCACCGTGGTTGATGCTTACCTGTCGCCCGTGCTGCGGCGTTATGTGAACCAGGTGCGATCGACCCTGGCGGGGCCGAACCGTGAGGCCTTGGCGGGCAAGCTGTTTTTTATGCAGTCCAACGGCGGGCTGACCGATGCTGATCGGTTCCGGGGCAAAGATGCGGTGCTGTCGGGGCCGGCGGGCGGCATTGTCGGGGCGGTGCAAACCTGCGTGGCGGCAGGCTTTGAGCAAATCGTCACCTTTGATATGGGCGGCACGTCCACCGATGTGGCCCACTATGCGGGCGAGTATGAGCGGCAGTTTGAGACGGCGGTGGCGGGGGTGCGGCTGCGGGCTCCGATGATGGCGATCCATACGGTGGCGGCGGGCGGCGGCTCGATTTTGCACTTCGATGGCCAGCGCTACCGGGTGGGGCCGGACTCGGCGGGGGCGAATCCCGGCCCGGCGGCCTACGGGCGCGGCGGCCCCCTGACCGTCACCGATTGCAATGTGCAGCTTGGGAAGTTGCACCCGGACTTTTTCCCGGCGGTGTTTGGCCCCGAGGGCGATCGCCCCTTGAACCAGGCGATCGTGGCGGAACGGTTCGCGGCTCTCACGGCGACGATCGCCCAGGCCACCAGCGACGGCCGCAGCCCGGAAGCGGTGGCGGCCGGGTTCCTGGCGATCGCGATCGAGAAAATGGCGGCGGCGATCAAGCAAATTTCCGTCCAGCGCGGCTACGATTTGGCGCACTACACCCTCTGTTGCTTCGGCGGGGCGGGGGGCCAGCACGCTTGCCTGTTGGCGGAAGCGCTGGGGATGACGCGGATTTTTATCCATCCCTACGCCGGGGTGCTGTCGGCCTATGGGATTGGGCTGGCGGATGTGCGGCAAATTGGCGAACGGGCGATCGAGCAGGTCTTGGAACCGGGGGCGATCGCTGCGTTGGAGCCGATCTTTGGCGACTTACAACGGTCACTGGAGCCGCAATTGCCGGGATTCCAGGAGGCGATCCGCACGGCCCGGCTGCGCTACGGCGGCACGGATTCGCCCTTGGTAGTGAGCTGGCCGGCGGCCACGGAACCCGACCCGGCGGCCTGGTTGCGCGATCGATTCGAGGCAATCCACCGCCAGCGCTACGGGTTCGCCCTGCCCGATAAGCCGGTGGTGATTGAGGCGATCGCCCTGGAGTTGGTGCGCCATAAAGATCTGCCGCCGGAACCGCTGCTGGTTGCCAGTCGATCGACCCCGCCGGAACCGATTACGACGATTCGGATCTATACGGCCGATCGCTGGTGGGATGCGCCGGTCTTTGGGCGATCGGATTTGCAACCGGGCGATCGAATCGTCGGGCCAGCGGTGATTGTGGAACCAACGGGCACAAACGTGATTGAACCGGGCTGGGCGGCCACCTTGGGCGATCGGGGTGGCCTAGTCCTCGAAACCCTCGCCCCAACCGATCTAGACAAGGGGCTTCAGCATCTTGTCCGAACCGACGACGAGCCAGTGCCGCAGCCCGATCCGGTGCGCTTAGAGATCTTCAACAACCGGTTCAGCGCGATCGCCGAGCAGATGGGCGCAACCCTGCAAAACACCAGCTATTCCGTGAATATCAAGGAGCGGCTGGACTTCTCCTGCGCCCTGTTCGATCGCGCCGGTCAACTGATCGCCAACGCACCTCACATTCCCGTCCACCTCGGTTCCATGGGCGAAACGGTCACAGCCCTGATGGCGGCGCGGGAGTTGCGGCCCGGCGATGTGTTTGCCAGCAACAACCCCTACAACGGCGGCACGCACCTGCCCGATATCACCGTGATTACGCCGGTCTGGTTGCGATCGCCCGCCGGAGTCCTGAGCGATCGCCCCGATTTCTTCGTCGCCTCCCGCGGCCACCATGCGGACTTGGGCGGCCTCACACCAGGATCGATGCCACCCCACAGCCACTCGATCGCCGAAGAAGGCATCCTGTTTGACTTCCTGCCGATCGTCCGCGCCGGGGAATTCCTAGAGGCTGACGTGCTCGCGCAACTGGCTGACAATCCCTACCCCGCCCGCAACCCGGTGCAAAACCTGGCGGACTTGCAGGCGCAAATTGCCGCCAACGAGCGCGGTTGCCAGGAATTGCAGCGCCTGGCGGATACCTACGGAGCCGCCACGATTCAAGCCTACGCTGGGTTTGTGCAGGACAACGCCGCCGCCTCGGTGGAACGGGCGATCGCCCAATTGCGCGACGGGCAAGCGACGATCACCCTCGACTGCGGGGCGCAGATTACGGTGCAAGTGCGGATCGATCGGGCGCGGCGGCGGGCGGCGATCGACTTCAGCGGCACATCGCCCCAGCAGCCGAACAACTTCAACGCCCCGATCGCAATCACCAAAGCCGCCGTGCTCTACGTGTTCCGCACCCTCGTGGCGGATGAAATCCCCCTGAATGCCGGGTGTTTGCGCCCGATCGATTTGACCGTGCCACCCGCCAGCCTGCTCGATCCCCGATCGCCCGCCGCCGTCGTGGCCGGCAACGTGGAAACCTCCCAAGCCGTCGTCGATGCGCTCTACCAAGCCCTCGGGGTGATGGCCAACGCCCAGGGCACGATGAACAACTTCACCTTTGGGAGCGATCGACACCAATATTACGAAACGATCTGCGGCGGCGCGGGGGCGGGCGCAACTTTCCCCGGAGCCGACGCGGTGCAAACGCACATGACCAACTCCCGGCTCACAGACCCCGAGGTGTTAGAGTGGCGCTATCCGGTGCGGCTGGAGTCCTTCCAAATTCGCCCCGACAGCGGCGGCACGGGCCAACAGCGCGGCGGCAACGGCGTGATCCGCAAACTGCGCTTTTTGGAACCGATGACGGCGGCGATCGTCTCGGGGCGGCGATCAACCCAACCGGCGGGCCTGGCCGGCGGCGCACCGGGTCAACCGGGCCGCGCCTGGGTGGAACGGCTGAACGGGGCGATCGACCCGCTCGGGGCTACTGACCAGGTACAGGTAGAAGCGGGTGAGGCGATCGCGATCGAAACCCCCGGCGGCGGCGGCTATGGCCGATTGGAGAACTGATTCTGTTTAACAAAAACTGATTAGGTGATCGCATAGCCGCTAAATTGGCGGCGAAAGGGGGATTGGAAACCCAACACAATATCCGCAGCGGGCACGCCATGCTCCATCAGCCGTTTACCGATCGCCATTTCAGTGCCGTTATGTTGCACCCAGATTTTTCCATCTTTAATGTCTAGGTGCAAAATCAAATTAAAAATTCGCTGATCCCCTTCCCAGCCGATATAAGTTAACTGGTAGTGATGCCGTTCCGGGTCACAGATAATTACTGTCTCTACGTCATCCGACTGACAGTAGGGATGGGCCTCTTCCATCAGTAAATCTTGAATTACTTGATGGTATCTCTGTAGCTTATCCATTGCTCAATCACCTCTTGCAGCGGGCAATAAACAATCAAGTTGACTTCATATCGTCTCAAGGACTTCTGAATAAAAGAGACTTGAAAAAAATCTTGATAGCTATCTTTTGGAACTGCTAAATAGAGAACACGATCTGGTTCTTTGTCTTCTAGGGCTTGCAAGTAGTTCAAATATTGACCTAATGCAGCATGAAAGTCACTGATTTCTGAGTCTGAAATAAAGCTTTTAATCTCTACTGCGATTTTTTCGTGATTGCGCTGAGCTGCAATTGTTGTCTCAGCCCCTAGATCGATTTTGAGCTTAATCGTTTCGCTAATCTGAATTGTAAATGGATCGTGTGTAATCGTCCATCCTTCTTTATTTAAGCCATGTTTAACGGCTTCGTGAAATTGGTCTTTGCGCGACATGACGTTCTTCAGTCTTTATAGTGTTACAGAAGTGGTCAGATTCAAACTATAGAGCACCTATGACTGATGCGAATTAGCCGCAGGCTCAATCTGAATTAGCGGAACTTGAATCTAAAGCATCCGGTAGGCGAGCTTCAGGAAATTGTTTCAGGCCCCAGCGAGCGATCGAGCGCAGCACAGGACGCAAACTTTCGCCCGCCTCCGTAAGTTGGTAATTCATGCGGCGAGTGTGATTGCTGTAGGGCTGTTTGGTAATCAGCCCCAGGGCTTCCAGAGACTTCAGGCGGCTGGCCAAAATATTGGTGGAAATTCCCTCGGGCGATTCCAAAAACTCCTCAAAGCGCTGCTTACCAAAAAACAGCATGTCCCGAATGACCAGCAGCGTCCACCGATCGCCCAGGAGATCCAGCGTACAGGCGATCGGGCAGTGAGATCGGTGGTCAACCGCCATAGCACAAGGCTCCAAAATTCATTCCCGTTCAGGAATTTACAACTTTTTCAAGTCTCCCTTGCATTTTACAAGTAACCCTGTTAGTTTGATTTTGACTTGCAACTTGCAACTTAAAAGTTAATCGCCATGTACCACGCCCCATCCAACACCCAACCCACAGCCCAGACCGGCCCAGACTTTGCCGTGACCCACGCGGGGCCGCTTGCCAACCTCGAACAGTTCACCTTTACCCTCAACCTGGGCGATCGATCGCTGCCAACGCCTGGAAAACTGTTCTTGAAGGATTTACTAGGGTTAACCGGGGCAGAAATTTCTGTTAATAGCCTTTCGCCCAAAGAGTCGCTGCTTTTCTATCACAAGCATCAGCAAAATGAAGAGGTTTATCTCTTTTTGGCGGGGGAGGGAGAATTTCAAGTCAATAACTGGGTTTTTCCAGTCCAAGAAGGCAGCTTTGTGCGGGTCAGTCCCGATGGTGAACGCTGTTTGCGTAATCGATCGCCCGTCGATCGCCTAGTTTGGATTGTGGTACAGGTGCGTGCTCAGTCCTATTCCTCGGGGAGCACCACGGAGGATGGAATCATGGTTCCCAAGCGGGTGAGTTGGATGGGCAAACAGGTGCTTAGCCCTGATAAAGTTCCAACGCCTCAACAAGGGCTAGATTCTGCACAAGGTGACCGTGGAGCTTAGAAAAATTCAGCTACCCAGCGTTTACCGAGTGTTAACAAAGGCAATCCATTTCCAGCGATCGGGCGATCGCAAGCACA
The DNA here is from genome assembly GCF_014698135.1 of Limnothrix sp. FACHB-881. Lineage (NCBI taxonomy): Bacteria > Bacillati > Cyanobacteriota > Cyanophyceae > Pseudanabaenales > Pseudanabaenaceae > Limnothrix > Limnothrix sp. FACHB-881. The sequence continues at coordinate 7,364 of NZ_JACJSN010000029.1, forward strand.
ATCACAGAACAGGAATCTTGTTGGACGATCGATCCATCAACAGAGAAAAGCAATCAAGCGCAATCCCCTAGCGTTGCTCCACCATCCAACAAGTTTTTCATCTCAGATTTAATTGACTTGCACGCTAACCAATACACTACTTACCGGCACAGTAGGTGTTCACTTCCTTGACCAAGGCGCTTTCGTCCTTCGCCGCCGTTTCTCCCATCTTGCTGGCCCCGGTCACATCTTCCTGCAATTGCTTCAGCCGCTTCAAGCTTTCAGGACTCGGCTTTTTCGTCTTTTCCATTTCCTCCAATGCGCCGCCCACTTTGCTGGAAGCGGTGCTCAAGTCCGAATAGATTTTGACAAACCGTCCCTGAAAACCCTTCAGGGTCTCATCGGCCACTTCCACAGCCCCAATTTCTGTCGATAAGCCACTCAGATCCGTGGACAGTTTCTTCATCGCCGGGGCATCCATCCCCTTGATGCTGGAGCTGATCTGCTGCCCTTTGTTCACAACGGCAATCAGCTTATTGCATTGGGCAACTTTGCTTTCGCCACAACCCACCAAAGCTAAGGACAGCACCGCAGAAGCGGCCACTAATCGCCCAGCAGATAGGGATTGACCAAGGCGATGAATCAGGGTGAAAGACATGGGTAAAACACTCCTCAAATGGAAGTCATTTTGAATGATCTAAAAAATCAGCCAATTGCGCTAGCCACGGAACCCAAAGCTTATCAAAATTTTCGGAAATTAACACAGTTGACAAGCACAACGCTGATTATCCACAATCAATCACCACAAGAAATTGAATGATGATTGATGTTTCGATTCAGTCAAGTCTTGATCACAAGAAATCGTTTCCTGAGGTTGATGAATTTTGAAGAATTTGGATCTAATCAGAGTTCTGTCTTAGGTTGCGCAATCCCCGGCGGAATACGAAGCAGAATACGAATTGGTTGTTCACGAAAACCAGCAACCCATCACTCAAGAACCATGGCTAGCCGTTAAAGGAATCGGTCTTTTTTATTTTTATTACCTCTACGAACACGCTCAACTGCTCGCAGAGTCTTTGAATGAATGGAATGTGGTTTCAGCAGTGATCCTGATGTGCTGATAGCCTATTCTATGCTTGCGATCGTAACCTTGCCCCCTATGACTTTTGATCCAGACTTCATGCCGTTGTTGCGCCGATCGACCGATCGACTATTGACCCTGATCGATCGCTTCGGGGAAGCGCAGGTGTTGGTGGTGGGCGATCTGACCTTGGATGAGTTTCTGACGGGATATGTGGAACGAATTTCCCGAGAAGCGCCAGTGCCGATCATCCGCCACGAACGAACGCGCCAAGTGCCCGGCGGCGGGGCCAATGCGGTCTATAACCTAGCTAAGCTCGGGGCAAACGTCCAGGTTGCTGGCTTTTTGGGGGACGATGTGCAAGGGCTGGCCATGCGTCAAATCTTTGAGGCGGCGGGCATTGACACCACCGGGGCGCTGGTGGAAGCGGCGCGGCCCACGGTGACAAAAACCCGGATTTCGGCCCACTCGCGCCAGTCCGTGACCCAACAGATCGTCCGGTTCGATCGCAAATCTGACGATCCCCCCACAGCGGCCGACTGCGATCGCCTGGCTGAGTTTGTGGCCGATCGCGCCCCCAAGGCCCAGGCGGTGGTTTGCTCCGACTACGGCGATGGGGTGTTTTCCAGCGGCGTGATCCAAGCGGCCCTGACCGGCCAGCCGGTGATCGTTGATGCCCAAAAGGAACTCACCCGCTACCGGGGAGCCACGTGGTTTACGCCCAACCTGCCGGAAGCGGAACGGGAAGCGGGCTTTGGCATCACCGACCAAGAGAGTTTACTGAAGGCGGGGGCAACGCTGCTGGCCAAAACCGAGGCGGAATACGTGTTGATCACCTGTGGCGAGTCGGGAATGAGCTTGTTTGGGCGATCGGGCGACGTGTCCCACATTCCCGCCTTCAACCGGGCGGAGGTGTTTGACGTGACCGGCGCGGGCGACACGGTGGTGGCGGCCTTGACCTTGGGCTACGTGCTGGGGGCCACGCCTTGGGAAGCGGCGGTGCTGGGCAACTTGGCCGCCAGCCTGGTGGTGCGCCACATCGGTACAGCTACCACCAGCCGGGATGAGATGAAACGGGCCTTGAAAGCACTGCTCGATCGTCATGAGGGTGCTGACTGAGCTGTGCTGGTTGCAGGGCGATCGAACGGGTGAGGGTCGTAGTGCTTCCTCAACAGCAAGACATGAAGCGATTCCGTTCTGCTCCAAGTGTTTAGGGCTACCCTGAATTTTCGGGTTTAGGCTGTGTGATTAGGTATTGCCCTAGCTGTTAGTGATGGATTGCCCGATACGTGATCCATCACTAGCCAGGGGAACAAGAATTTCAAAGCTAACGCGCTAGATAATCCATGCAAGGGTAATTGAGTTTCACGCTAGAGACTCATGTTTTTCGATGATGCGTTAAGAGGACTTCAATTAATTTTTTAGCTGTTTCTAGGCGATCGTGATGATCCGCTTGGGCTATCCATGTGGCTAGCTCGTTGAGCGCTCCATTAACCAAATGCGAAAACCCTTCTGAATCAATGGTTTGGAGCTGACCAGATTGCACAAGATCTTGAATGGAGGCTTGCAACAATCCAAATCCATACTGATCAAATTCCATCAAGGCTTCTGCTGACAAAACGGCTGGTGCTTCGATTAATAAGAGCCGCCGTAGATCATCTTGTTGGACAACTTCTAGGAAGGATTGACAGCCAAAAATTAATTGCTCCCAAGGGTCATCAATAGCCTGAACTTGGGCATTGATATAGTCACTAACATCCCGATAGGCTTCGGCTACAACTGCCGCAAATAGTCCCGATTTGTCCTTGAAGTGGTGATAGAGTGCACCGCGCGTCACGGCCAACTCACCAATGATTTCTGCCGTACCCGTGGCCGCATAGCCTTGGGTGGAAAAGAGGTGACGAGCGCGATCGAGGATGGCGCGCTGGGTGCGAAAGGCTTGCTCTGCTTTGGTTTGCTTCGGGGGCATGATGATTTTGACATACATACAGCTTGTCTCTTGACAAGGGTAGTGGATTGCTGTCATTTTTAAACATACAGACTGTACGTATGCTAAAGACAACATCTCATATCCATGTCAATGCTGGTATCCCAAAGCCCTCTCGCCACAAAGGACTGGACGATCCGTGCTGCGGAATCGAGGGATATTCCTTTCCTTGCACGGATGATGTACGAAGCAGCCTTGCCGCCTCTGAACCACTGCTTTTGGGGTGACTTCTTGGTGGGACTAGACACTCCGACAATTGCCTTTTTGGAGGCGATCTTACGAGCGGATGGATGTTATTGGGGAAGTATTCAAACCTTTTGGATTTTGGAAGAACGGGGAGAACCGATCGCCGCTGCTGCAGGTTACGAAAGCTCCGTTGCTGACTATTGCCCGGTTAATCGATCGCGCTTGGATCAAATTGCTCAGCACTTGCATTGGACAGCGCCGATGGTGGAACAATTTCGCCAAAACTATGCAGAATTTTGGGGTGGTGACTATCAGCCTCCATTCCTGAAACCCTTTGCACCTTGGACGATTGAAAGTGTTGCCGTTGCGCCCCAAGCTCGCGGTCGAGGCGCTGGGAAATTCTTAGTCCAATTCCTGATCGATCTAGGGCGCGATCGCCAGTATTCCCATGCTGGCATCATGATCATCAATGGCAATGTCGTAGCGCAGCGCACCTACGAATCCTTGGGATTTAAGCCCTATCAAACATTTCATGCGGACTATTTCCAAGGTTTTCTCAACCAAGTATTTCCAGGGTTGACTGGACTGCGCCGAACGCTACAAACCACGGAGGGAGTTTGATGGCTGATCGGGCATTTCAAACCCTTTTGGTGGCGGGGGCCAGTCGCGGTATTGGTTTGGCCGTGGCCGAACATCTCCAAGCCCGAGCCGATCGCCTGGTGAGCGTTTCCCGTACCCCGGCCCCGGTGGGGGAATGGGTAGCGGCGGACTTAGCAACCTCCGAGGGGATTGCTGCTGTGACGGAGGCGATCGGAGCCGATCGCCTGGATGCCCTGCTGTACATGGGCGGCACTTGGGAAACCGATGCCTTCACCAGTCGCTACGCCTTTGAAACCTGTAGCGATGCGGACTTGGAGCGGGTGATCGCGGTGAATCTGTTGGCTCCGATTCGGCTGATTCAGCGCTTGTTGCCGGCCCTGCGGCGATCGCCCAATCCCAAAATCGTTTTGATGGGGGCGCTGTCGGGCTGCGACAACTTCCCGGGGCGCGAAGTGGCCAACAGCGCCTCCAAGTTTGGGCTGCGGGGCGTGGTGCATGCCCTGCGTGAGGAGCTGCGATCGCAACAAATCGCCGCCACCATCATCAATCCGGGCAATGTGGGCACGCCGGAAGTCTTGGCCGACTTGGCGGCGGCGCAACTTGATGGGGGCGCGGCGATTCCCCTGTCGGACTTGCTGATGATTATGGATTGTGTGCTGTCCCTGTCGCGGGCCACCTGCCTTAAGGAAATTGACCTGCCCGCCATGCAGGGAACCGGCGCTTAGGGATGGGGCTGGGGTCTGGTAGGTTTTGTTTGTTGATCTCGACATGCGATCCCTGATCGAAATTCACCCACCATGACTGACTCGATCGCCCGTTCCCCTCGCCGCATCATCATCACGGGTGGTGCGGGCTTCATTGGTTCCAACTTTGTCCGCCACTGGTGCGATCGCTATCCGGGCGATCGGGTGGTGGTACTCGATGCCCTGACCTATGCGGGCAACCGGGCTACTTTGGCCGATCTCGAAGGGGCCGATCGACTGCGGTTTGTCCAAGGCGACATCACTGATCGGGCTTTGATCGATCGGCTCCTGAGCGAAGAGCAAATCGACACGATCGCCCACTTCGCCGCCGAATCCCACGTCGATCGCTCCATTCTCGGCCCCGGCGCATTTGTGCAAACCAACGTGGTCGGCACTTTCACCCTCCTCGAAGCCTTCCGCCAACATTGGCTGGCGGCGGGTAAGCCAGCCGATTGGCGGTTCCTGCATGTGTCCACCGATGAGGTCTACGGCTCCCTGGGCGAAGACGATCCCGCCTTCAGCGAAACCACACCCTACGCGCCCAACAGCCCCTATTCCGCCTCGAAAGCCGGCAGCGACCACCTGGCCCGCGCCTACTTCCACACCTACGGAATGCCGACAATCATCACCAACTGCTCGAATAATTACGGCCCCTACCATTTCCCGGAAAAGCTGATCCCGTTGATGTGCATCAACATCCTGCTGGGCAAGCCGCTGCCGGTCTATGGCGATGGGCAAAACATCCGCGATTGGCTCTATGTGGAAGATCACTGCGGCGGGATCGATGCAGCAATCCACAAGGGCCAACCGGGTGAAGCCTACAACATTGGCGGCAACAACGAGGTGCGGAACCTGGACTTGGTGAAGTTGCTGTGCGAGCTGATGGATGAGCTGGCCCCGCAGCATGGTTGGAGCTTGCCCCAGCAGCCCAGCAGCAGCCTGATTACCTTCGTGACCGATCGCCCCGGCCACGATCGCCGCTATGCGATCAATGCCGAAAAAATCCGCACCGAGCTGGGTTGGGAACCCTCCGTCACGGTCGAAGAGGGATTGCGCCGCACGGTCACTTGGTATTTGACGAATCGCAGTTGGTGGGAACCGCTGCTGTCGGCCGATTACCAAACCTATTACCAAAAAATGTACGATCGCCGCCCGGAAGCGGTGGGCTAATCGTAAGTACAGGGGGCGATCGCCCCGTTAACACCAACCCTAATCTGAGCGATCGCCACAACCCTGTCCATCCCTGGGAACAAGCCAGGATCACGGGGGCTGGGTCTCCTCACCCCGCCCCTGCGACTGATCGGTTGAGAGAACGAGATCATCGGGGTTTCAGGCAATTTGACGACAGGCCCTACTACCCTGTGATTATGCTTAAAACTCAAAAATTATTTTTTGCGGTTAACAAATCCAGCAATGGGCAGAATCAGGACACCACGCACCTTTGAGCAACTCAGCGCAGCAATTTCCTTTGAGCAATGGTCGCCCCTGCTGTCGCGCTATGGCGTGATTGATGAGCAAGGCCGCTATCTACATTGGAATGACTTTCAATGGCGGGTTCAGCCCGGTGACGATGAACAGGCTGCTTGGCTAGCAACCAAATGGGCTAGAGGCATGATTCGCCAAGCAATTCCAATCTTGGCGGCTGAGGGCGATCGCCCCTTCCGGTTTTGTATGCCTAATTCCCTGCTGGCCAACTTGCACCACATTGATCGAATGACCGGCTTGGGTGACAAAGTGGGCGACACGGCCGCGAGTTTCCGCACTGACGAAAAACATAGCTACTTGGTCAAGAGCCTGATCCAAGAAGAAGCGATTACTTCATCACAGTTGGAAGGCGCTTCAACGACTCGGGCTGTGGCCAAAGATATGCTTGAAAAAGGATTAGCTCCCAAAGATAAATCGCAACGGATGATTTTTAACAACTACCAATTAATGAAAAAGGTGGTTGAGCAAAAGTCCGAACCCTTATCGATTCATTTCATCCGTGAACTGCACCAAATTGCCACGGATCAGGCGATTGAAAATCAGGCAATCCCTGGAGAATTCAGAACAGACAATCAGATTTTTATTGCTGACGCTTATCAAGAGACGATTTTCCAGCCGCCCGACTGGGAAACTATTCCCGATCGCCTAGAAGCGCTTTGTACGTTTGCCAACGGCGACTATGGCATCAATAATGCCAAGAGCTTTATTCATCCGGTGGCTAAAGCGATTATTCTGCACTTTATGTTGGCTTATATTCACCCCTTCGGCGATGGGAATGGTCGCACTGCCCGCGCACTGTTTTATTGGAGTGTGCTGAGGTCAGGCTATGACGTTTTTGAATATATTTCCATTAGCAAATTTATTCAGCCCAAGCGCGGTGACTACGATAAAGCGTTTATCTATACGGAAACCGATGACTTTGATTTGACCTATTTTCTTTATAACCAAACGGAAACGATCATCAAAGCAATCCAAGCTTTGCATGACTATTTGGAACGCAAGCAACGAGAATTTTATGAATTTATGGGCTGGATCGATCACAGCCCGATCGCCAAGACCCTGAAACGCGGTCATTTAGAAATTTTAAAGGCAGCTTTCAAGCAACCCGGCCGGGAATTTACCGCCAAGCAAACGGCTGCGGAATTTGGCATTAGCGAAAATACTGCCCGTAGCTATCTGAATCGGTTGGTGGCTCAGGATTTGTTGATTGAGGCGCGATCAAAGGTGGAAAAATCCACCGTTTATATCGCGCCCGCCAATCTACCGACTCGTTTGCAATTGGCCGAGTTGCCCTAGCGATCGCTATGCCTGCAAGGCTTCGGTGATTTTGGTTTGCAACGTGCTGACCAACTCGGCGATCGCCACTTCTTCGGCCGTGCCCGTGGCACGGGTCACCAGTTCCACCTTGCCCTGGGCGATCGCCCGGCCCGTCACCACCCGGAACGGAATCCCGATCAAGTCCGCATCCTTGAACTTCACGCCAGCCCGCTCTTCCCGATCGTCCAGGATCGTTTCGATGCCCGCTGCATTCAGGTCGCTGTAGAGCTGCTGGGCGATCGCCATTTGGTTCTCGTCTGCAATGTTCGGCACGGTGACGATCGCTTGGTACGGGGCGATCGCCACTGGCCAAATCACGCCATTTTTGTCGTGGGACTGTTCCACCGCCGCCTGGGCAATCCGCGACACCCCCACGCCATAGCAGCCCATCCAAAACGGCTGGCTCTCACCGGATTCTGTCGTGAAGGCCGCGCCCATGGCCTGGGAATATTTCAACCCCAGTTGGAAAATGTGACCGGCTTCGATGCCCCGCGCCGATTGCAGGATTTGCGAGGGGTCATGCACCGCCCGATCGCCTGGCCGCGCCAAGTCCAGCTCCACCACTTCCGGCAGTTGGTATTGAGCGCCCCAGTTTGCCCCCACCACGTGATAGCCCGGTTGATTCGCGCCGGTCACGAAGTTTTGGAGCTGGCTGGCGTTCGGATCGACTAACCGCAGGAATTGGGGAGCCGTATCCTTGGCCGGGGCGATGTGGTCGTCGCTCAAGTCTGGTGCAATGTAGCCCAGGGGCAAGGGCTTGGCGGCCCAGGCGGCTTGGGCATCCGCATCGGGCACTTTCAGGGCCAGCACCTTCGTGCCGCCGTAGTTCGGGGCCCGCTGGGTGATTGCGTTGAACAGCTTCACCTCGTTCACGTCCCGATCGCCCCGAATGCTAATCAGCACCAGCACCCGCTTGCCGTTATCCAGCACGGCTTCATAGAGCACGTTTTTCACCACCTGGGTCGGGTCGCACTTCAGCACCTCGCACAAGCGGGCGATCGTGGTGGTGTCCGGCGTTTCCAGGGTTTCAAAACTCGTAAAGGGCGAGGGAACCGCATCCACTGGCTGCGACACAGCTTTTTCCACGTTGGCGGCGTACTGCTCATCTTCCGTGAACAGGATTTCGTCTTCGCCCGTGTCCGCCAGGATCATAAATTCCTGGGAGGCGCTGCCCCCGATCGCCCCGGAATCCGCCTGCACCGGCCGGAACTTCAGGCCACAGCGGCGCAGCATATTCCGATAGGCCTGATCCATCGCGTCGTAGGTTTCTTTCAGGCTTTCGGGCGACGTGTGGAAGGAATAGGCATCCTTCATGATGAATTCGCGACCCCGCAGCAGGCCAAAGCGCGGGCGAATTTCATCGCGGAATTTGGTTTGAATTTGATACAAATTCACCGGTAGTTGGCGATAGGAACGGATCAGCTCCTTGGCCACGGTGGTGATCACTTCCTCGTGGGTGGGCCCGAGCATCAGCTCCCGCTCATGGCGATCGCTCAGGGTAAAGGCGATTCCTTCTGCTTTGTACACATCCCAGCGGCCCGACTCCTGCCACAGTTCCGCCGGTTGCAATTGCGGCAGCAGGCATTCTTGCGCGCCCGTCGCGTCCATTTCCTCGCGCACAATCTGCGACACCTTTTGCAGCACGCGCCACATCAGGGGCAAATAAGCATAAATCCCGCTACCGATTTGGCGGATATAGCCCGCACGCAGCAACAGCTTGTGGCTGGTGACAACGGCTTCGGCGGGGTCTTCACGAAGGGTGACGAACAGGGCTTGGGACAGACGCATAAAACAGCCAGGAGCAATGCACAGTCCAGAATATCGCAGTTGGGGCGATCGGGCAGGGCGATCGCGCGGGTGACTGCATTAGTCTGCCCCGTCTTAAGACAATTAGTTCTTTTACCAAACTGAAATTTTCTTGATTAAAAAATTGTTTTAGTGAATTGAGGCTTGCTGCAATGGATCGCTCTAGGATTTTGGCTTGGGGACTTGGCTTAGGGTGTGGTTTGGTGTTGGGAGCTGGGGTTGCGCCAACCAGCGCTTCGATCGCAACAGCTAATGGCACGGCTACCGAACAAGGGCGGTTGGGCACGACTCATTTGATGCCGATGATGTCGAAGCAAGGGAGCAAACAAACTCCCCTGTTGCGTTGTCGTGTGGTTGGTATTCGCACCGGGCAATTAGCCCTTCGCCATACGCCTGGGGGTGCGTCGCGGGCTGGTCTGAACAATGGCAACATTGTTGATGTGTACGAACAGCAGGGAATTTGGGATTACGTCCAAGTTGTTTCGGGGCCCAATCGACGGGTGACAGGTCTCTGGGGCTGGGTTAATACCAATTACCTGGCTTGTAATGATTGATGCGTCGCAATCATCCCCCTTAGCGAATCAAAGCTAGTAGGTTGGGTTTCGCAAAGCTCAACCCAACGACAGAAACTTGGGCAAAGATCACTGACGCTTGGCAAGTCGATCCATTACGATCGGAATAAAAAAATGACAGCCGATGACACTCAACGACTTGACCCCAGTGATCAGAGCGCGCATCAAAGAAATTGCGGCTCAACACGGAGCCTACAATGTCCGAATTTTTGGCTCCGTTGCCCGTGGGCAGGCTGATCACCATAGCGATCTGGATCTATTGGTGGATTACGATCTCAGTCGCATTAGTCCTTGGTTTCCGGTGGGGTTGATTCGAGATTTAGAAGACTTACTCGCCATTAGAGTTGATGTGGTGACTCCTGCCGGTTTGAAAGATCGAATTCGCCAAGAGGTTTTACAAGAAGCCTGCCCCTTATGAGAAATGACCTTGAGCGAATCAAAGATATCCAAGAGGCTATTCAAAAAATAGAAAAATATGCCCAAAGAGGTGAGAAAGAGTTTTTTGAAAATGAATTAATTCAAGGCTGGATCCTACTTCAGCTACAGATTATTGGCGAAGCGGCAAGAGCGATCAGCAGGGAAACCCATCATCAATACTCAAATATTGCCTGGCGTGATATTATTGACTTCCGAAATCTACTGGTTCATGAATACTTTAGAGTTGATCTAAGAATTGTTTGGAGAATTATTGATCAAGAGATTCCTGAATTGAAATCTCAAATTCAAGTCATTCTTGACTCATAATCCTATCAAAAATAGTAGTGCGATAATCCAATAGTCAGTAGGTTAGGTTGAGCCTTGCGAAACCTAAGGACAGAGATTCATGTAAAGATCACTGGTGACAACGGCTTCGGCGGGGTCTTCACGAAGGGTGACGAACAAGGCTCGGGACAGACGCATAAAACATCCAGGAGCAACGCACAGTTCAGAATATTGCTGTTGGGGCGATCGGGCAGGGCGATCGCCCCAGAAGCCGACAGACCGCAGCCAGTTTCACTAGAAATTCAGACCGATTCCAGATTGCCCCACCTCAGCAGCATTCGGTTGTTCAAGACGAAATTCATCTTGAATTCGGCAAACTACTTGATAACTTTTAGGAGGCGAAATGGGCAAAGCGCGTAAGTACAAAAAAGCGGCTTGAGCGCCAGATTCCAGCAACAAAACCAGATCGGTTTCGGGGTTATAGCTGTCAACGGCTTGCAAGATGTGACCATTAATATGGTGATGATTCAAAATAACCGTGTCAGGAAAGGCTAGCCAAGCATTTAAAAATGCTGCGAGCCGTGACCTCACAACATAATGGGTGCGAAATGTTTCTCCTGCAATATTGAGTTGCGGTGAATTCAAGCTACAAATAACTGCACCTCGTCCTTCCGCCAGATAATTACTCCAAGCGTTATATCCCAGAGCAATTAAATTTGTGGCAACAAAAGACTCCTGCCAATCAGAAGAAGATGTCGCCATACAAAAACTCCAATTCGTCACAACTTCAGGTCAAAAAACATGGTCAAAAAAGCTGGAAAATACGATTGTCAGTAACAGAACCCAAGCCGCTGCCTGACCGGCTATCGATAACTCGGCAGGGCATCGTTAGCAATTTCAAAAAATGCAGGCTGAATCGCGCGGCGGGTTTCTACCAAGTCAGAAGCACCTTGATAGAGCAAGCTATCTGATGCATCCAACCAACGTTGAGGCTTCCCAGAGCGTCCTGCTTCAGGAATCCGCAAGCCATCAACAAGCCAACCAACGGTATCTCTTCTGAGACGGTCTAAGGAACTGCTGTAGGTCAATCCCAGATCATGAGCTATTTGGCGATGCACAGCCGCATGGACAGACTCATCACCAGAAATATCGCCCGAGATGATTCCTAAACCCACACCACCAAACATCCGAAGCAAGGGCAAAATCACAAAGAAAACAGAATTTTCTAATACAAAGGCCTTAACCAGCGGGTGATCAGGATGATTAATCCATTGCTGGTGAATTTGCTTGGCTGTTTCTTCATCTCTATCTGTCGTTAATTGATAGATTTGAGCGGCCATGCCTAATACTTTGTCGTGCCGTTCCTCGTCCAGAATATTAGAGCGCAGACATTCAACTGCTGTTGCTGGAAGTGTCGTTTTACCCAAAGCATCGTCTAGCCATTCCGCCACTTCTAATTCAAGAATGCGCAGAGCCAAGGCCCGCCCCAAAACTTGATCTGCCCCCGGCACTGTATTCATTTTTTCGCCACAAGTGGGTGTCCAAGAGCGCTTACGAGCTAATTGTTCAGTGTAAAAGTCCATCAGAGGTCCTTTCTATTCAGCACAAGCAACACATTCGTCGGCCGCCAGATCGCAAGTGATCTGTTTCTGTTGAATGATGGTTTTATCAAGGGCAGCCTGCTGACGGACTGGTAATCGATAGTAGGTTGTCCAGAGTGCCGATCGCATCCATCGTTCTAGGAAAGCTTGATCAATCACCTGGGTATCCCAAACGTTAAAGGAGATCGAGTGAGCCTGTCCCGTCGCTTCCATACTTTGCTGCCAACAATTGGCCAATCGGAAATAGTCCTCATACCCCACTTCTGAAGCAATTTCTACTCGGGGATGATGATCATAGGTTTGAATCCCAAAAACGCCACTGTAGCGATCGACTTCACAGGCGATCGGGGGGCTAATTTCCGGTGTTGTTGTGTAGCCGTCGCGATCAACATAGCGATAAGCACAGGAAGCCGTTGGCGCAATTGTTAGACTGCGCTCCATTCCCTTTTTTCGGGCCCAAGCCGCAGCGCGATCGAACCCTTCAATCAGGCTGCCCACTAATCGATCGGCCTTGGTTTGATTTTTGGTGTAATCGATCGGCCGCAGTCGCAATTCCCAAGCTTCAACTAACTCATGATAAGTAATCCCTTCGATCGCCAAAAGCGATGCCAAGCCGATTACCCCCAACCCCACCTGTCGATCATGTTCGGGCGATCGATAAAGGCCGCTCTCACCCACGCCAGTCACAGGGTGAATTGCACAGAGCATCTTCATACCATGCTCGAAAGCATCAGGAATATCCTCAATGCAGCACATTCCCAAGTTGACATGCTGCAGCAAACAGGTTCCCCGTGACGGCAAGAAGATTTCATTGCAAACATTGCCATACAGCAAATTTCCCGCAGCGTCAGTCCGAGCTTTAGAGAGCCACAAACTGCCGGATTGCATTTGCCCCATGATGTCATTCAGGTATGGCAATTGCAGCAAATCATCATGGACAATTAGCGTGCGTTTAGCCCAAGGCAGGCGATCAATTGGAATATTAATAAAGTCCTGAGCATCGGGGTGATGACTATCCAGATGCAAATTGACCGCTCCGTTTTTAAATCGGCCGCCCCGGCGGATCGTCTCATTCAGAACACTGTAAATGCGGGCAAAAGATGTGGGGCCAGAGGCCGTGACATTCGGCGAAACCGTACCAGCGGGCCGCAGCGCTGACAAGTTGATCGCGACACCGGCCCCATAGCGGAGGGCCTGGCTCGTGAAATGCCAACTGTCTTCGATGCCATCCGGGCCATCCATTCGATCCTGCACAGCCAGAACCGTGCAGCTCACGGGCAATCGCCCCGCAGGATCATGTAGCCAATGATCCACTCGCCCTGTCACTGCCACGGTGGGATGGTCTGCCAATGCCAAAATTGACTGCTTATTCATAAATGAAAGAGGACACAATGAACTAGCTCATTCATCGAGCTGATAGGCCGAATCAATCATCAACCTTGAAATTTTTGGTGTTAATTCAGCTCCTATCGAGTTAAGAAGCCAAATTAAACTCTGACCAGCGATCGCAAACTTGGTGATAACACTCAGAAGGCGCAATTGCTAGGTTTTGCAGCCAGTCAATCTCAACCTCTTGACCGTGCTTGACCAAAATCAAAATTTCTCGATCGGGCACATAGGTTTTGATTGTGTTCAACAGGCGATCGATTGAACTAACAGGCACAAGGCAGAGGTCAAGGTATAAAGCAGCAAGGTCAAACGGAATATATTGCACAGACCTTGCTGTTACATTCTCAATCCAGCCCAAGCGAGTAGTCACCGTTTCTTTCGCCACACAAGCCACGATTCCTCGTCCATGTTTGAGGTAGCCCTGCCATGCAACATAGCCGATATACAGGAAGTTTTCCTGAATAAAAGTAGGTGACTCAACAGTCAGGTCAGGCAACCTTGAACTAGTGGGATGAATCATGAATTTCTTCCCGTAGCTTTTGCGTGGCGAGCACCATATTTTTGAGCGCAGGAAGCACTTCTTCCCACTGGCGAGTTTTTAGCCCGCAGTCAGGATTAATCCAGGTTTGCTGAACAGGCAAAAGATCAACACCAGTGCGCAACTGTTGGAGAATTTGCTCCACACTAGGAACGCTTGGGCTGTGGACATCATAGACCCCGTTCCCAACTTGATACTGATATCCAGCATCCGTAATTTCAAAGAGCGTTGCGTTGTTGCTGCGGCTATTTTCAATGGATAGAACATCAGCATCTAGACGCTCAATGTGCTCAATAATGTCTCCAAACTCGGAATAGCACATGTGCGTGTGAATCTGGGTTTCAGCCTTCGCGCCACCGGTGGCTAATCGGAACGAATCCACAGCCCAACTGAGGTACTCATTCCACCGGGCAGATTTCAAGGGCAACCCTTCCCGGAGAGCCGGTTCGTCCACTTGCACCATGGCAGCTCCGGCGGCTTCCAAATCGGCAACCTCATCGCGTAAAGCCAGCGCAATCTGCATGGCCTGTTCACGGCGCGGGAGGTCAGCTCGGGGAAATGACCAATTGATCATTGTGACCGGGCCAGTGAGCATTCCCTTCACTGGCTTGTTTGTCAACGATTGTGCAACTCGAAACTCCCGAACGGTCATGGGTTGCAAGCGGGACACATCACCATAAATGATGGGTGGGCGCACACAACGACTGCCATAACTCTGCACCCATCCATCCGTTGTGAAGGCAAAGCCCTGGAGTTGCTGTCCAAAATACTCCACCATGTCAGTCCGCTCAAATTCACCGTGGACTAGCACATCTAGCCCAACGTCCTCTTGGCGCTTGATGCACTCTGCAATCTTGGTATCGATCGCCTGGTGATAGTCTGTTTGGGAAATTTCTCCCTTTTTGTATCGGAGCCGCAGTTGTCGGATGTCTTGGGTTTGAGGAAAAGAACCGATCGTGGTGGTGGGCAAGGGGGGGAGTTTGGGTTGTCGATTCAGTCGTTGTTCATAGGGAAGGGAGCGCTGAAAATCCTCTACTTTTAGGGTTCGCAACACGTCGCGCACCACCGGATTAGGCAAGTTAAAGCGCTTGAATACCTGCCAACGCAACTCGATCGCCGCTTGCTCATGGGCAATGTCTTGTCCGTTGAGGCCCTTGGCCAGCAACACCACTTCCGTTAACTTTTGCTCCGCAAAGCTGAGGACATCGCGCAAGGGTTGGGGGAGTTGAGTTTCGCAGGTTGCATCATGGGGAACGAACTGGAGCGACGCGGAGGGCTGAACGCGCAAATTTGGCGTGATTGCCTGCAATTCCTGAAGCAGTTCCAGCAGACCCTTGGGTTCAATTGCCCAAACGCTCCGCCCGTCCACAACACCGGCCCCAAGCACTTTGTCGTGAGGAACGCCATAGGCTTTCACTAAAGACAGATTGTTGCCTCGCGTGAAATCGAGGCTAACTCCAGCTACCGGGAGCTGCATCACCCAGCTATAGGCATCCCCCAGATCATCAAAGTAGGTCACCAGTTGCATCGGCAGCCCCGCAGTTGCTAGCTGATGGTAGGTATGTTTAATGGCAGTTTCTAAATCGCCGGCATGACTGGTCACCAAGGCTGGCTCATGGAATTGCACCTCGGTGATTCCCAGAGATTTCAACTGCCCCAGCAGGTCAAGGTAGAGAGGCAACAACCGATCCAAATCCGAGTAGAGATCGTTGGAGCGCCGACTGAGGGTGAGCAGCGTGACCGGACTGAGGATCACGGGAGTCGCCCGATCGCGGAGAATGAGCTGTGCTCGCTTGACCGTTGCCAGAAAATCATCGAAATTGGCCGCGGGAGCAAGATCAGACTCAATTTCGGGCACGAGATAGTGATAGTTGGTATCAAACCATTTCGTCATTTCGAGGGCAGGAATCCCGTCTTTGCCCCTGGCCATAGCAAAGTACTGATCAATGCCTGTGAACTGCCGAAACCGAGCGGGAATTAACCCCAGACGCACCGACCAATCTAGAACGTGGTCGTAAAGAGTTTGGTCTCCGACGGCAATTCGATCGACCCCAGCCTTTAACTGGGTTGTCCAAGCGTGGGTTTCCACGGCTTCTACGACCGATCGCAAGGCGCTGATCTCACACTTGCCATGCCAAAAAGACTCTAGGGCCTTTTTGACTTCACGATTTTTACCCATGCGGGCATAGCCCAAGGTGGCGGTTTGAATAACCATGGGAATCGAGGCTCCTGAAATTTTGTGAAATGTTGAGTGACGATGACACCGCCATTGAGGGGTGCTCGATTGAACAGAGCACCTGCCGATCGGCTAGGCAAGTCCGCGCGATGTCAAGGAATGAATGTTGAAACCAAGTCCTGGGCGACAAACAGACCTAATCCAGCCAAGATGCAGCGAGTGTGGGCATTACTCTGAGGTTGCCTAAGTCTCGCTTTGGGGGCTAGGTTCGCAAGATTGGCGGTTGTGCCCCTGTGCTGGAGTTTGTCACTGGTGAGAGCGACGAAGGTTGAGTTTGTCGGTCTTTTTAGTCCCGCTGACACCAAGTCCCGCTGATTTTGACGGGGCGATCAGGTTTCTCATAATCTGGAGAAATCCCCAATTGCAGCCACCGATCGGGCAACCTGATAGTCAGTCCCCGGTCATCGTGGTTGGCCCTTGCCATTGGGTAGAAACTGGATCGCCCTAGCGGTCAGCTCTTTGAGGGAATTAGGATCCACGCCCGCCTGGACTTAGAAGTTTGCCGGACAGGCAGGCACGGTCAAGGTGCTGAGCTGAAATGTTGCGCCGTAAGAGTTTGACGACCCAATTTTCTGGGGGTCGTCCGCAAAATGCTGTAGGTTCATCTGTACCTCGCAGATGTGTGGTGCTTTGTGGGATTGAATCGGCGGGCATTCTGACTCGGAGAAACGCTTCTCCTTCACAGCTGCGGGACAGTGCCGGATTTACACCGAACTTTCCCCGTTACCTCTAGCGGCTGCTCCCCGCTAGAACCGACTCGGTGCAGTATAGCATCGTTTCCCCAACTTTCAGCGCTGGTGAGATGGGAATTCATCAATGCTCACCTTCTGGGCAGGAGTCTATTGGAGACTGAACTATCGGGTGTCGCCAATCAGGGTGAAGGCGGCCCAGTCGATCGGGTCGGGATATTCCTGAATGGTTCTTAGGGTGGCTTGGCGCAGGGCCGCCGCCTTGTCCATTCCTTGCCCCAGGAATTGATAGAACTGGGTCATCAGGAAGGCGGTGGGTGCGTCGGGCACGGCCCATTGGGTAACGATCGCGCTGGGGGTTCCGGCCGCCAGGAGCGATCGGGATAGGCCCACAATCCCATCACCGGAAATTGCCCCCTGGCCAGTGTTGCAGGCGCTGAGAACGACTAACTGCGCCTTCAAGTCCAGGTTCAGCAGTTCTCGGGCGGTCAGCCAACCATCATCCCCTGGGCTGTTGCTGGGGGCCAGGGCGATCGCGCTGTCTAGGCCATGTTTCGCATCCAAAATTCCATGGGTGGCCAAGTGGATCAGGCTGGCTTGCTCCATTTGCCCGAGGACGGCGGCTTTGGTGGCTTGGGATCCCAACAGGGGCCGAGCGTTCAACATGTGGGCGATCGATTGGGCTTCGATTTCCGCATTGGGCAGCGGGGCCAATTGCGATCGGGTGTTGGTTCGGCTGCTGGGTAGGCGCGGCATGGTTGGATTACCCACGATCAAGGGGCGATCGGTCAGGGCTGTTCCTCCCTGGCGCAGGCGCTGGGCCTGGCGTTGGGTGCGATCGAGCACTTGAATTGAAGGAGCCATGGCCAAACTGTGGCGCTCGATGAGATATCGGCCTTGATCATCTTGCAGGGCAGAAAAGGGCACCAGGAACAGATCCTGCTGGGGCATCACAATCAATCGATCGCCCGGTTGGGTGGGTAACCATTCGGCGATCGGCTCAATCAACAGGCGATGGAGCTGGCGCAAACCGGGGGTGATCGATCGCCGGTTGCCGTTCGCCGTGGCCTGGGCCGATCGGCTGGCGGTGCGTGTTCCCAAAAACAACCGCAACAGGGGAATTTGATCGCGTAGGGTTTGGCTGTTGGGCAAGGGCACTTGGCGGAAATGCACCTGTCCCGAAGGTTGCACCACCCAAATATTGATGGCTAAGTCGAGGAGTTGGCGTTGGCCCTCGTGGTCTCGGGTATCCCGCTCGATCGCGTAGGAAATCAGCGTGGCGGACTGCTCGCGGGCGACCCGCTGGATTTGCCCTAGGTCGATCGAGTCCGTCAATTCCGATGGATTGGGAGCTGGGGCCGATCGTGCGGCGGATCGATCGCCCCATTGGCTTTCTTCCGCCAACAGTTTCAAGAGGGCTTGGGCCCGACCCCGTTCATTGGCCAGCAGGGCTTGTTCCGGTTTTTGGGCCGCAATCAACACCGTTTGCAAGGTGCTGTAGGTGGTTTCTTGGGTTTCAAAAATCGCCAGCCGGGCCCCATCGCTGGTCAGGTTCTCGCGCACCTGTTCCCAAGAGGCGATCGCCCGTTGCAGATAATCCGTGGCCGCGTCAAAGTCTTGGAGTCGATAGTATGTATCTCCCAGGTTAGACAGGGCCCGCGCCGTACCGTGGCGATCGCCCAAGGCCTGCGACAGGGCCAGGGCCTTTTGTTGAACCGTGGCCGCAGTTCCATAGTCCCCTTGGGCATAGTAGGCCAAGCCCAAATTATCGAGGGTGCGGGCGATCGCCGGTTGATCGTTCGCCTGTTCCGCCAGGGCCAAACTGGCCTGATGGGCTTTCACGGCCGCCTCGTAGCGCGTGGCTTGGTAATCCAGCAGGCCAATTTGGGTGAGGGCGCGGGCTTGGTTGCTCAGATCCTGATGCTGCTGGGCGATCGCCAGGGACTGTGCAAAATAGGCGCGGGCTTGCTCCAGGTTTTGTTGATTGGTCGCCATCAGGCCCAAGTTATTCAGGATATTGCTCTCCAACGTGGGCGCAGGGTTCGATCGCAACAGGGACAAGGCCTGCTCATAATGGGCGATCGCCTCTGGATATTGACCCAAAGCCCCATAACTGCTGCCCAGGTCGCTTTCCGCGATCGCGGCCAACAGGGGCTGATCCGTTGCCAAATCACGACTTTCACGATGGGCCAAAATCGCATCGCCATATTCACCCGCTTGGTAGTGGGCCCGACCCAACCGCTGCAAGGCCACCACGATCGCCTTGCGATCGCCACTGTTGCGGGCCCGCTCAAGGTCTTTGCGTTGGCAATCTAACCAAACGGTGTTGTCGCAAAGGGCTGCTTGCAGGGTTTCGGCCCGCAAGGCTTGCAAATTCAACACTTGCCCTGGATCGGTTACTGGGCCGTTGGCAGGGATTCCCGAGGGATTTGTGCTCTCCAAACCGGGAGATCGAGACCCCAGTAAAGCCGTTTGGTTAATCGCCTGGTTGGCTTGGGAATTCACCACGCCGGCCGAATGCGCCAGGTTCGAGCCACCCTCTCCAATTGCACCACTGTTAGGTAAGGGGTTACTACTCACCGGTAGACCCGTTGCCAAGGTTCCCACCATCGAGTTGTTGGCCGCATCCGTTACCCCCGAGGGCGGAACCAAAGGCGCTGCATTGGGGGACTGGCCAGAAGAAGGCGCGATCGACAAATTCGTGGATGTGGGAACTGCACCGGTCACAGGGGCCGCATTGCCAGCAACGCCGTTCACTGATGCCGGGTTCGCCGCAAAGGCAGCGGAGGCCAAATTAGCCCGCTGCACGATCGAATCGGAACTAATGGCCGCGCTTAGGTTATTGCCAATCAGGTTCGTATTCCCAGCATTGGCAGTTCCCGCCACTGGGCTACTCCCCCCCGCACTCACCGGTTGTTCAGTGGTGTTGGCCAAGGTGGACTGCACTAACCCATCCACATTGGCAGCCCAAGGGGCCGAAATGGGTGCCTTGCCAGTAGAGAAATGGATTCCTTGATTGGTTGGTGTCAATAAGCCACCAAAGTTTGCTCCGTCAAGGTTGATGTTGACCGTAGCCACCGTGAATGAAGGGCCAGTGTTCCCGGTATTAGCGGTGTTGGAATTGTTGTTCACCACGATCGGCTTCACAGGCAAGAAAGCAGATCGATCGTCCTCATCCTCTGAATTGGTGGAATTGGTTGTGGTTGAGTCCACAGGGGCGATCGGGATCAAGCTAAAGGAAGTGTTCAGGCCGCTAACGGTGGTGTTGGTGGTGCTGGAATTGGAGCCAGTTTGCATGGGAGCCACCGGAATCAGCGACACTGAACTGCTCAGGGTTGGATTGGTACTGGGGGGATCGTTAGTTGTGCCGGGAATCAGGGTAATGGATCCGGGGTTGATCGTGCCCGTTGTCCCTGTGCTCGTGCCCGTTGTTCCCGTGCCCGTGGGGTTCAAAGGAACGACAGGGCGTAGGGTTGTGGAGCCAGTGCTGGTGCTGCTGCTGGAACTGGTGCTGCTGGGTGAGGGCGTAGTGGGTCTGGTGGTGGTGGTAGCAACCACGGGCGAGGAAATGAAGGGAGCGCGGTTGCTGCGGGCGGGTGTGGAGCCGAAGGCGAGGGTGGTTTGACCATCGCGATCGCTAAAGATCGGTTCAAAGACCGTGCGAAACAGCACCCGATCGCCCGTTGGTTGCGTCACAAACAGTTGACCACCCGTGCGCAGGGGCAAATTCCCGGCGATCGCCCCTGAACTCACTAAAAAAAGATTGTGATCACTGGTGATGCCGCTGTCGGGGTGGTGCAAGCCGTATAGATCCACCTGCCGATCGCCCCAGAGGGTCAACTGTCCCCCGGCGCTCAACCGCAAAGGATTCGTGGGATTGTCCCGCCCGATCGCCGCTTGTCCCGCCAGTAAATGTAAATCGCCCGTGGTGCTGAGCTGACTAGACAGCAGCAGCAAGTTATGGGCCGCCGACAGGGTGGCCGTTCCGGCCGTGGCTGACTGCACCGCCACATCACCCGCCGTCAAGGGGCCCTCAGAATGGCCGATCGAAACCGTGCCATCGGGCCGCACCGTCAAGGCATTGGCCGTGACCGGTTGCCCCGCCAGCAGTTCCGGAATGGTTCGCGGGGCGATCGGGCCCAACGCCAAATCCGCACCGGGCCGCCCCCCGATCGGCAAATCCAACGCCAGCACCGACCCTTCCGGCGTGAACCGCACAAAGCGATCGCCCGGAACCGCCGCCACCATCAGCCGCCCCCCCGGAGCCGACAGGGTTCCCACGCTCAACACCGTGCCCCCCACCAAACTCAAGCTTTGGCCCGTTGGCACAGCCAGCCCCGCCCGGTTCAAAATTCCCGCCGGTTGCGACAGGGCAAACGCCAACCCCGTTGGGTCACCCAACAAATTCGCGTATTGATTGGCTCCTGTCGCTTGGAACCAAAATTCCCCAGACTCACCAAAGCTCACACCCGTGGCCGTGGTGGCCGTGAAGGAAGCGGGCACATTCAGCCGAGCATTGGGCCCAAACACCAAACCCGCCGGATTCACCAAAAACAGATTGGGGTTACCACCGCTGACCTGAATGAGTCCATCAATTCGCGATGGATCGCCCCCCACCACACGCCCCAGAATGTTGCGCAAGTCCGGCGTGGCCTGGAAATTCGCAATTTCCTGGGTGTTGAGATTAAACCGTTCAAAGCTGTGGAACAGGTTGGCTCCATCGCTCGATCGACTGCCGCCGCTGATATCTAGGCGATCGCCCTGGGGAGTCACCACCGTGCCCGTGCCGTCGGCCGCCGGGGCGATCGACTGGGCCCAAACCGCCCCCGAGTCAGCACCCAGGCTCCCGATCGTCAAAAAACCCGCAATTCCCGCAATTAAACATCCCCCAACGCCCGCCCCCACGAAGGAGCAGCCACCTAAGTTCCGCAAGACATGCATGGCAAGGACAACAAGCAGTGAGTAGGAGTCAGATCCAGCGAGATCAAGACGCAAGCAAAATCAAGATGCCATCAAATCGCTGAAGTTTCTGGAGAGCTGCTCAACAAGCAACATACCCATTTTTCGCAAGAATTTGATCCCAGACGCTCCCTGGCCAGTCTAGAACATTCGTTTATGAAATTTAGAAACGATGCAGGCTGTTCAAGATCCGGTTCTGAATCCATTCAAAAACTGATGAAACCGTCAATTAAATTACTGACCAAGTTCTATTATTGATTTTTCTCATTACAGACAAAAACGCCGAATTTTTCATTCGCAATTCTTTAACGCAATGAATATCAGAACCAATGAATACAGCCCTTACCTCGATTAGTAGCCCGTAGATACTGTGTTCCCCGGATAGACGCAAGGGGCTGAGAGTGAAGAAAGGTAAAGCTTAAGAGCCAGGAGCTGTGGCGACCGCTAGTTGGCTGGGGTCAAACGGTCTGCCAT
>NZ_JACJSN010000003.1:0-293231 GCF_014698135.1 Limnothrix sp. FACHB-881
GCAGCGCCGACGCAAATCAGGATTGGCATCGGAGTAGGGGCGACTACGAGCCATGGCTCAAGCATCTCTAGGATCGATGGCTACAGCTTAACTTCCTTAAGTTGAAGCCAGTGTACGGCGGTACGCCCCTACGGGGGATGATTTTTGGGGATGTTGTTGGGATGTAGGGAATCGGTTGACCACGATCGCGGATTATTTTCAATGTAATCTCGAATATGGTTCAGCATTCGATAGTCCCACACGATCGACTCATAATAATTCCGTTGCCAAACCGGTGTTCCTGGTGCATTCCGGTATTGGTTGATGCGTTTGGTGGTCGCCGCTTTGAAACCGGCAATTACAGATCCCAGCGATCGCGCCGGCCGCCGTAACTGACTTTTGCCTAGCACACTGTCATCAACCGATTCACCGTCATCACTTGGTGATTGCGTTTGCACGATCGGGCGATCAAACCACAACAACCCATGAAAATGATTGGGCATGATCACCCAAGCATCAGGTTTTAGCTCATCCCGAATTTTAAAACTTCGTAACCATTCATTCCTGACGATCATTCCCAATTCGTTCAGAACGGTTTTGTCCTGTGAGATTGTTCCAAATAAACATTCCCGTTGATAGCAACAAAGGGTCACGAAATAAACGGCAGGCTGCGAATAATCAAACCCTTTTAATCGGATCGATCGCCGATGATGAATCGCCGGGTTATACGCCATCTTTCAACGCCCGATCAACACAATTTTCGATCCAAAAACCCACATTCTCCGTAGGGGCGCATCGCCATGCGCCCTCCGGTACGCAAGATCCCAAAACACAGGTTAAACCTATCAAACCCGGCATCGCCATGCGCTGGATTATCGTTTAGATCGCTCGGCCCTGGCGGAGGGCGTACGGCGGTACGCCCCTACGATCCATGAATTTTGATTCAATCCGGCATCGCCATGCGCCCTCCGGTACGCAAGATCCCAAACCCCAACGCTCGCCGTTTCAATCGATCGGCCCTGGCGGAGGGCGTACGGCGGTACGCCCCTACCGGAGATTAATTAACGGCCGGCGCTGACTAGGACTTTTTCTTGGTCTTCCTTCGAGACCGATCGCCCTTGATCCTCAAAGCCATCGATCTGATCGAAGTTGAGGTAGCGGTACAAATCACCCGCCAGCGGATCGATCTTGCCCTTCACCACTTCCAGGTATTCCTCGCGGCTGGGAATCCGACCCAACAGGGCACAGACCGCCGCCAACTCCGCCGAGCCTAGGTAGACCCGCGCGCCCTTGCCCATCCGGTTGTTGAAGTTGCGCGTCGAGGTCGAAAACACGGTGGTGTTGTCTTCCACGCGGGCTTGGTTGCCCATGCAGAGCGAACAACCGGGCATTTCCAACCGACAGCCGGCCGCCTCGAAGATCTCGTAGTAGCCTTCCTGACGCAGCATTTCTTCATCCATCCGCGTCGGCGGGCAGATCCAGAGACGCGCCTTGGCTTTGCCGGCCCCTTCGAGGACTTTGGCGGCGGCGCGGAAGTGACCGATGTTGGTCATGCAGGAACCGATGAACACCTCTTGTACCGGGTCGCCCACGCAATCGGACAGGGTTTTGATGTTGTCCGGGTCGTTGGGCGCGGCCACCAGGGGTTCCACCAGTTGATCCAGATCCACTTCGATGATGTCGGCGTATTCCGCATCCGCATCGGCGGTCATCAGGGAGGGGTTCGCCAACCAGGCTTCCATCTGGGCAATCCGGCGGGCGATCGTCCGGGCATCTTCGTAGCCCCGGGCGATCATGTTTTTCAGCAGGGTGACGTTCGATCGCAGGTATTCCGACACGGTTTCCACGCTCAGGGCGATCGTGCAACCGGCGGCCGATCGCTCCGCCGTCGCATCGGTCAGCTCAAAGGCCTGCTCCAGCTTCAGATCCGGCAGCCCTTCCATTTCGATGATCTTGCCGGAATAGATGTTCTGCTTGTTCTCCTTCGCCACGGTCAGCTTGCCTTGCTGAATCGCCACGTAAGGAATCGCGTTCACCACATCCCGCAGGGTCACGCCCGGTTGCAGGCTGCCTTTGAACCGCACCAGGATCGACTCCGGCATATCCAAGGGCATCACGCCCAAGGCCGCCGCAAAGGCCACCAACCCGGAACCCGCCGGGAAGGAAATGCCCAGGGGGAAACGGGTGTGGGAGTCGCCGCCCGTACCCACCGTGTCCGGCATCAGCATCCGGTTTAGCCAGGAGTGAATGATTCCGTCGCCGGGGCGCAGGGCCACGCCGCCGCGCTGGGCGATGAAGTCCGGCAATTCCGCATGGGTCTTCAGATCCACAGGCTTGGGATAGGCCGCTGTGTGGCAGAAGCTCTGCATCACCAGATCCGCGCTGAAACCGAGGCAAGCCAGCTCCTTTAGCTCGTCGCGGGTCATGGGGCCCGTGGTGTCTTGGGAACCCACGGTGGTCATGCGCGGTTCGCAGGACGTGCCGGGGCGCACGCCGGGCAGACCGCAGGCCTTGCCGACCATCTTTTGGGCCAGGGTGAAGCCTTTGCCGGTGTCGGCGGGGGCAGTGGGGCGCACGAACAGGGTGCTGGGTTCCATCCCGAGGGCTTCGCGGGTTTTGTCCGTCAAGCTACGACCGATCAGCAGCGGAATCCGACCGCCGGCCCGCACCTCATCGACGATCGTGTCGGGCTTCAGGCTGAAGGTGCTGATCACCTCGCCCGCTTCGTTGGTGATTTCGCCCTTGTAGGGATAGATCGTGATCACGTCACCCGTGTTCATTTGGGCCACGTCGCACTCGATCGGCAGGGCCCCGGAATCTTCCGCCGTGTTGAAGAAAATCGGCGCAATCTTGCCGCCCAAAATCACGCCGCCAGCCCGCTTGTTGGGGATGTGGGGAATGTCGTCGCCGATGTGCCACAGGACGGAGTTGATCGCCGATTTGCGCGAAGACCCCGTACCGACCACGTCACCCACATAGGCGATCGGGTGGCCCTTGGCCTTCAGCTCCGGCAACAGGCCCAGGGCTTCCGGCATCTTGGTTTCCAGCATGGCCAAGGCGTGCAGCGGAATATCGGGGCGGGTGGTGGCGTGGGTGGCGGGCGAAAGGTCATCGGTGTTGGTTTCGCCGGGCACTTTCAGCACCGTGACGGTGATCGCTTCGGCCAGCTTGGGCTTGCTGATGAACCAAGCGGCGTTGGCCCAAGCGTCGATCGTCTGTTTGGCGTAGGGGTTGCGCTCCGACAGTTCCAGCACGTCGTTGAACGCATCAAAGGCCAACGTAATTTTGCTGAGGGCGGTGGCGGCGGCTTGGGCGATGCCCGCGTCCTTCGCTTTCAGCAAACTGACCAGGGATTGCACGTTGTAGCCACCGACCATTTGCCCGAGGATGGCGACTGCACCTTGGGGGGTGATCAGGGGGCTGGTGGTTTCTCCTTGGGAGATCGCGGTCAGGAACGACGCTTTCACATAGGCCGCCTCATCCACACCGGGGGGCACGCGATCGCACAGCAAGTGCATCAAAAATTCTGCTTCCCCAGCGGGCGGGGTTTCCAGCAGCTTACACAGATCACTGGTTTGGGCGGCATCGAGGGGCAAGGGGGGGATGCCCAGTTGACCGCGTTCTGCAACCTGTTGGCGATAAGCTTCGAGCATGGTGTGTTCTGTCTCCTGCGAGCGCTGTAGCGTGGATGCCGAGCATCGGCGATCGTGCTTAACAGTCTAGGATCGCGAGGGACATTTCCTGGCGCTGTAGCGGTTGCACCAATCACCAATCTGGGTTCATTACTGGCTCATAACATTAGATCTATGCACTCTACTAGCCTAGGCTAACAACATGCCCCATATCTAAACCAATACCATGTTGCCAACATTGATTGCCCAACTCGACTCTGTTCAATCATTTGCTCCTATGAAAGCTATGCTAGATTGTGATTGATCGTCTTGATATAAAAGTAAAATGTTAATTACACACCTCAAGCTAAAAAATTGGCGCAACTTCAAGTCAGTTGATGTAGATCTACGAGATCGTGTATTTGTAGTTGGCCCCAATGCCTGCGGAAAATCAAACTTACTAGATGCATTAAGATTTTTAAGAGATATTGCAAAAGATGGCGGCGGATTACAGAAAGCGATTCGAGATCGTAAGGGGCTTTCAAAAATTCGTTGCCTTGCAGCTCGCCGCCACCCAGATGTTGAACTAGAAATACATCTGTCAGAAGCTCTAGGAGATTCGCCAACGTTTAAATACGCGCTGGGAATCCAGCAGAAAAAAGGTGGTGATAATTCACCTCAAATTGCCTATGAACGTGTCTGGAAAGACGGACAACAAATTTTAGATCGCCCTAATCAAGATGATAAGAGAGATGCTGTCAGATTACGTGAAACTTACTTGGAACAAGTTAACTCTAATTTTGAATTTCGTGAGATACAAGCATTCCTGAATTCAATTTTATATTTACATCTCATTCCTCAGCTTTTGCGACATCCTGATGCATTTCAGGGTAATGCCCTACAAGATGATCCATTTGGTAGAAGCTTCTTGGACAGGATTATTAAAACATCTGAACGAACACGACGATCTCGTCTCAAAAAAATTGAAGGGGCGCTGAAAATCGCTTTACCGCAATTGAAACAACTTCAAGATGTTAAAGATGAAATGGGTGTGCCACATCTGGAAGCGCTTTATGAGCACTGGAGACCTAACGCAGGAAAGCAACAGGAGGATCAGTTTTCAGATGGGACGCTAAGGCTTATAGGCCTACTGTGGTCTTTATTAGAGGGAAATTCGCTACTTCTTCTAGAGGAGCCTGAACTATCGCTCCATTCAGCAATCAATGCCAAATTACCTGCATTAATTGAACAACTTCAGAAAGGTAAACGTCGCCAAATTTTTATTAGCACCCACAGCAGTGATCTACTATCCGATCCAGGAATTGGTGGAGAAGAGGTTCTCTTACTCACCCCGCGGCCAGAAGGCACTCAGGTAGAAGTTGCATCTTCATTGGAAGACATCAAGCCATTGCTAAGTGCAGGACTAAGCATCGCAGATACTGTGTTGCCGAAAACCAAACCTACACATATTGATCAACTAGACTTTCTCAAGTAAATATGATCTTCGTCAATATCGCAGTGGAGGATGATCTGAGTGAGATTGTTTTAAGAAAGATCTTGGAACAGTCTGAATCTCAATTCAGTATCATGAACTGTCTCAAGCAGAATGGATCTGGTTTTCTGCGAAAGAATGCTGTTAAGTTTAATACCGCTGCCCAATCTATACCCTTTATTGTGCTCACTGATTTAGATCAGAAACAATGTCCTGTGCTTCTGATCAAAGAATGGCTTGGTGAAACCAAAAGACATCGCAATTTTTTACTACGCATTGCTGTACATGAAATAGAGTCTTGGGTTATGGCTGACCGAAGCGCTTTGGCTAAATTTTTGCAGATTAGTGATGATAACTTCTTGCAAAATCCTGACGATATAGGAGATCCTAAACGCTTTTTATTAAACGTTGTCAGTAAAAAATGTCGTAAGCGTAGTCTAAAAGAAGCTTTGCTGCCATTACCAGGATCAACAGCAACGCAAGGAAGAGGTTACAACTTGGTCTTAGGCGATTTTATTAGGAATAGTTGGCGCACTAGCTATGCAGTGGAATCTTCACCTAGCTTGAGACGAGCTACTGCTGCCATAAACCAACTAGCTGATCTTAATCAACTGAAATAAACAGGGAGCGATCGAGCATGGTGACATGGCAAAGCCTGAGCAAACAAGCCGAACAACTCTCCTGGCGCGATCGCCTCGCCCTGATTTGGCAGCTAGTGCGATCGCTCCTGGGGCGATCAGTCCAACCTGTTCCTACTTTCTGGGAACGCCTTCAACAGTGGCGCAGCACCATTGATTGGGACTCTTGGAGTGACGATGATCCCTGGGCTGACGTGCGCGATCGCGACCCAGGGCGAGATGTAACCTTGTGATGCTGCGTTTTTTACTCGACACCAATATTATTTCTGAGCTACAACGACCCAACCCTAATCGTGGCGTTGTTGATCGCGTAGCAAAACATCATCACCAATCCGCTATTTCTGCAATTACTTGGCACGAACTGAACTTTGGTTGCGATCGCCTACCACCCTCTAATCGCCGTAATCAATTGCGATCATATCTTGCACAGATTGCCGAAACTCTGACAATTTTGCCTTATGACCAAGCTGCTGCATCCTGGCACGCTCAAGAACGCTCACGATTGGCAAGTCTCGGTTTAACACCTGCCTTCGCAGACGGACAAATTGCAGCCATTGCAGCGACCTGTCAACTCATATTGGTTACGAGAAATTTGCAGGATTTCCAGAACTTCAATAACTTAACTCTTGAAAATTGGTTTGATTAGTTGTTAAGTTTTGACCCTATCTGAAACCCTTGGAGTATGAACTCAGTGATCTCCTTATCATTGATGTCATTACTAAACTACAGAACAGGAGGCGATCGAGCATGGTGACGTGGCAGAGCCTGAGCAAACAAGCCGAACAACTCTCCTGG
This sequence comes from Limnothrix sp. FACHB-881, assembly GCF_014698135.1. Lineage (NCBI taxonomy): Bacteria > Bacillati > Cyanobacteriota > Cyanophyceae > Pseudanabaenales > Pseudanabaenaceae > Limnothrix > Limnothrix sp. FACHB-881. The sequence continues at coordinate 6,516 of NZ_JACJSN010000003.1, forward strand.
CGCGATCGCCTCGCCCTGATTTGGCAGCTAGTGCGATCGCTCCTGGGGCGATCGGCTCAGTCCGTTACCAACATCGAGCCATCATCAGCCGAACCCAAAACCGTCGCTGAATTACTCGATGGTCAGATGGGAGTAGTTTCTCTCAATTTCCAAAAACCTGAAGAGTCAACTACTGATATTTGGCTAGAAAAGCACATGAAAATTCGTGAGACTGCGGGTAAACCTTGGGAGTAATTCAGTGACACTCGCTGACGCTTCGTTCTTAATTGCCCTCATTGATCAGAGCGATCCTTATCATCAAACCTGCCGCACTTGTGCCACTCAAGTTCGCGCACCGCTAGTTACGACTTGGCCTTGCTTTACCGAAGCCATGCACCTCCTGCAACGTGGTGGTGGATGGCCAGCCCAAGCCTATCTGTGGGGCTATGTTGAAACTGGAGCTGTCACCTTCCACTTCAATGATTCTGCGGAGCAACTGAGGATGCGATCGCTGATGGCACAGTATCGGGATTTACCCATGGATTTAGCCGACGCTTCATTAGTAGCAGCAGCAGAAGTTCGTCAGAAAACCACAATTTGCACACTTGATCGGGATTTTTACGTTTACCGTTTACCAGGCGGTCAAGCTTTTTCTGTGCTACCAAACTTATTAACTTAGCAATGCTAATACTCGATTCAGTCCACACCCCAACAATTCCATGATAGTCAAACTAGCATTTAGGAAAGGACTAGCGGTGGTGGCAGAAGACAGCCTGAGTAAGTAAGCCGAACAACTCTCTTGGCGCGAGATTGCTCCGCAAGGCTATCACCAACGCCTCACCCTGATTTGGCAGCCAGTGCTTTTACCAATCTAGAGTTCCAACTAATCCAGTGATCCTGATGTCTACTCCTTCCCGTGACCTCACCCTTATTGTTCCCGAACCGATCGCCGAGCGCCTTGCCCAACTCGGTTGGACAAGCGATCGCTCACTAGTTTTGGGTGATCATTGGCAGTGGCTCGCCAATGGTTTGCTATGGCTATTGACACGAGTGTTAGGAAAGATAGAACCCAAGGCGATCGCTGAACCAGAAAACCTAGATTTTTCTGCCGACAACTTTCGACAATCCTGGGAGCAAGCCACAACTGGAGCAACTCTGCCGTTGTCTGAGCTGTTTGATAGACATCTACTCTAAATCAGATCAAAGTAATACTAGCTCCGAAGAAATTCGCCAAATCATCAATAACTTTTTAAATAATGTGGAACACTGAGACAAAAGAAGAGGGCTAGAAATAGTGACATGGCAAAGCCTAAGCAAACAAGCCGAACAACTCTCCTGGCGCGAGATTGCTCCGCAAGGCTATCACCAACGCCTCGCCCTGATTTGGCAGCTAGTGCGATCGCTCCTGGAAGGAACCATGGCAGCTTATGCCGACGCTCGCACCAAAGCACAAGCTGAAACTGGTTTGCCGATCGCCCTGTTTCCCGCTGAGTTGCCCTTCACATGGGAACAGGCAATGACCCAAGACCTTACATCAGAGGCTGTTTGAAAAATTAGGAGAGAGTATCCAATTTCGCCAATTGCCCCAACATCAGGCCAATGTTGGTTAAAGGAATCATCGTCTCTGAATGTAAGGGCTAATGCTCTTTGACTTGCTTCGCCGGTTTGCAAACAGCCTCCAAAGGGAGACCAAGTTCAGCCTTCAGTTAAGTGTTAATTCGATTCAGAGGCTTCTGATTCCCGAGATTCAGATTCCCCAGTCCAAATTTGTTCGGCAGGAGGCGTTAACCACCAGGCCAAGCCACCCAAGCCGGTTTCCGCCAGCACACTCACCAATCGATAGCTGGCCACGCTGGCTAACAGAGCCGCTGGATTGACGATCGACCCCAACAGGGCGATCGCCGCCGCTTCAAAAACCCCAACCCCGCCGGGCGCACCGGGCACGACCAATCCCAACAACCAGGCCAACCCAAACCCACTGGCCAACCGAGGCAAATCCAGAGGATTAATGGCACTAAAGGCCGCCAGAGCTGCCAAAAAGCCCGCGCCCCGCCACAACAAAAAGCCCGTTTCCCCCAACAACGGCCCGATCGGGTATTGGCTCAGTTGGGCCGGTTGGTGATGGGGGTTGCTGTCGGTGGTTTGCAGTTTGCGGCGACCCAACCGTTGCAGCAGGGGATTCAAAATGCGGGGATGCACCGCCGCCAGCACTCCGATCGCTAGGGCTAACTGCACTCCCCACCAAGCCCGATCGCTCGCCAAAACCCCCAGCAGCAAAGCCGCCACCGCCATCAGCAACGGCTCCAGCAACACACTGGCCGCCGCCACTGGCCAAGCCACGCCCACCCGGCCCGCCGCCCGAATGCGACCGTAAAAATGCCAAACATTCCCCGGCAAATACTTGGCCACATTGGTCACCAGATAGGTGCGCAGTACCCAGCCACGCGGGGCCGATCGCCCAAAGGCCTGCAACAGCCAGCCCCACACCACCGCTGACCACAAGTGCGCCGCCGCCGTCAGCCCCAACGACAGGGCCAACCAGCCCCACCCTTGGATGGTTAACCGCAAGGTGGCAACTTCCGCTGCCCGATCGAGCAGTGTTTTCAGCAAAAAAGCGAGGACGAGTCCCAAGACCAGCCAGCGGCCAAATTTCTTCAAAGGGGTTTAACCAAAAATTGAGATTGCCATCAACAAGATAGCTACCCAATAGCCGTTAAATGGCCCCCAATCAGACTTGCATGGGCGATCACAACCCGATCGCAATCCTTGAGGCATTCGATCGCCATACCCAATGAAACACTGCCTGAAGCATAGCGGTCTAGGCACTGACGGTTACGCGCTGCGGGCCAGGAGTGCCGCCAACAACGGAAGACTGATCCAGCCCACCAGCTCAATCCGAATTAGCCAAGAGAGCCACCGAAATTGTGTTTGACCCAGTTGGGGAACCTTGCCTTCTCGCAAACTGCCAATCCAAGACACAAAGGAAATGGTTGGATAAATCGACAAAGCCCCGACCAAGAGAAATAGGCCAACTTTGGTATAGAAAATGGGGTTGCCAAGGTAATAGTCAGCACCCTTGCCAAAGTAAAGAACCCGCAACGCTCCGGTGAATAAAACCAGAGAAGCGGAGATGCCGTAGATCACGTCAGCAATCAGAATTCGCCAGGCTTCCGCGATCAAGAGTTCTTTTTTGAGAGTCAGCAGTTCCACAGCCACAGCCCCAAAGGCCAACATGAAGCTGAGGTAATGGAAATAAGCAGTAATTGCGCTGGGCCACATGGTGATGGGAGAGAGTGTTCAAAGGGCAGGAACAGGACGTTTCAATCAAAACAATCAAGCGCGATCGACCCAGGCCAATATTGATCCAGACCAATGCCGAGGGGATGAGCCGAGGTGATCATTCCCCTCAGCCAATGGCGATCAAAATCAATCAGGATCCATCAAGATTTATCAAGGCCGATCAAGAGTAATTTGTGACCTATGGTGACCCATGGTGACCGGATAGCGATCGAAGTTTGGCCCTTTGCTGGGAATGGAGTTGAACCATCGCAGCAAAATTTTAGGTGAACCGGTGCTCGACTTTGAGAAGACGCTAGATCCACCAGGGCTTTTCGTCAGTGCGCGGGTCAGCTTCAGTCCAGGGGGTGAGAGCGATGTGGTCACCCAAAATAGTCACTTGCACAATTTTGAGAGGCAAGGGAGCCGGCCCGCGCAATACGCTGCCATCGGCCGCATACCGAGAGCCGTGGCAGGGACATTGGAACTCTAAATCATTGGGATTCCAGGGGAAGGTGCAGCCTAGGTGTGTGCAGGAGTTGACTAGTCCGATCGGGTCGAGCTGTTGGGCTTCGTTCACCACCAAATAAGTTGGCTCCCCGGCCAACCCAGCCACCAGGGCCCGGCTCCCCGGTGGCTCTGCCAAGACTTGTGCCGCTGGAATCAGGTTCCCCAAGCTGTCTTTGGCCAAAACGCCACCGTTGTCGCCCAGGCTTTCGCGAGGTGGAATCAGGAACTGGCCGGCGGGATAGAGCACGGAACTGGCCGTGGTGGCCACAGCAGCGCCAGTGAGGAAGTTCAGAAAACGCCGCCGGGAGGGGGAAGGAGGATCAAGCGGCGGATCAACATTAAGCGGCAGACTGTGATCCATGATGATGAGTCCAGTTAGATATACACCTCTTAATATAGCTAAATAACTATTTAGTTGTTAATCAAATTACCAAAACACCAAAACAAAACTCTAATTTTCGGGTCAGGTTTCAAAAATTGCGGTTGGTAGGCTGTTTTTGGACGAATTGACGAATGACTGAGGGTAGATTGCCGATTGCTTGTCCAATTGAGTAAGCCGGTGAAGGCAGGTGTCGGATCGGGTGGGGCTGTTCCAAAATGGGGTTTTCTGGGTGTTTCGCATTGGTTGCGGGGCCGGAAAAATCAGAAACCGAGGGCGATCGCACCTTGGCGATCCCAATTTGCGGCACTTGCGGCCAGTTTCGACCCCGATTTTCCCCACGTTTTTAAGGTGAACAGCAGGTAAACAGCATGAGCAACACCCCGATCGACTTGAGTAATAAGACCATTTTGGTGACCGGCGGCGCGGGTTTTCTAGGCAAGCAGGTGGTGCAACAGTTGGTGGCGGCGGGGGCGAATCCTGAAAAAATTACGATTCCCCGATCGCGCGATTGCGACTTGCGGCAATGGGCGGCCTGTGAGACGGCTGTGGCAGGTCAGCAGGTGGTGATTCACCTGGCGGCCCACGTGGGCGGCATTGGCCTGAACCGCGAAAAACCGGCCGAGCTGTTTTACGACAATTTGATGATGGGTACGCAATTGATCCATGCGGCCTATCAAGCGGGAGTGGAGAAGTTTGTTTGTGTGGGAACGATTTGCGCCTATCCCAAATTCACGCCCGTGCCGTTTAAGGAATCTGATCTTTGGGAGGGCTATCCCGAGGAAACCAATGCGCCCTACGGGGTGGCGAAAAAGGCGCTGTTGGTGCAACTTCAGGCCTATCGAGATCAGTATGGCTTCAATGGCATTTATCTATTGCCGGTGAATTTGTATGGGCCGGAAGACAATTTCGATCCGGGTAGCTCCCATGTAATTCCAGCGCTGATTCGCAAGGTGCATGAGGCACAACAACGGGGCGATCGACAGATTCCGGTTTGGGGCGATGGCAGCCCCACGCGGGAGTTTTTGTATTCCACCGATGCGGCAGCGGGCATTGTTTTGGGGGCACAGTTGCTGAACAGCTCGGAGCCGGTGAATTTGGGAACGGGTCGGGAAATTTCGATTCGCGATTTGATTGAGCTGATTTGCCAATTGATGGGCTACGACGGGGAGTTGGTTTGGGAAACGGACAAACCCAACGGCCAGCCACGCCGCTGTTTGGACACGACGCGGGCCAAGGAACTGTTTGGGTTTGAGGCGCAAACGAGTTTTGAGGATGGGCTGCGCCAAACGATCGACTGGTATCGCGCCCATGCGGTTTAGGGGGCGATCGGGGGGCAATTGCTGAACTGGCTGAGGGGTGCGGGTTTCGCGATCGAGCGGTGGGGTCGTCACCCTCGACGCTGCCCGATCGCCCCTGTCAAGATGAGAGGCAATCACGCGGCAGGATAGCGCCATGAATATCTCCCCCAGCGCCCTTTACGGTTGGTATCGCGACACGATTCGGAACCCGAAATATCGCCTCTGGATTGTGGCGGGCACGCTGGTGTATCTCCTCAGCCCGATCGATATTGCGCCGGACTTTCTGCCGATCGCGGGTCAACTGGATGATTTGGCGATCGTGACCTTGCTGATTGCAGAGCTGTCGCAAATCGCGATCGAGTGGTTTAAAAATCGCCCCACGGTGAAGTCCGCTCCGGCGGCCACGGTGGCTGACTCGACGGTGGATGTGAACGCCGTCAAGATGGACGGCCAATAATGGAATGATCAGTAATGATCGGTTGCCTCAATTCCCCTTAGTCATCGAGCCAGAGAGCTGGGTCTTGATGCAGGGCCAACAGGATCGATCGATGGGGTGTGCCGATCGGGCGCATCTGTTGCAAACGGGGCGACCAACATTCTCCCGCTTCCAAGTCGGCGATCGTGCCCCAAGCCAAATCCTGCCCTTCGTTTAATTCCAGCTCCGTGAGCGGCACGGTGAGCAATCCGTGAAAGAAAAAATGCTGCCGGCCGCTGTCTTGCAAGGTCGATCGAAACGGACTTAACCGGGGCGGCACAAAGCCAATTTCCTCTTGCAGTTCCCGCCGCAGACCTGCTTCGGGAGCTTCGCCGGCCTCCAGGTGTCCGCCAAACAGGCCCCAGTGACCGGGATAGAGAATGTGGGGAAAATCATCCCGCAGTTGCAACAGGAATCGATCGCGCGAGGGAGGATAGAGCAAAGCAAGGGCCACGGCTTCTATTCCTGATCTCGTTCCTGTTTCGGCCTCTGGGGATGAACTGTCCCTGTTTGACTCAGATCCTGATTGGGATCTGGAGCTTGAGCCGGGGTCTGATGGACACATGGCTAATTTAAGGCTCCTCGATCGCGTAAATTTCGCCCATCTCCTGCTGTCCCACTTGGATCGGTTGATAGCGAAGGGAGGTCTTGAGTTTCACCACTTGCCCTAGCTCAAGCTCGGTTCGATCGCCCTGAGACAGCACCCAAATCCAGCCCGTTGGATCTTCAATTCGGTAAATGCGGCCGTCGAGCAGGGGTACTCGTTCGACGGCTTTGCCTTGGATATAGACTGATCGCCCATTGAGCGATGCAGCCGGTTGTTGTTTCAACTCCCCGATTGCAACGGTTGGCGTGCAGCCCACCATTAACCAGGTGAACCCCAGAACGAACCCATGCCACCCCTTGTTTTTTTGTCCTTTTAGCCGTGGTGGGACGGGTGGAGCCAAACGCCGCAACATCTGAGACATGAGCTGCTGAGACATTGCCGGTATGGTGATTTTCAATCAGATCCTGTTGCTCGTTATGGTTGCGCAATCGGGCCCTCAGTGACCACGATTCTTAACTTTAACTTTTGCATTGGCTGCTTCATGGGTTTTCACATGGGTTGACGAAATCGTTGAGGTACGGAAAATCCTTTAGATTTTGACGCTGAAATGGTCAAAACGCATGATCAATTCTCTACAGTTTGAAGCGTTCTTCATAGAATTTCTCCCCTCATGACTGCGCGCCTGCTGGACGGAAAAGCCCTTGCCGAGAAAATTCAAGATCGCCTGAAGGTGGAAATTGCGGAACTCCAGCCCGATCGGGGCCGTGCGCCTGGCCTAGCCGTGTTGATGGTCGGGGACAATCCCGCCAGCGCCGCCTATGTCCGCAACAAAGAACGGGCCTGCGAACGTTTGGGCATGGTCTCCTTTGGTCAGCACCTGCCCGCCACGGCCACCCAAGCGGAACTAACCGCCATCATTCATCAGCTCAATGCCGATCCGAACGTGGATGGCATTTTGGTGCAACTGCCTTTGCCGGACGGGCTGGATGGCAACGCCCTGCTGTTGGAAATTGACCCCGACAAGGATGCCGATGGGTTACACCCGGCCAATTTGGGGCGGTTGGTGCGAGGTGAGCCTTGTCTGCGCAGTTGCACCCCGGCCGGCGTGATGGAAATTTTGCGAGATGGGGGCATTGATCCGGCTGGCAAAAAGGCCGTGGTGGTGGGGCGCAGCATTTTGGTGGGCAAGCCGATCGCCCTGATGCTGCTGGAAGCCAATGCCACGGTGACGATCGCCCATTCGCGCACCCCGGACTTGGCGGCCGTTTGCCGAGAAGCCGATATTTTAGTGGCGGCGGTGGGACGGCCCCTGATGATTGGCCCGGACTACATCAAGCCGGGCGCGACAGTGATTGATGTGGGGATTAATCGAATTACCGATCAGACCGGCAAGAGCAAGCTGGTGGGGGATGTGGATTTCGATCGCCTGTTGGATGTGGCCGGCGCAATCACGCCGGTTCCGGGTGGCGTGGGGCCAATGACGGTGACCATGCTGTTGGCCAACACCGTGGAGAGCTATCGTCGCCGCCTGGCCTAGCTGTCCTGACTAATCATCCCGACTAAGTTATCCCGACTAATTGTCCCGATCGCACTCAGGGAATCTTCTGCATCTGAATGCTCTGGATCGGGGCTTTCTTCATCCAACCGGCTGGATTGAGATTTCCTTTGTCCAGCCGGCTGGATTGAACCGACTGAGGATCTTTGGGAATAGGTCAGAGATCCTCTCGATCGCTGCGGTGGATCCAGCCGGAATAGGTTGATGAGTATCAGTTCAATGAGCGTTAATCAACGGTTTGCAAAGGTTCACAAAATTACTGGAATGGCCTGGAAATTCGCTCGAAATCAGCCCTAAATTCACGCAAAATCTGACGAAATCTGATCAGAATCTGGTCTGTCCCCTCGGGGCGATCCCCTCAGGCGGTACAATGCCCCTCAAACCAACTTCTGACGGTGGTGGTTGTGGTTCAGCGGTTGTTTTGCTAGGCCAAAAGCGCACCGTAACCAGGCCGGATTCCGCCTGTGGCGGCGATCGGGTTCGGTAAGGAAGATTTCTTGCTGTTCTGTTGTGCTTGTCCCATGACCGCTAGCGCGCCTACTGCTCCCTCGACGGGCTTTGATCTCAAAGGCTATCTTCGCGAACGCCAAGCTTTGGTTGAGGCCGCCCTCGATCGATCGATCTCGGTGGTCTATCCCGAAACCGTTTATGAGTCGATGCGCTATTCCCTGATGGCGGGGGGCAAGCGGTTGCGACCGATTCTGTGTCTGGCGGCCTGTGAGCTGGTGGGTGGGGCGATCGAATCGGCCATGCCCACGGCCTGTGCCCTGGAGATGGTTCACACCATGTCGCTGATTCATGACGATTTGCCGTCCATGGATAACGACGATTTTCGGCGCGGCAAACCCACGAACCACAAGGTTTATGGGGAACCGGTGGCGATTTTGGCCGGGGATGGGCTGTTGGCCTATGCCTTTGAATTTGTGGCAACCCAAACCCAAGGCGTGCCGGCCGATCGAGTGGTGCGGGCGATCGCCCTGTTAGGAAAATCCGTTGGGGCCGCCGGCCTGGTGGGTGGTCAAGTGGTAGACCTGGCCAGCGAAGGCAACCCGAACATTTCCCTCGACACCCTGCACTTTATCCATCGCCACAAAACCGCAGCCCTGTTGGAAGCCTGTGTGACCACCGGGGCCACGATTGCCGGAGCCGATGAAGCCACCGTGGGCAAACTGGCGCAATATGCCCAGGACATTGGTTTAGCTTTTCAGATTGTGGATGACATCCTCGATGTGACTGCCACCACGGAGGAGCTGGGCAAAACCGCCGGTAAGGATTCCGCCGTGGAAAAAGCCACTTTCCCGAAACTCTATGGCTTGGATCGATCGCGCGAAATGGCCAAGGAATTGATCGATCGCGCCAAGGCCAGCTTGAACGAATTCGGCGCGGCCGCGGCCCCTTTGCAAGCCCTGGCCGACTACATCGTCAGCCGCAAAAACTAGCAACCACGAGGGCGATCGGCTCCGGTTTCCCGTCCAACCCCCGCTAGACAAGGGGCTTAAGCCCCTTGTCCCGTTGTCGGATCCACCCTTGCTCCGGCCACCGGATTCGCTCCTTTGGATCTGGCCCTCGCGATCGCTTCCTCACCCACCGTCCCCAACTCGATCGCCCCCCGCTCGACCCATGGACGACTTTAGTCACATTCTCGATAACCGCATTCTCTTGGTTTCCTTGGGATCTTGCATCCTGGCCCAGGCGATCAAACTCGTGGTGGAACTTGCTCGCCAGCGTAAGTTTGACGTGCGCACCCTGGTGACCACGGGTGGAATGCCCAGCGCCCACTCTGCCCTCGTGGCCGCCCTGGCCACGGGCATCGGCCAAACCGTCGGCTGGAGCAGCATTGAATTTGCCATGGCCACCATCTTCGCGATCATCGTCATGTACGATGCCGCCGGGGTGCGCCGGGCCGCGGGCAAACAGGCCGCCGTCTTGAACCAAATCATTGATGAGTTTTTTGAAGGCGACCACCAACTCAGTGAAGAACGCCTGAAGGAACTGCTGGGCCACACACCGTTTCAGGTGATTGTGGGTTGTGGCCTCGGGATTGCCTGTTCCCTGCTGCTGGTTCCGAGTATCGCGATCGGGAGCTAATCGGGAGCTAAACGGGGCGATCGCTCCAGAAATCCCATTCGGGCGCGATCGCCAAAACCCGGTACAATGACTCGGTTAATCTCTTCACGGTGTTCTGGAAACATCGACAAGACAGGCATGATCGACCGCTACACGCTGCCTGAGATGGGCAATCTCTGGACGGACGCATATAAGCTGCAAACCTGGCTGCAAGTGGAAATTGCGGTTTGCGAAGCCCAAGCAGAACTGGGATATATCCCTGCCGAAGCCGTCGAAGAGATCAAAGCGAAAGCTAACTTTGACCCCCAGCGCGTTCTGGAAATTGAAGCGGAAGTGCATCATGACATGATCGCCTTCCTGACCAATGTGAATGAGTACGTGGGCGACGCGGGTCGCTACATTCACCTGGGCTTGACCAGTTCCGATGTGTTGGACACGGCGTTGGCCCTGCAATTGGTGGCCAGCATCGATACGCTGCTCAAGCGGGTGGAATCGCTGATCCAAGCCCTGCGCTACCAAGCCCAGGAACACCGCAACACGATTTGTATTGGCCGCAGCCACGGCATCCACGCGGAGCCGATGACCTTTGGTTTCAAGCTGGCGGGCTGGCTGGCGGAAATGTTGCGCAACCGCGATCGGCTCGTGCAACTGCGCGATCGGGTGGCTGTGGGCAAAATTTCCGGCGCAGTGGGAACCTATGCCAACATCGATCCGCGCGTGGAATCCTTGGCCTGTAAGCTGCTGAATCTGGAACCGGACACGGCTTCCACTCAGGTAATCTCGCGCGATCGCCATGCGGAATATGTGCAGACCTTCGCGCTGGTGGCGGCTTCCTTGGAGCGATTCGCCGTGGAAATCCGCAACCTGCAACGTACCGACGTGCTGGAAGTGGAGGAATTTTTCGCCAAGGGTCAAAAAGGCTCCTCGGCCATGCCCCACAAGCGCAACCCGGTGCGATCGGAACGGATTACCGGGATGGCACGGGTGATTCGCGGCCACGCCGTGGCGGCCCTGGAAAACGTGGCCCTCTGGCATGAGCGGGACATTTCCCACAGTTCCGTGGAGCGGACAATTCTGCCCGACTCGTCAATTCTGCTGCACTTTATGGTGGTGGAAATGACCAACTTGGTGAAGAACCTGTTGGTTTATCCCGAAAACATGAAGCGCAACATGAACTGCTATGGCGGTGTGGTGTTCAGCCAAAAGGTGCTGCTGGCCCTGGTGAAAAAAGGCTTGACTCGCGAGGATGCCTACGCGGCCGTGCAAGGCTGTGCGCACCAAGCTTGGAACAATGAAAGTGGCGATTTCTATAAGCTCATTTGCCAAGATGCCACGGTGAAATCCCTCCTATCCCAAGAGGAAATTGATGAGTGCTTTGATCCGCAACAGCACTTACGCAACTTGGATGTGATTTATCAACGTTTGGGCATCTAAATTCCCCGTTTGGAAATGTTGAACCTAATCGATCGAGACCATTGCCTACCGGCTCCGGTCTCGATTTTGGTTTGGGCAATTTTGAGCTTGATCGCCCATGATGGAAGCGATCGCGTTGAGGTTGGGGGGCGCAATGGATCTGGAAAACTGGTTAACCTACGGAGCCATGGGATTAGCGGCGGCGATCGCCCCGGTTTGGTGGTGGGTGGCCACCTCGGCGGGCAGTCAGGCGGCGGCGATTGTGGCGGCGGGTTTCGGCGGGGCGATCGCGCTGTTGGTGTTGCTGTGGTGGTGGCTGCGACAGCGGCGATCGGCTAGCTACGGGTCGTATCCTTTGAATTACCGTTCGAGTTCTTCTGGATCGAGTCGATCGACCCTTCACAACCCGATCGATTCCCTGCCCATTAATCAGGATCAGGTGATTGATGCGGTGGGCGAGGCGGCTGAGATTGTGGTGAATGAGGCGATCGAAGAGTTAGCTGAAATCGCGAGCCAACAGATTCAGGATTGGATTGAGGAGCAGACCGCCGAACCAGAGCCGATCGCGGCGGAGTCGGGTAATTTTGCAGATATTTTTGAGGCAGCAGAATCAGCGACTGATCATGGCGGGGCGATCGAGTCTAACAGCTCCAGCGACTATTCCAGCAGTGATTCCGGCAGTGATTCTAGTTGGAGTTCCAGCGACTATTCGAGCGATAGTTCCAGCGATTATTCCAGCAGTTCCAGTGATTACTCCAGCAGCGATTCCAGTAGCGATTCTGGCTGGAGTTCCAGCGATTAATGCTGGTCTAAATTGATCGACTTTCCCAAAATTCGTGATGAAAAATTGCGAGAGCCCATAACGATCCTCACCTACAAAAAATGATTTCCAGGTAGGGGCGCAACGCCTTGCGCCCTCCGAGAACGTTGATTCGTTGATGCCCCATCAAAAACCCCCGCGATCGAACTAGGCGATCGCGGGGGTGATTCAACTAACAACAACCAAGAAACCGAATCTATTGCTTGGTCAATTGGGTCAGCACTTGGTTCGATCGCGACACAAACGACTTCATGCCATCCGCATCAAAGCCCTTTTGCGCCATCAACGCTAGGTCATAAATGTGGTTGCAAAGCATCTTGCCCAGTTCGGCGGCCGGCGATTGGCTGCCATCAGCCAGGGCGATCGAACCGCCACTCAGGCTCAACAGATTTTCCACCAGCGGGTGCGACGAATTCACCAGCAACACATGGGTATCGGGGAAGCTAGCAGCCTTGCCCTCAAACATCGCTGTCATGTCTTGAATTCGGCGCATCGCTTCTGGCAACAACACCATGGCCGGCGGTGCAGATTCTTCCGCTTTCAGGGCTTCCACGCGCACGGTAACGCTTGGTTTGCCCAGGGCTTCTTCAAACAGCTTCTTGATCCGATCGCTGCGGGTTTCGTTGGTGTTGGGGTCAACAATTTCCGCCTCTTTCTTAGAGGAATCCAGCAGCGCTTCATCGAGTTCCGAATCCACCCGCGAGAACTTTACCTCGGAATATTCCCGCTCCAAGAAACTGACGAAGTGCGTGTCAATGAACGAGTCCAGGAACAGCACTTCTAGACCCTGGCTCTTGTGCAATTCCACATAGGTGGCTTGGGAAGCCGGATCGGTGCAATAGAACACGCGATTTTCGTGTTTTTCTTTGTTTCGCTCCAGGTATTCCTTCAGGGTGGTGTAGTAGAACCCGTTAGCATCTTTGGCTTCTTGGGTTTCGGCGGGGTTCGACCAAGCATCGCCTTCTTCCGTTTGCACTTCCACCTGAACTGCGTCACTACCGCTGCCCAGTTCAGCTGTGGTGCGATAGATCAAAATGTCTTCGACTTGCTTCTTGAACTTGTCATCGTTCAAGGAGCCAAACTTGACAAACGTGCCCAAATCTTGCCAGCAACGAATGTATTCGGGCAGGTCGCTGCGGTAGAGATCCTTCAGTTGATCGCCGACTTTTTTGGCAATGTAGTTGGCAATTTGGCGAACGGTGCGATCGGCTTGCAAGTAGCTGCGCGACACGTTCAAGGGAATGTCGGTGCTGTCGATTACGCCGCGCAGGGGCAACAGGAATTTGGGGATAACTTCTTCGCAGTTATCGCTGACAAACACCTGATTGCAGAACAGTTTGATATCGCCCTTGGTGGGGTCAACGTCCGGTTTTAGTTTCGGAAAATAGAGAATCCCGTTGATCACAAAGGGATAGTCGGTGTTCAGATGAATCCACAGCAGCGGCTCATCTTGGAAGGGGTAGAGATAGCGATAAAACTCCAGGTAGTCTTCCTTGGTCAGGTTGCTGGGCGACTCTTTCCAAGGGGCTTTTTGGCGGTTGATTTGTTCCCCGTTCAGCTCGATCGGGTAGGGCATGAAGTCGCAGAACTTCTTCACCAAACCGCGAATCCGCGCCTCTTCCAGATACTCGGCTTCTTCTTCGAGTAGGGTGAGGGTAATCGTTGTGCCGCGCTCGGTGCGATCGCTCGCGTTGATTTCAAATTCCGTGGAACCATCGCAAGTCCAATGCACGGCCTGCGCACCCTCCTGGTAGGAGAGGGTATCGATTTCCACGGTGCTGGAGACCATGAATGCCGAATAGAACCCCAAGCCAAAGTGGCCGATGATGTTCTGATCGGAATTCTTGAATTTCTCGACGAATTCTTCGGCGCTGGAGAAGGCGACTTGGTTAATGTATTTCTCGATTTCGTCGGCGGTCATGCCGATGCCGGTGTCGGTAATCGAGAGCTTTTTGTTGTCTTTATCAAGAGCGATCGTGATTTTCGGTTCACCCACATCGGCGCTGGTTTCGCCCATCATGGCGATCGCCCGCAGCTTAGAAATCGCATCCACGGCGTTGGAAATCAACTCCCGCAGGAAGATTTCATGCTCCGAGTAGAGCCACTTTTTGATAATCGGAAAAATATTTTCGGTGTGAACCGTGATATTGCCTTTCTTTAGCACGCTGCTCATAGGAAACGGCTGGTTGGTGTAGGGAATTGGGACGGCCCTAGGCTAGCGCGATCGCCCTGTGATCTGAAATTTCGGATTTCCCTACCCGCTCGGTTTAGGGGCTGCTTTGGGCGATCGCCTCGCGGATCAATTGCGCCGTGGCCGGAGCCAGCAACACGCCGTTGCGATAGTGGCCGGTCGCCAGCCAACTGTTGGCGTTCAGCGGCTCAATCACTGGAGCCGATCGCTCCACCGGGCGCGGCCGCAACCCCGACCAAGTTTCGACCATTTCCGCTTGGGCGAGGGCGGGAACCAGGTCGATCGCCCCTTGCCAAACCGCATCCCACTCGGCCCCATCGGCTACAGGCGGCTCGGCCCCGGCGGGAAACTCCACCGTCGCCCCCACCCAATAGTCCCCGCCACCGAGGGGCACGATATGGATGTCGTTACCCGTCAGCACCGGCTCCGGGCGATCGCTCAGGGGGCGCGGCAACCGCAACCGCTGGGCCTGACCCAACACCGGCTGCAACTTCAGGGGCTTGGCCGCATCCGGGGCGATCGCCCGGGCCAGATCCGCCGACCCCAACCCAGCCGCCACCACCAGCCGATCACAGGCCAGCTCTCCCGCCGTGGTGGTCAGGCTAACGACCCGATCGCCCGCCGTCTGCACACCCGTGATCTGGGCTGGGGCGATCGTTGCCCCCCGTTTCACCGCCGCTTCTCGCAAAGCCACCGTCAAGGCCAGTGGCTGTACCTGCCAATCCTGGGGCGAAAAGATCCCAAAGGCGACCCCATCCATGGCGGCTAAATTCACCGCCGGGAAGCGATCGAGCACCGCTGAAGCTGACAGCAATTCCAGCTCAAATCCCTGAGATTTCCGCAACGCCGCCAAGGCATCCCAACCGGGGCGATCGGCTTCCGTAAACACCAGCTTCAGAATGCCGTTTGAATTGTGGGGAATGGGGCGATCGAGCAAGGTTTCCAGGTCTTGAATCAGGTGTGGATAACGTTGAATACTGTCACGCCGCAGGTTCCAAGCGCGCCCCTTCGTTTTCTTGCTGATTGCACCCATCAACACGCCCAGTGCGGCCCCCGTGGAGGTGGGGCGATCGGGGAGCAACGGCGACGCGATCGCCTGGGGATCGATCAGCGTGATTTGCCAGTCCGGCTGCCCACTCAGTTCGTAGGCAATCATCGCCCCCACCACACCCCCACCCGCGATCGCAATCCTCATCCGCGACATCCTCAACCACCCCAAAAACTGGTTATCATCATAATGTCGATTAAGTTTTCCTTGGAAAGAGACTCGTGAGCATCGCTAAAAGCTGATTCTCAAAATCGTATTGTATCAACACCAACTACTTTTCAGAAATCACTTCTTGGCAAAATTGATCGCTATCTACATTTTAAAGAATAAAGATTCATAAATGGCTAAGGATATTTATCATAACACCGTGCGAGTCGCTCTCGAAAAAGATGGTTGGGTGATTACAGATGATCCACTGGTTTTGCAAATTGGTAAACGATCAACTTACATTGACCTAGGTGCTGAAAAGCTGTTAACTGCTGACAAGGCAGGAAAACAAATCGCAGTTGAAATCAAGAGCTTTTTAAGTCGATCACCAGTGAAAGATCTAGAAGCCGCCTTAGGTCAATATGTTTTATATCAAGGAATTATGGACTTTAAGTCTATTCAACGATCACTATATTTGGCAGTTCGCGACGATATTTACTGGAGTTTATTTTCTGAGCCTATTGGTCAAATCTTTCTTGAAAATCGTCAGCTTAGCCTAATTGTCTTCGACCCAGTAACGGAGGAAATCGTCAAATGGATACATTGATTAAGTTGGATCAAGTTATTGAATCAGTTTTGCAGCAAGCTGCTGATACTCTTTCTGGCCATGAGAACGGGAATTCTCAAATTATCATTGATGCAGATCGCAAGAATTTTGTGCTCATTATGTTGGGTTGGGAAGGACACCGACGAATCCATGATTGTCTAGTTCATATTCAAGTAATAGATGACAAAATCTGGATTCAATATGATGGTACTGAAGACAGCATCACCGAAAACTTAGAAGCAGCCGGAATTCCGAAAAATCAAATTGTTTTAGCATTTTATCCTGAGCATGTTCGCGTACACACGGGTTATGCGATCGCTTGATTTGCAAGATTTTGAGATTTAGAGAACATAAAAGTCGCCCTTCGATCGCACCGATTAGATCGAAGGGCTGACTGAGGAATCGTTTACGAAAACGAACTATTGCGGTACAACGGTCAGGAATTGATCGAAGGCTTTGACAGCCGCCAAATATTCATTGCCAGCGCGTTTATAGTCAAACTGACCCGCAAATTCATCCATTGCCACTAGGTGTTTAAACAGATCCTTGGCGGCAGCTTCGGCGGTGGCGCGATCGCTGCCCTTCAGGCGGCGGCTGACTCGGCTCAACCGTTCGCGCAACTCGCCCAGGGGGCCGTGGATAAAGGTTTGGATTTCACGCCAGCGCTTACCTTCGATGTAGCTTTCCAGTTCCGGCAGCCGATCGCGCAGGTCTTGCACACCGGGTACAAAAATTTCAATTTGCGATTTTTGGGCGCTGGAGTAGGTTTCTGCTTGGGCAACGGGGGCAAAGCCCAAGCCGGTGAGGGCGATCGCCGCCGCCATCACCAAGGCCAACAGGGCCGAACGAAGTCGAATCATGGGGTTCTCGTTAAAAAAGTGCGGGAAAAATCGAATGAGGAACAGGCTTGTGGGCCATTCGTTGGATCACTGAATTGTAACGATATGTATCGACATCCCACCCGCCTGTCAAGTCGCCATTCGCCGGAGAAAGGGAATCAACGCCTCTGATACCTTTTCTGGCCAGTCCTCTTGAGCGTAGTGACCCGTTTCGCTCATCTCCACAAACTCGCAGTCGGCAATGGTTTTGGCGGCGGTCTTGGCGGCTTCCACGGGCAACCAAGGATCGCTCGTGCCCCAGGCCACCAGGGTTGGTTTTTCCCAGCGGGTCAGGCCTTCGGTAATTTCCTGCACAGTCTGTTTCAGTCGCAGGTTTTGCAACACCGCTAGCAGCGCCCGCCCCGCTCCGGAACTGGTCAGGAACGGCCGGCGATAGACATCCAAATCCGCATCATCCACTTGGTAGGGGCCGCCACCTTCCAACAGCCGATCGACCAGCAGCGGATCTTGGGTCATCATGTCGCCCACCAGCGGAATCGCCATTTGGGAAATTTTCCAGGGCAGCTTGGCCTCAGGAAAAATCGGCCCGTTAATGATCGCCAGCCGCTCGATGCGATCGGGATGGCGCAAGGCGTACTGAATCCCCAGGGAGCCGAAAAATCCCTGGGCCACGATCGAGACGCGATCGAGATTCATCGCATCCAAAAACTGCTCCAGCAACCCAATCAGCGCATCGGGCGTGTAGGCAAAATCCAGCCGCTCGGGGCGATCGGACGCACCAAAGCCGGGAAAGTCCGGGGCGATCGCCCGGAAGCCCTGTTCCGCCAGGGCGGGCAACACCTTCCGCCAGCTATAGCCAAAGGCCACCAACCCATGGAGCAACAACACAGGCGGGCGATCGTTGGGCGACTCGGGCACAACCTCGCGATAGACCCAGGTGTAGTCACCGGCTTTCACCGTTTGTTCTGGAATGCGTTTTGCCATCACGTCCTCATACAGCAAGTTGGGTTCCGTCTATCAAACACCAAACCTGTCTGGATCAGACCCCGATCGCCTGATTTTGCCCCCTCAGCGCCATGGCAACACGACTTGATCGCCCGTCAGTTCAGGTTAGGCAAGTGTTGGAGGCGTCGCGGCTGAGGACTCGGTAATAGTATTTGCTAATTGTCGCAAAATGCTGAGGACAAAATAGAGAGAATTGGGACGCGATCGCAGGGCAAATTCATCGGATAGTCCATAGAAAATCTGCTCATTTTGTTGCTGGACTTTCAAAAACAGAAAATGGCTACCATTGGTGACAAATCCATACAGCGGCAAGTTATTTTGGACGGCTCCAGCCATATAAGCCAAGGTTTGCGGAATTGCCACGCTGACATCATAGGTGGTGTCTTTGGACTCGATAATGGCGCGCCAAAATCGTTGGTGAATCACTAAAAAGTCAATGCGTCCGCGCAACGTTACGCCTTCCACTTGGGACTCAACTGTAACCGGTACTTCAGACCGCATCCGAAAGGGGGGATCGTAGAATCCTGCCAGCTCGAGCAGTGGAGAAATCACCAGGAGATTCACAACCCCTTCATCCACTTTGCCCGATCGCCAATGGTACAGAAAGCGATCGCGCAGTTGGTCAAGGCTGGTGCGATCAGAGTCAGCGATCGTATCTAGGTTTGGGAATGACTCCGCAAAGAATTCGTCATCTCCATTTGGAATTAAGCCCAAATGGGTTTCGATATCCTCCAGGCTAGCAATCAATTCCCGAATGGCAGTAGGTGACATGGCTGGCAATAGGAATGAGAATACAAAGAGTGTTCATTGAATCAATGAAACATCTGTATCTACAGATGTTTCATTCCTTAGGCTCAATTGCTCGCCACTTTGCAGATTAAGAGGTCTGCATGTGCCTGCAAGGGCTATGCAAACAAAATTTATACTTGATTTATCAAACAGGAGACAAAAGTGGGCTGTATATATAGCCTTCCAGTTCGTCGCATAACCTCCACATATTGCCACTCCAGAGCTGCTGTCCTTGTACTTCTTCAACTCTGCAGGTAACTAGAGTTTTTGCAGAAACTCTTTTGATCTCAGCACTTTCTTTTTCTGGTTTAGCTCGAACAGATACAAAGCCATCTCCAACGTCTCTAGTCATATATTGTGCAGTGGCATATGTTGCTGGATTTGTGCTTGAATCTGGAGCTGGCGTAGTTTGTAGAGATGTTTGCTTATCGAGAGGAATTGGGATTGTTAGGGTTTCAGACTCTGGCTTAAGGTCAACTCTCTTTCGATACTCTTGATATCCAATAGGTTTGATAATCAATATAGATCTCAACTTTTCTGGACAGTCAAAATATACATATCCTTCTGAATCAGTAATTTTGGGTGTATTCACCTTCCCTAATTCCTCTAAGATCACTGTGGCATTTGGCACTGAATTACGGGTGACTTCATCGACAACTTTGATACCGCAGTCAGTTGATTTTTCTGTTTTGTTGCTGGATTGCCAATGTCCGACGAGAATTGTGGCAAAAGCAGCAATAATTGCAGCACCAATTCCACTGAGGGCCATCCATTTGGATCCTTGATCTTGATTTTGGCTATTCTTGTTTTTCATGGGAGATACTTTTCCTTGAGAGTTAATAGGATGAAATTGTTTTCATCTTTATAACTTTCTATCATAAACCTTTTCTGTGTTGCTTTTAGTGACTATTGCCTTGACTGTAGAAGTGCGCCTGAATACAAAGAAGGCTGGGTTCAGAGATCGCCAAACCCAGCCTCATGTCATTTGCAAATTGCGACTAACGCAGCATTGTTAGGGTTTGCCGCGCGTACCGGATAGGCCCACGCCCCGTAACATGCGAGTCATTTCCTGGGAAACCGTGCCCGTGCGGGGCAGACCGTTCGCTGCTTGGTAGCGCAAAACGGCATTGCGCGTCAGGGGGCCGTAGTAACCCGTGTTGGTACGTGAGTTGAAATAGCCCAGCGTGCGCAGTTTGGCCTGGAGCGTCGCCACGCGGGCGCTGGTTTCACCCATGCCGATCGAGCCGCTGAGGATACCGTAGCGACCGGAGTTGACGCGGTAGGAACGGCTGGGGATGCTGTTGCTGCCAAAGAGGGCCGATCGCGTTTTGGGGCCCACCACACCATCAGCGGTCAGGCCGCGCGATCGCTTTGGGTTTTCAATCCAAGCCCAATTATGGAATGCTTGCACAGCAGAAACCTGTAAGCCTTTCAATTATTCCCGCCAGGATTTATGTCGCTGCTTTGGGGAGGCTGTGGGCTGGCAAGTTGAAACCTATGATGGGCGGCATGTGCCGGACTACGACTTTAAGCGGCGAACTAAGATTCCCTACGATCTCAGCGCCCCGATCGGTCACTTACCCAGTACCTTTGCCCTCGGTGGGGGTGAGTCTCAATCCGAGTACGATCGCCCCGACACCGAATCAACAATGGGGTTTTATGGGTTTGGTCGCTACTACTACACCTGGAGCCAAGATTCGTTCTTTGGTCACGATTTCCTAAAGGACTATTTGAAAAGTATCTTGCAGCCCTGGTCAAACCCCAATAGTCTTGGGGGGCAAGAGGCTTAAGACCTTTGTTTGCATTGATCGCTGGGGCAAGTGGTGTCTCAATCGTGGCTTTTCAAACATCGTCTCAGGTTCACAGTCTCCCGCGCGGGGGCCCAGCCGCCGGGTGGTAGGATAGCGGGGGTTTTGCGGACAGGGGTTCATGGCGGGCGCAATCGACAATTTGCGACTAGCAGCGGCAGTGATGGCCGCCCGGGCGATCGCCCTAGCCGTGCGGTTGCTGCGGCGCGGGGCCGGGAGTGTGTTGCCTGGCAGCATTGCCCGCAAGATTCAGCCCAATGCCTTGGCTCTGTTGGCAGCTCAAGTGAAACAGGGCGCGATTTTGGTGGCCGGAACCAACGGCAAAACCACTACGGCCCTGCTGCTGCGAAGCATTTTAGAAAACCAGGGCTATCGGGTGACCCACAACGCCACAGGGGCCAACCTGGAAAATGGTCTGACGGCGGCTTTGCTGGCGGATGCGAATTGGCTGGGGCGGCTCGATCGGGACTTTGCGATCTTGGAAGTGGATGAAAATGTCCTGCCCAAGGTGCTACCGCAAATTCGGCCGCGGATCTTGTTGGCGATGAATTTGTTTCGTGACCAGCTCGATCGCTACGGCGAGGTGGACACGATTGCCCGCCGCTGGGAACGGGCGATCGCCCCGCTCTCCCACACGATCGCCGTGTTGAGCGCCGATGACCCCACCCTCTGCCACTTTGGACAACAACTGGAAGCCCAGTGGGAAGATCTAGCCCGAGTTCGCTACTTTGGCCTCAGCGAACCGGAGCGCTTTTTACCGGAAATTCCCCACGCCGTTGATTCCATCTATTGCCCCAACTGTGGTCACTCTTTGACCTATGAGGGCGTTTATCTATCCCATTTGGGCGATTATCACTGCCCCAGTTGTGGTTTTGAGCGATCGCGCCCGTTGCTGAATAGCCGCGACTGGCCGCAATTATTGGTGGGCATCTATAACCAATACAACGCCATGGCCGCCGCCACCACCGCCCAAGCCCTGGGCATTGGGGAAGCACCCATTCAAGCGGCCATTCGCAATTTCCAAGCGGCTTTTGGCCGGGCAGAATCCCTGACGGTGCAGGGAAAATCGGTGCAAATTTTGCTCTCCAAAAACCCGGTGGGAACCAACGAAACCCTACGAACGGTGGTGGAACTGACGCGCGATCGCCCCTTTTCGCCCACGGTGTTGCTGGTGCTGAACGATCGCACACCGGACGGAACCGATGTGTCTTGGATTTGGGATGCGGACACGGAAGGGCTGGTGGCGACGGGGGCCACGCTGGTGGTCAGTGGCGATCGAGCCTATGACATGGCCCTGCGGCTGGCCTACAGCGATCCCGATCGCCCCGCCGGGCCCGCCACCCTGTCGGTGGAAACCAACCTCAAGGCAGCGATTCAAAACGCCCTCGATCGACTGCCCGACGGCGAAACCCTCTACGTTCTGCCCACCTATTCCGCCATGCTGGAAGTTCGAGAAATTCTCACGGGTCGCGGCATTCTTTAGGTCTTGAGAAAGTCTTTAGGGACTACTTCATGGCTTAGGAATTTTCGCTTTAAGACAAATCGCGCCACAGACTGCGCCATCCATTGCGCCACAGATATTGGGTCACAGATATTGCGCCACAGATTGGGAGACCACAGATCAGGAGACCACAGCGGTGAAAGGCAGCGTCCAAGATCAGGCGATCGCCCTGGCCCAACAAGCGAACCAAGCCCTGGCGGCAGCAGACTGGTCGATCGCCCTAGCAGGCTATCGGGCGGCCCTGCGGTTGGATCCAGCAATTCCCGGTATTTATATCAACCTGGCGGCGGCCCTGAAGGGATTGGGCAAGATGGCCGCCGCTCGCCAGGCCTGCGCCCAAGCGCTGCGTCTGGATCCGCACAGCGCCATCGGGGTGCGTAATTGGTTAGCCCTGTTGGATTGGGCCGATCGAACCCAGGCGATTCAAGCCTGCCACCATCTTTTGGATCAAATTCCTGAGTCCGCAGCCCTCTACGTAGCCGCTGCCCATCGGTTAAACAATCGGGATCAGTTTCCCGAGTTGATGGATTGGGTGCGATCACGCCCCCTGCCTGATACTTGGCGCAATTTACCCTCCTTCGATCGCGCGGCGATCGGCTATTGGCAAGGACTCAAACATTACTTTGATGGAGATTTGGCCACGGCAGAAATTTGGTTGCAACAGGCGATCGCCGATGAGGTGACCTACCAACCGCCCCACATTCAACTCAGCCTGATCCTGGCGGAACAACGCCGCTTAACGGAGGCACTAGCCGTTTTGGATGCCGCCTGTGCTCGCTGGCCGGATCATGGCACGTTGCGCCACAACCGGGCCCTCTGTTTGCTCACCCTGGGGCGCTGGGCGGAGGGGTTTTTGGAAAATGAGTGGCAGTGGCGATCGGGACAAATGACCAAGCAGGACTTGCCCGGTCAGGAATGGGACGGAACCCCAATTCCCGATCGCACGATTCTGATTTGGGCTGACCAAGGTTTTGGGGACTCACTGCAATGGGCCCGCTACCTTCAGTGGGTTGCCGATCGCTGCCAAACGGTGATTCTGCTGTGCCCGAAAGCGCTGGTGCGGGTGATGCGATCGGCTCCAGGGGCGGGATATGTCACCGATGGGGTTTGCGAAACCCTCCATTTCAACACCCATTTACCCCTGTCCAGTCTGCCCCGCTTGACCCAAACCACGGTCGATCGCGTCCCGGCTCCGATTCCTTACCTGTTTCCCACTGCCACCGAGGCGATCGCGCCGCTCCCACTGCCGAAACCGGTGTCGAAACCGGATCAACGCCGGGTCGGGATTGTTTGGGCCAGTGGATTTCGATCAGGCGATCGCCTAGAAGCCGTCCACCGCCAAAAATCCAGCAGTCTCCCGGAGTTAGCGGCGGCCCTCAATTTGCCCGGTGTGCAGCTCTACAGCTTGCAGGTCGATCGCTCCGATGCGGATGTGGCCCACCTGGCTCAATTTGGAATCATTGACCTGGCTCCGCAGATCAAGGACTTTGCCGACACGGCCGCCTATTTGGCCCAGCTCGACCTGCTGATCACGGTGGACACGGCCATCTGTCATTTGGCCGGAGCGATGGGCAAACCGGTTTGGACGTTGCTCTGTTTTGCGGCCGATTGGCGCTGGCTGCTCGATCGCCCCGATACACCTTGGTATCCCACCATGCGGCTCTTTCGGCAGACCGAGCCTGGTGACTGGTCAGAACCCTTACAGCAGGTGAGATCGGCTCTGCTGGCCGAACAGTTCTAAAGCTTGGAGACTCTGAATTTTGGAGACTCCGCATCTGGGAAGCTCTCAATTTTGGCAACTATGCAATCCTCGCACAGCCATCTTTTGGCCCATTCTCCCGAGGCGATCGCCCAGCTTCAGGCCGGCTTGGCGGCCCAAGGGGCTGAGCAATGGTCAACCGCTCGTCATCACTACCAGCAAGGCATTCAGCAGGATCCCCATTGGGCGGGTCTGTACGTGAACCTTTGCGCCACCTACCGAGCCACCCAAGCCACTCAACCAGCGGAGCGGGCCCTGGACTTGGCTTTGCACCTGGATCCACAACTGGGAATCGCCCATTACTACGCCGGACTGCTGGCGCTCGATCGGGGCGATCGGGAAACGGCCCTGCGATCATTGCAAACGGCCCTCGCCCAGGATCCGGAACTCCCTGAAACCTATCCCACCCTTGGAGAAGTTTGGACAGAGCAAGCAGGCCTAGAACCTTGGCTCGCCTGGTTACGCCAACACCCACTCCCGAAAACCATTCAGCAACTGGCTCCCAAACAACAGGCCGCGATCGCCTTTTGGCAAGGACTGGCCTGGAATGACACTGATCCTAGGCAGGCAGAACAATGCTTTCGGCAAGCCCTCGCCTGTGATCCCGAATTGGGCAATGCTGCCGCTCAACTGGGGCAACTCCTCGCTCACGACAACCGTTTTGAAGAAGCCTTGGCCATCACAGAACAGGCCCTGATGCATCTGCCGGAAGATCCGCACCTGCGACTCAACCATGCCCTTTGCTTACTCGCCCTAGGGCGATGGGATGAGGGTTGGCGGGCCTACGAATGGCGGCGGTATTCGGATCAAAATCCTTGGGTGCAAGCGGCGGGCCCCGAGTGGGATGGGCAGCCCTTAAAGGGCACGTTGCTGGTGCTGACGGAACAGGGCTTGGGGGATACGCTGCAATTTAGCCGCTATCTGGCTTGGGCCCGGCAACGGTGCGATCGGGTGGTGCTTTGGTGTCCCCGATCGCTGGTGCGGCTCATGGAAACGGTGGCCGGGGTTGATCAGGTCTTCGCGGGTGATGATTGCCGCATTCCTTACCGTGCCCATGTGTCGCTGTTGAGCTTGCCTCGGTTGGCGAGAACCACCGTTGAGCAAATTCCCGCCCCGATTCCTTACCTGCGGCCGATCGCCCCGTTGGCGAATCAGTGCCCGCTCCCGCGCCAAACCTCCCAAGCCTTGGCGGTGGGGATTGTGTGGCAAAGCGGCCCGCACATGAAAGACGCGGCCCGCAAGTGTATGGCACTGGATCCTTTGGCGATTGCCCTGCAATGTCCCGGTGTCCAGCTCTACAGCTTCCAGGTCGATCGCTCCGAGGCCGAAGCCGAGTGCCTGGCGGCCCAGGGAATTGTTGACCTCGCGCCCCAAATCAAGGATTTTGCCGACACGGCGGCCGATCTGGCGCAAATCGATTTGCTCGTCACGGTTGATACGGCCATTTGTCACCTGGCCGGAGCCATGGGTAAACCGGTTTGGACGCTGCTGCCCTATGCGGCCGATTGGCGCTGGTTACGCGATCGCCCCGATACGCCCTGGTATCCCACCATGCGCCTGTTTCGGCAGTCGCGGCCCGGCAGTTGGGCGGAACCCCTGGATCGGGTGCGATCGGCGCTGGAGGGTTGGGTGCGATCGGGCGCTGAACCCTCTCGATCGAACCCAGCATCTCGCCAATCGCGATAGACTGGCTCCGATTCTTCCGCAACCTTGCCCAGGTTTTCTGCCCGTGAGTCTTTCCGCCTTGCCCACCCTCTCTGAACCCCTGGTGATTGGCTGGCTCTATCCCAAGCTAATGAGCACCTATGGCGATCGGGGGAATGTGACCTGTTTGCAGCGGCGCTGTGAATGGCGCGGCATCCCGGTGCGAATTCAAGCGCTCGATCGAGACACAGACCCCAGCCAGTTCACCCAGGTGGACTTGATCGTGGGCGGCGGCGCACAGGATCGCCAACAGGAAATCGTGATGCGAGATCTGCAAGGGGCCAAGGCCGCAGCCCTGAAAGGGGCGATCGAGGCCGGCGTGCCCGGCGTGTTCACCTGTGGCGCACCGCAGTTGCTCGGCCATTACTACGAACCCGGTTTAGGTCAGCGCATCCAAGGGCTGGGCGTGTTGGATTTGGTGACTGTGCATCCGGGACCCGATGCGCCCCGCTGCATCGGCAATCTGGTGCTGGAGGTGACCGCCGAACGACTGGCGCGGGAGTTGCGGCTGATGTTGGGAGATGTGCCTTACCTGATCGGTTTTGAAAACCACGGGGGCCGCACCAAGCTGGGATCAGTGGAGCCGCTGGCCCGGGTGGTGCGCGGCTTGGGCAATAACGGCGAAGACCAAACCGAAGGCGCATTTCACTGCAATGCGATCGCCACCTATTCCCATGGGCCCCTGTTGCCGAAAAATCCCTTTTTGGCTGATTGGATGATCCAAACGGCGATCGCCCGACGCACGGGGGAATCCTGCGCATTGAACCGCCTGGACGATTCTCTGGCCGATCGGGCGCGATCGGTCATGCTCCAGCGCCTCAACGTTGGGTAGGGGCAAATCGTCGCAAATTTTCCGCGTTAAACTGTCTCTTCCGCAAGGCTCCATTTCGGGGATTGAAAACCACAACTGCTAATCGGCAGGAGCAATCATCCACTTTTTCAATCAATCAGTTCAAAACTGCTGGGAAATGGGCTGAAACGACGAATGGCCGGCTCATTGGGCCGTCGTCAGCTTCCTGATTGGAGGATGGGGAGTGATGGCCAGCACTGTCTCCTCTGCAATCTTGCGTTACAAGTAAGAGAGGCAGGGGGCAATGACCTGGTGGATCACTGATAAATCACTGGTAAATCATTGGTCGGTGGCAAGGTTCATGGTTGACAGATTTTGTGACGAATCACGGTCACAATGATCTCAGGCAGGGGAAGATGTCAACTTCGCTAGTCTCTGATATCGCGATCGCCCACCTTCAACCTGGCGTGATTGCAATTGCCCCCTCAATTGAGCCTTAGCGCCGCCCTTCGGGTGGGTTTAGCTCTCTCAAAATTGCTCAATGGCAGTGGATTTGCCGCATTGCTTCACTCGTTAGGAGGTTTTCATGGCCCCTTCACTCGTGTCTTCGACTGCTTCCTTACCCGATCGCGCCGCCGTTTGGGAAAGCTTGGTGCAAGCGATCGCCTCTAGCTCCGGTTTTGAACGCTGGCTGGAACAACAACCCAGCACGCCCAATCAACCCACGGTCACGGATTTGCTGGTGCGTCGCTATCTGCGTGAGACCTTGGAAACCCTTGCTTACTAGGTCTAGCTCAGGTTTTTTCCAGTTTTTTTCCAGGATTCAACGTTTCCAGAATTGAACGTTTCCAGAATTAAACGATCGCTTCAAGCGTAGTTGATTCAAATAGGCTCAAATAAGCACCCAAGAGACCAACCCAGCGAGGGGATCTCTCGGGTGCTTTGGTTTGGGCAGCTCGTTAGGACGGTGCATCAGGACAATCGCCCGGCTGTGCCTAGCGCTGTTTCGATCGCGCGGCCACGGAATTGGAGGACGGCCGCACAATCGACCATTCATCCACCGCCGCCATCGGATCGATCGCCTCGGCATCCTCTTCCAACAGGGGTTCTTCTTCCAGCAACTCAAAGGGCGAATCGGCACTGTCAATGGCAACACCAATTAAGCGGATGGTGCTGGTTTCCTCGTCGGTCAACTCATCCAATCGCTGGGTAAAGGCGGTCTTGTCGGTGTGGCCAGGGCGAGCCACCAAAATCAACCCGTCCGTTTGGGACTCCAACAGCAAGGCATCGTTGGCATTGTTGAGAGTCGTTGCTTCCACAATCACGTAGTCAAAGCGACTGCGAGCATCCAGCAGGAGTTGCCGAATTTCGCTAGATTCCAAAATCGCCGCGCAATCATTCTGGGGGCCAGGACTGGGGGCAATGTAGAGATTTTCCACCTCGGGAACCATCCGCGCACAGTTGTTCAAACTGCTGTAGTAGTGGAACGGTTCACGAACCGCATCCGGATCCGGGGCCACGCGCAGAGCCTTGGCGGCGGAGGGGGCGCGCAAGTCCAGTTCAATCAACAGGGTGCGTTTACCCGATCGCGCCGCTGCGATCGCCAAGTTATAGGCCACCACCGATTTTCCTTCACCCACGTCCACGCTGCTCATCAACAGCACTTTCAGGCTGCTATCCAGGCGGCGCAAGTTACTGCGGAATTGTTCATAGGCCTCCCCTGGGGGCGAGGGTTCCACCAACACCGGCAACAGGCCCGGCGCACGGGCAGCCAATTCCGGCAAAATGCCCAGCAGTTTGATATCCCGCTCGGCCAAGGCGCTGCGAATTTCGCTGTCGGACTGGTAGCGGCGATCGAGCATTCCCAACACCAGCAACAACGCCCCGCTCAAGACCAAACCGCCCGCAAACCCGGCCGGCAGGGTCAACCGCATGGAGAGCTTTTGCGCAATTTCCTCGGAGCGAATGGCGGCCGGTTGGGCGATCGTGAGGCTGCTGACGGTTTCCGCTTCGGCCGCTTCCGAATCGACTAATTTGGCCTGCATTCGATCGTAGAGCGCTTTTTTCAAGGCCACCTGTTGAGCCAGGCGATCGCGCTCTAGCTGCTTGTTGGGCACGGCTGCATATTCCTGACGCAGCTCCCGTTCCGCCTTCAAAGACAGGGTGAGTTGGCGTTGCAGGGTTTCCTGCTGGGTTTTCAGGGAAACCAAACTGTTGGCTAACTGTTGCCGCGCCGGATCCAGGCTGCTGCTCGATCGAATCCGACTGGTGGCCGCCAGCGGTTTTGCCCCCGCCATGCTACCGCCAACCACCTCTTGGGCCCGGCGATTCAACAGGGTCTCTAGGGACTGTTGCCGCTGCATCAACAATTGCATTTGGGGATGCTCCGGCCGCAGGCGTTGGCTTTGGAGCAGCCGCTCCGCCTCCACCTGCTGAAGCTGCACTCGCAACTGGGCTAGCATCGGATCGGAACTGAGTGCCGAAGACACATAGGCATCGTCCACCGACAGGCCCAGCCGCTGTTCCAGGGAGCGCACCTGGGCGGTCACACCTTCCAGTTGCAGTTGCAGTTGGCGCTGCTGATTCCCGATCGTGGCGATCGACTCAATCAGGGCCCCATTTTGGGCCGCCAAAATTGCCGCCCCTTCCACCCGATCGTATCGTTCCAAATTGCGCTCCGCCGCCCGCAGTTCTCCAATCACCTGCGGCAGCCGGGCCCGAATCGCGTCAATAATTCCCTTCACCCGCGCAGCATTCAGTTGACGGCTTTTCTCCACCATCAACTTCATGAGGGTGTTTGTAATCTTTTCGCCCCGCTCCCCTTTCTCATCCGTGAAGCGCACTTCCAAGGTTGGCGGGCCGCTTTCCTTTTTCTTTTCTTTTTCATCACCAGCGTTGGGATCGCGCACCCGCAGGCTTTTGAGCAACAACTCCGGATCCATCCGAAATTCCTTGGCCACGGGCGCGATGATGTCCGGCGCGGTCAAAATGTCTGGCGATAGGGTTTGCCCTTGCTCCACAATCGCCGCTCCCGTTTCCGAAAACGACACCCCCGCCCGTTGGTATGACAAAACTCCCAAGATGCTATAGCGCGGGGGCGGCACGGGTAACAACGACAGTCCCGCACCAACGCCGGCCCCCAAAATTGGGCCCACGGGCAGGATCCACAAATAGCGCTTGAGGGCTAGGGAAAACCGCTTAACCAGGGGCGAGGCCATGATTCAGGAATGAGCAAAGGGTGATCCAACGATAGCAAACCTATTCAAGGACGACGAAAACAGATCAGGGACGGCGAAAACAGATCAAGAACTGGTTTGGGCTGATGGCAGCCGATCGCTGGGCCTTGATTCATTGGCCGATCGCTCGTTCCACAGCCGATCGACCGCA
This sequence comes from Limnothrix sp. FACHB-881, assembly GCF_014698135.1. Classification (NCBI taxonomy): domain Bacteria; kingdom Bacillati; phylum Cyanobacteriota; class Cyanophyceae; order Pseudanabaenales; family Pseudanabaenaceae; genus Limnothrix; species Limnothrix sp. FACHB-881. The sequence continues at coordinate 36,413 of NZ_JACJSN010000003.1, forward strand.
CCCGATCGACTGGATCGACTGGGCCGCTAGGCGTTAGCCAATCGGTTTGATAATCAGCCCAAAAGTCCAAAGCTAGCCGGAACTTCCCGCCGCTCCGTACAATACTTGTTTAGATTTCAGTTGCTTAGGTTTCGAGACCCGCAAGAACCCCCACATTGCTGATCGCCCGTTGTGGGTCACGTCCCGGCGGTGGTGGTTGAACCTAGGCAACCCGATCGCCCCGCTATTTTCTGCACCATACTTGCTGAACCATCATGGCTGACAATCCGGAAGTGAAAGCGGAAGTACAAGCGAAGGCCCCCGCTGCGGCCCCAAAAGCTGCCCCAGCCAAAGAAAAAGCCCCCAAACCGGAAGACAAGCCCTTTGGCGAATTTATTGAAACCGAATATTTGCCCGCCCTGCAAAAGGCCCTGGTCGATCGCGGTGTGGCCGGCTTGGCGTTGCAGTTTGTGAATGCCACCGTTCCCATCAAAGGGCTGGAAGACAACCAGTGCTCTCAGGTGATTGGTAGTTGGGGCGATCGGGAATTTCGGGTTTATTTCCCCAAGGACGACATCAACGCCACCAAGGGATTTTCCTACACGGAAAAAGGCGGCCCCCACAGCACCCTCGAACCCTTCTTGATTGATGAGCGGAAGGCGAGCTTAGACCTGTTGGTAAATGCCGTAGCCCTCCGGTTGCGGGCCCAAAAGTGGATCGAACGCAACTAGGCTAACTTCGGCGCTTTGCATGGCTCCAACATCCCGATCGCCTAACCTTGGCTCGGGAATGGGATCCAATTCAGTCCTTTGCGATCAGGGATTTTAAATCATCTCTGATCCATTGGGCTGGGGATGCCGCTGTGCGCTGGTTCGGTTCCTGGATCGAGCCAAGGAACAGCCCAACCAAAACTCAGGTGCTCGACTTGCTGAGGCTCGGCTTGCGGAGGCTCGGTCTATCTCGTCAGAAACTCAGTCTGACTGACCCAACCGGTTTCAGCGGGATCGCGAGAATCCCGAAACTCAAAACTGCAAAAGTTCTTAGAATCAGAGCTTTTTAGCGTATTGTTTTCTTGAAACGGGCGAGGAGGGATTCGAACCCCCGACACCGTGATCCGTAGTCACGTGCTCTATCCACTGAGCTACACGCCCTAGCTCGACGGCGGTTAACCGTTTAGCGCCGAACAATCATAGCACAGGTTATCCGGAGCATGACAAGTCTCGACCAAAATTTTTTGGAGCGAGGGCCAAACCCAGCCACTGCCGTTGATTTGGCCGCTGGGGGGGGCGATCGAGCCGTGGCCGCCCCTTCGCTCACCCACCTGGACGGCAGCGGTGAAGCCAGAATGGTGGACATTTCCGCCAAGACGGCCACCACGCGGGAAGCCCTGGCCGAAGCGCGTGTCCGAATGCTGCCCGCCACCCTCGCGGCGATCGAGTCTGGCAATGCCCCCAAAGGAGACGTGCTGGGGACGGCTCGCATTGCCGGAATCATGGCCGCAAAACAAACGGCTAACCTCATTCCCCTTTGTCATCCCTTGCCCCTGAGCAAGGTGCAGGTCACCCTCACGCCCGATCGCGCCCTTCCGGGCTACATCATCCAAGCCAACGTGAAAACCAAAGCCGAAACGGGCGTAGAAATGGAAGCGCTCACGGCCGCATCGGTAGCCGCCTTGACCCTTTATGACATGGCAAAGGCGCTAGAAAAGTCAATGCAAATTGAGGCCGTGCGGCTGATTACCAAAACCGGCGGCAAATCTGGCGACTACCAGGCCCCCGATCGCCCTTGAGACAACAGCAGCCATTTGCTATGGTCTGTGCAACCCTGTGCAAATTTCTGTTGCTAATGGTTGACAAACACTCATCGATCGCAATGAATACCCCTTTTGATCAAGCGTTTTTGACCTGCTCCCTTGAAACTTCCTCCTGAAAATTAACCCCGAGAATTAGCCCTGAAAACTAACCCCAGGAATTAATCCCAAGAATTAACTCCAAGAATTAACCCCGAAAAGCTGAGAATTTCCCTCGGAAACCAACCATTGAAAGCCCCCTGCTAATAGCCCCTTGTTAAACGCTTTTGGTAACCCTAACCCAGTTACTGTGCAGGTCTCAGCCATTCCGCAGATGCTCCTGAAGGTGAATGGTGGCCGCTGGCACTGGGCGCGCGATCGCCCAAGTTTCGGCCCCCAAACGGCTCTCGGTGGCTCCCCAGGCTAAATGGCCGTTTGCTGTTTTTGTCTGCGCCCTTTTGTTCGTCACCGCTGTTTTTCGACTGTTGTTTTCGACCACTGTTTTCGACTGTTGTTTTAAAAGATCGCCCTATGATTCCTACCATTGCCCAAGATCAAGTCGATCGGATTGTTCACAACCATCATCACAATCCCTTTGAAGTCCTTGGCCCCCACCTGGTGCTTCAGCAAGATGGTGAAACAACCTGGGCAATTCGGGCCTATTTGCCCAGCGCCAGCGCCGCTTGGGCGATCTTTCCCGAAGAACGTCTTGAAGTGCCGATGGTCTCTGTGCATCACCCGCACTTTTTTGAGTGCACCATCACCCGTCACGAAATCGCCAACTACCAACTGCGGATCCAAGAAGGAGAGCATGAGCGGGTGCTCTATGACCCCTACGCTTTTCGATCGCCCCTGGTCACCGATTTTGACGTTCACCTTTTTTGCGAAGGCAATCACCACCGCATTTACGAAAAACTGGGGGCCCACCTCACGGAAATTGAAGGAGTCAGCGGCGTTTACTTCGCCGTTTGGGCCCCCAACGCGCGTAATGTTTCCGTCTTGGGCGATTTCAACTACTGGGACGGCCGCAAGCACCAAATGCGGAAAATGGACGGCGGCGTTTGGGATTTGTTCATCCCCGGCGTGAAAGCAGGAGATCCCTACAAATTCGAGATCAAAAACTGGGAAGGGCACATTTACGAAAAGAGCGATCCCTACGGATTCCAGCAGGAAGTGCGCCCCAAAACCGCCTCGATCGTGGCCAACCTGGATCACTACCAGTGGAGCGACAACGATTGGATGGACAAGCGCCGCCACACCGCGCCCCTAGAACAGCCGGTTTCAGTTTATGAAGTCCATCTCGGCTCCTGGTTGCATGAAAACTTTGCATTTCCCGGAACCCACTACGACGGCACGCCGGCCGAATCGGTTTCAGTGGCGGAACTGAAGCCCGGCACTCGGTTTTTGACCTATAAAGAACTGGCCGATCGCCTGATTCCCTACGTCAAAGAGATGGGCTTCACCCATGTGGAATTGTTGCCCGTAGCAGAGCACCCCTTTGATGGATCTTGGGGTTACCAAGTCATTGGTTATTACGCAGTCACCTCGCGTTATGGCACGCCTCAAGACTTCATGTATTTTGTCGATCAATGTCACCAAAACGGCATTGGTGTGATTGTGGATTGGGTGCCCGGTCACTTCCCGAAAGATGGCCATGGTTTGGCAGGATTTGACGGCACTTGCCTTTATGAACATGCTGATCCCCGCAAGGGCGAACACAAGGAATGGGGCACTTTAATCTTCAACTATGGCCGCAATGAAGTGCGGAATTTCCTAGTTGCTAATGCCCTTTTCTGGTTCGACAAATATCACATCGACGGAATTCGCGTGGATGCGGTGGCCTCAATGTTGTATCTGGATTACTGCCGCGAGAATGGGGAATGGTTGCCCAACCAGTACGGTGGTCGAGAAAACATTGAAGCGGCTGATTTTCTGCGGCAAACCAACCATCTGTTGTTCAGCTACTATCCCGGCGTACTCTCGATCGCGGAAGAGTCCACTGCTTGGCCGATGGTTTCCTGGCCAACCTATGTGGGAGGCTTAGGCTTCAATTTGAAGTGGAACATGGGCTGGATGCACGACATCCTCGACTATTTTTCGATGGATCCCTGGTTCCGCCAATTCCACCAAAACAACGTCACCTTCAGCATTTGGTACGCCTTTAGCGAGAATTTCATGCTGGCTCTGTCCCACGATGAAATTGTCCATGGCAAGAGCAATATGCTCGGAAAAGTGCCCGGTGATGAGTGGCAAAAATTCGCCAACTTGCGCTGTCTCTATGCCTACATGTTCACGCACCCGGGCAAGAAAACGCTCTTCATGAGCATGGAGTTTGGCCAATGGAGTGAGTGGAATGTTTGGGGTGATTTGGAGTGGCATTTGCTGCAATACGAACCCCATCAGAAGCTGAAGCAGTTTGTGACTGATTTGAATCAGCTTTATCGCAACGAGCCTTGCCTTTATACCCAAGATTGCCGTCAGGAAGGGTTTGAGTGGATTGATTGCAGCGACAACAACCACAGTGTGGTTTCATTTGTGCGCTGGGATAAGGATTACAAGGATTTTGTGGTGGTGGTTTGTAATTTCACGCCGCAACCCCATTCCCATTACCGCGTGGGGGTTCCCAAGTTGGGCTTCTATCGCGAAGTGCTCAATAGCGATTCGCGCAAATATGGCGGCAGCAACATGGGCAATTTAGGGGGCAAATGGGCGGAGGAATGGTGGTTCCACGATCGCCCCTACTCGATCGACCTCTGCTTGCCTCCGTTGGGCGTGTTGGTGCTCAAGTTGGATCATGCGGCCACGGCCGCAGCCAGCGCCGAAGGTGACTTTTAGGGAGTCTCCCAAGTCACGGTCTAGGGGGTTTTGTAGGGGTTTTTGAGGCAACTTCCGGGCGGCTTTGGGCTTCCCGGCCGCTGTGAACCCGGGGGCGATCGCAATCGAGCGATCGTCCCCTTGCACTCCGGTCTGAGCGTGATATTCTAGAGAGCTGCTGTCTGTACTTAGCAACACCCAAGCAAATTCGTCATGCCCCTGCAACAAGAGCGCAAACAAACCGTCATCAATGACTTCCAAACCCACGGCACCGATACCGGCTCGGCGGATGTGCAAGTGGCGTTGTTGACGGCGCGCGTCGAGCAACTCAGCGAACACCTGAAAAAGAACAAGAAAGATCACGCCTCTCGTCGTGGTCTGCTGCAAATCATCGGTCGCCGTAAGCGCCTGCTGGCTTACATCCTGAAGCAGGATCGTGAGCGTTACCAAGCGCTGATCAAGAAACTCGGCATTCGCGGTTAGGGAGCGCTATCCATCGTGTCAGGCGAGCCTCCCTCTCCATCGCCGCGCGATCGCTTGCCCTTTGAACCGGGAAAACGCCGCAAGGCCAAGGCTGAATCCGAGCCAACCCCTGCGACGACACCGGCTCCGCGCAAGCTGAACCCGCTGCCTCCCTCCACCAAAGCCAAGCCCGCCCAAACCACCCAGCCGGACTCCGCTCCCAAACGGGTCTACACGCGATCGGAAATGGCAATTCCCGATTCGGTGAGTAAGCGCATGGCCAAACGGATGGTGGTGTTTTGTGGTGTCCCGACGGTCTTGAGCTTTGCCAGCTTCATCGGGGCCTACTTTGTCAACACGCAAACAGAAGTCCATTTACCCAATGTGCTGGTTTTTTCGTCCAGTTTGGGATTCTTGGTGCTGGGGGTGTTGGGTTTGAGCTATGGGGTGTTGTCTTCGTCATGGGATGAAACAGCGCCAGGCAGCTTGTGGGGAATCGGGGAGTTTCGGGTGAACTTTGGCCGAATGGTTGAAGGTTGGCGAGCAGCCCAGTCAGCCCGAAACAAAGAAAAATCTTAATTACACTAGAGAGGACGAACGGGGCTGCCAGGATACCTGGCGGCTCCGCGCGCTTTAGGGATGTGGGATCCAATCCGTAACGGGTTAGCGGGGGCAAGGGTGTCAGGAACGCAGGTGGTGTTATCAGTTCGACGGCGGGGCTTGGGCAAGCGCGTGGGGGGCCTGGCGGCGTTTCGATCGCGGCTTTGGTCTGCCAGCTAGCCTGGCTACACTCCTAAAACGCTCAAAATCCCATCAACAGAGGCTTCAATCATGATCATTGTGATGCGTGCGGGCGCACCCGCTGAAGAGATCGATCGCGTTGCGGACGAGTTCAAGAGCTGGGGCTTGGATCCCGAAAAAATCGTCGGGAAACATAAGGTGGTGCTGGGTCTGGTGGGCGACACGGCCAGCATGGATCCCGAACGGATGGAAGAAATTAGCCCCTGGATTGAACAGGTGCTGCGGGTGGAACAGCCGTTCAAGCGGGCCAGCCGGGAATATCGCCACGGGGAAGCCAGCGAGGTTACGATTCCTACCCCCAACGGCCCGGTAACCATTGGCGAAAACCACCCGATCGCGGTGGTGGCGGGCCCTTGCTCCGTGGAAAACGAGGAAATGATTGTGGAAACGGCCCTGCGAGTCAAGGCAGCCGGGGCCCAATTCCTGCGGGGTGGGGCCTTCAAGCCTCGGACTTCGCCCTATGCGTTCCAGGGCCATGGTGAAAGTGCCTTGGAACTGTTGGCAGCGGCTCGGGATGCGTCCGGATTGGGGATCATCACGGAGGTGATGGACACGGCCGACATCGAAAAGATCTACGAAGTGGCGGATGTGCTGCAAGTGGGGGCCCGCAATATGCAGAACTTCTCGCTGCTGAAGCAGATTGGGGCCCAAGATAAGCCGGTGCTGCTGAAGCGGGGGATGTCTGCCACGATCGAGGAATGGTTGATGGCCGCGGAATACATCATGGCGGCGGGCAACCCGAACGTGATCCTCTGCGAGCGCGGCATTCGCACGTTTGATCGCCAATACACCCGCAACCATCTGGATCTGGCCGCTGTGCCGGTGCTGCGCCGCCTCACCCACTTGCCGATTATGGTGGATCCTAGCCACGGCACGGGCTGGGCCCACTTCGTACCCACGATGGCCAAGGGATCGATGGCTGTGGGCTGTGATTCGCTGATGATTGAAGTCCACCCAAATCCGAAGAAGGCCCTGTCGGATGGGCCCCAATCCCTGACTCCGGATCAGTTCGATGCGTTGATGGTGGAGTTGGCGGAATTTGGCCGGGCCCTGAAGCGGTGGCCCACTCCGGCGGCTGTGCCTGCGTTGGTGTAGCTAACCGTTGCCATGTGATGAGTCGGGCCGGGCGATGATTTGGGTTCAACCGAGTCCAGCCCAGCCCGATCGGGTTCAATCCCGTTGAATCGGGTGTGATGAACCCTTTGCTTGAAATTCAGTTGTGAAGTGATGGGGCGATCGAACAGATCGCCCCATTACTCTTAAGGATGGAATCTTGGGGATCCGCAAGCGGCTGGAACCGAGATCCCGCCGTGAATTTCGGAGGCGATCGAGGCGATCGAAACAATCCAGCTCAGCCCCAACAAACTGTTCAGACTACTCCAGGGCGATCGCCCGTTGATAGGCTTGCACTTGCAGATCGATCCCCGTGATGGCAGTTCCCACAACCACGGCAAAGGCTCCCCGATCGATCGCAGCCCGGGCCATGGCCGGCGAAGCAATGCCCCCTTCACAAATGCAAGGTACTGTCAGGCGCGTGACCATTTGCGTTAACAGATCCCATCCCGGCGGGGTCTGATCTTGGGTCGCTTCCGTGTAGCCATACAGCGTTGTGCCCACCAAGTCAGCTCCCGCTTGGGCGGCGGCTTCGGCCGCTTCCCAGGTGTCAATGTCGGCCATTACCGGTTTCCCCAATTCCTGATGGATGCGATCGATCAGTTGGGCGGCGGTGTCCCCATCGGGGCGCGATCGCAGGGTGGCATCAATGGCGATGATGTCGGCTCCGGCGGCGGCGATCGCGGCGGCATCGGCAAAGCGTGGCGTGATGTAAACCGAGGAGCCGGGTAGCACCTGCTTCCAAAGGCCAATAATTGGTACATCGGCCCCCAAGCGCGATCGGGTTGCCATCACATGCTCGGGACTGTCTAAACGGATACCCACCGCCCCCCGCAACACAGCCGCTTGGGCCATGGTGGCAATGATCTGAGGATCCCGCAGGGGGGAATCGATCGGGGCCTGGCAAGACACGACCAAACCACCACGCAATTGTGTTATCACCGGCTCAACCCCTAACATGAACATTATCAATCGTTGAAACAGTTGAAACAATAGACGAACTAGCCGACTGAACCGGCCGGCCGTCTCGAACCGAAATCTTCGGTTGCTGGGCACACCAGCCCCAAGGCAACCTAACCCAAGCTAGGGGTGATGGCTGTGAAATTCCGTTGCACGAACAAGCGCCCCTCCGAGATCCCACGTAAAATGCCCACGTAGAATGAAGCTAATTTTCTGTTTGGATTGCCCCCAAGGGCCACAGAATACCTTAGCCAGCCTATGGGGGTTGGCCACGCTCCCCCCTGCTCCAAGCTGCCCTCAACGCGCTTTTGGGATGGAAACAATCCTGTGAATTCCCCCGATGCCACCACTGCTCTCCAGCCTGCTGCCCTGGAATCCTACACCTTGGCCCTAGGGCTTTGTCGATCGGGGCAATGGACAGAGGCGATCGAGCTGTTTGGCCAGGCGATTAGCCTCGCTCCCAATTGCAGTGCCCTGTGGAATGACTGCGGCAATGCCCTGGCTCGCACCGGCTGCCTTCAGGATGCCATCACCTATTACGATCGGGCGTTGGTGCTGGAGCCGCAAAATCCCCACTATTGGTATAACCGGGGCACGGCCCTTGATGGCGCTGGGCAATTGGAGGGAGCCTTAGCCAGTTATCAAAAGGCGCTGAACTTTGCACCACTCGATCATCGTCTTTGGAATAATTTGGGCGTAACCCACTTCCGGCTGGGCCATTGGGAAGCGGCCGCCCATAACTATAGTCGGTCGATCGAACTGAATCCTACCTGTCCCCGCGCCTGGCACAATCGCGGCGTGGTTTTACGCAAGCTCAATCGAGACAGCGAGGCGCTCACCTGCTATGAGCGATCGCTGGAATTGGAACCCGCCAGCGCCGCCACTTGGTATCAGCGCGGGATCGTCCTAGACAATCTCAAGCGCCACGATGAAGCCATTGCCAGCTATGACAAGGCCCTCGGCTTGCGGGATGGCGACCACAATATTTGGCATAATCGCGCGATTTCCCTGCGTTGGGCAGGTGATTTGGCAGGGGCCCTCGAAAGCTACCAAAAAGCCATTACCTTTGACGCGGCCGATGCGGATACCTGGTACTATCGCGGCCGCCTGATGCGGCAGTTGGGGCGCATTCGGGAGGCGATCGCCAGCTATGATCTCTCCTTGACCCTGAACCCTGAACAACCTAATGCTTGGTACGATCGGGGCAATGCCCTCTTCTCGATCGGGCAATTACAAGCGGCGATCAAAAGCTACGACGAAACGATCAAGCGCGATCCCACCAAGCCCACTCCTTGGTATAACCGCGGCCTGGCACAACTCCGGCTGCGGCAACCGGAAGCGGCCCTGATGAGCTACTTGAAGGCAGCCGAACGCGGCCTATCATTACCGGAGTTGCAATTTTGCCAGGCCTGTTGCTACCTGCTGCAAACCCAGCGATCGGATTGCAGTGACTGGGAACGCCAAACGGCTCTCGATCGCGCCGCCAGTTGTTTGCAAGCGGCAATTGCGGCCAACCCCGATCGCTACGGTTCCTTCGCCACCGCCCACCAGCTATTTGAGCCGGTCAAGCCCGATGCCAATGGCCGAATTAAGCCCCTGAAAGGCTCATCTGTGTCTTAGAGATCTAGGGATCTAGGTGGTCAATCCGATCGCCCGCTGCCAGTTGCACCACGATCGGCTGGCCACCTTCCGTATGGTGTCGATCGGCCCATTCCCGCAGCACCCGATCCAAATCCGCCATCGCTTCTCCCAGGCGATCGGGCGCAATATCCAACTCCTCGATCGCCCGCATGGCCTGTTGTTTCTCCGGATTCGCCGCCCATTCCCGCAGCAACCGGAAATAGGTCGCCGTATCCTCCACCGCCGTGTAGCTTCGGGCTTCGGAATCCTTCGGAGTCCAGTAGGAAGCTCGCACCAAGGCATAGAACGGCATTCCCCAAGGCGAGTCCAGGCGCGACACCGTTCCCGAGTGCAACAATCGCCGCTTGATATGTTCCGTCAGGGCTTCGCTCAGGGGCATTTGCTGTTCGATCGGGAATGGCTCCTGCGATCGGCGATGCAAAAACTCAATTAGCTCCATGAACTGGAACGAGTTCAAAACCTGAGCATCGGGCAACTGATCCGGCAGCTTCCGTTCCAAATAATGCTTTTCTTCACCGGTTAGGCTCGTCCCCGGAATGCGAGGCTGACCCGGCTTCCAGGGAAACCGCTCCATCCAAACCGCCGGCAACTGAATCAGGTAGCGCGGCTCCTGGGATCCCAACATCCGCAGCAGCTTGCCTTCCGTCAAGGCCTCGCGCACCTCCTCCACAATCGCCTTCACCCGCTTTGGCTCAATGTGGTGCAAATAGCCCGTATGGCGTAGGTTTTGCCCCTGTTCCAAATAAGTCAGGTAAATGGCGCATTTTGCCGCCGTAGCCGCCGCATCCAAAAATGCCCCGTGGCGGTGGCCACCGGTTCGCATGGCACTAAAGGCCAAAAACAACAGGATGCGATCCATCGCTCCGGCGCTAATGCGCTCAATGAGATCGCGATCGCTCAGTTGCGACTCTTCCAGCACGCGGTGAGATCCTGAACCCAAAACAGCTAACCCTCAATATCAGACCAGCTTCAATAGAACTTTCACGGGAGCGCTTTCATGGGCAAACGCGGAACAATCACCAATCGCGATCGCGCCAAAAACGCCACCCGATCGAGCAACTGACCTTCAAAGCAACCTGCGCAGACCCACCGGCCCAAAAAACCGGGACAGTCAACCGCCAGCGCCGCCTGAACGCCCCCATTTCCCCTTCAGGAAGGAAATTTCTAATAATCGCCCCATTGTGCCATTGGTACTCTGAGACGGCCAAGGGCGATCGTCAGAGATTGGGGGGGAAATACCCGGATGGGTGATTCCCCTTGGGCTTCCAACTTAGCACCCCATCAGACGTTGACGAACCCCTTCCGCAATTCGTTGACCCAGATATTCTGGAATCAAGCTCTCATTGGGGCCCAGTAGATACAAAATCAGCCTTGTTCGTCCCCGCCACACCAGCAAATTGGCATTCACCACCAGCAAATCCTCTTGCCAGATGGCATACATCACCTTGTAGAACAACCCCGGCTGGTTATCCGCCTCAATCAACAGAGCGGGCAAATGGAACACCGGATCCACATAGAACTCCGTTTCCACCTGCTCCAACCCCGCATCCAGGTTGAATTCCACCGCCAGCATCTCTTCCACCTCGAAGTGGCCAGCCAGCGCTTCACGAATGGCGCGGCAAACATTTTCCGAAGTCTTCTCCGTCAGAGCCTTGCTGCCCCGAGACACCACCAACTTGATGAACACCAGCATCGGCGGGTGAATTTGCCCGTAAAGGCTCAAGCTGTGGATCGTCAGGCCATAGGCCGCCAGCACCCCAAAAATGTCACTGAGCAGAAAGGATTGGTTGCGATAGGCAAAATGCAGTGCGCTTTTGCCCCCTTCCGGCTTCAGTTCAATGACCGCTTGGCGAGTTTTGTAGAGTTGATAGGCCAAGCGCAGATTTTGCAGTTGAATCTCACTGCTGACAAACTGCTCATAAAATTGCGGAAAGGCCCGGTTGAAGCGCTTGAGCAAGTCGAGCGTTGAGGGCTTGAGACCCGAACTCATACCGGATGAAACCGCACCTGCCACCGTGTTTTACCGCTGATAGCGCTTTGAATCCATCTTGACATTCCGTCACTATTTCACTAACAATTGCCGCAATTTGCTAACAAATGCCGCAATCGGGAAACATCCTGTTGGGTGGCGGTGAAGTTGGCTTCATCCGCTCTACAGGCTGACACAACCCAACCGGCCGCCTTTCGCGTCATAACCACGGTGGGCGATCGCGACGGGGAGCACCCTTCAGAGCCAGCCAGCTTTGCCAGCCAGCCTCAGAACAAGCAAGGGTGACGGCGCGATCGCCGGTTCCGCAACGCGACTTTAACGGGACTTTCTTTAGCGGGACTTTTTTAGATGGCCTGATGATCTCAATCGATGGCAGGCCAAGGGACTTGGCTTATGGTTCCCATTAAAACCTATATTGGCATAGAAATTGACGGCTCGGTGGGCAACCCCGCCCCTTGAACCACAGAAGCGCCAAACCGGCACATGGCTGGGCTGGCCGGGCAGTGGCGAAACCGCTTAATCGATCGCTGAGGTTGATCAACGGCTCCTGAATTTGGGTTGGAATTCGGGGTTGCGGCGGCTTCTTTTCAGTCTTGGGTTGCCAGTTACCGGGAATGATCCAAGTTTCGCGCAACCCATGGCACAATAGAGCGCAATCACAGCGTTTTCTAAACCAACCTCAACCAACCATGGCGTGGTAATCACCGCACGGTGCAGAGCGATCGCGCCCCTTGCCGGTTGAGTGATTAGCCCCATGGCTGCATCGTCGTTGTGGCGAATTGGTCTCGGGTACTGGCTGTCGCTGGCAAGTGTTAAGACAGATCGTGTAGGCTCACATGGGGTTTTGGAAGAGCTTATTTGGAACACAGGGAGATCGCCCGGCCGCAACGGTCGAGGCGGTTCCCGGCTATCAACCCCTGGAGCGAGATCCGCAAACGGGTGAGATTCGGGTTTTCTTTAGTACCGATCGCGATATTGATCTGTACGACCTTGAAGAGCTTTGCGATGCGGTGGGCTGGGCCCGTCGGCCCCTGCGCAAGGTGAAAAAAGCGATTCAACACAGCTTCTTGGTGCTGTCCATGTGGGAGCAGCGGGGCGCAAAGCGGCGACTGATTGGCTTTTCGCGGGCCACGTCGGATCATGCTTTCAACGCCACCGTGTGGGATGTGGTGGTGCATCCAGATTTTCAGGGCCGAGGTTTTGGCAAGGCGTTGATGCGCCAAACGATCGAGCAGTTACGCCGCGAAGACATCAGCAACATTACGCTCTTTGCCGATCCCCACGTGGTGGATTTCTACAAGGGTCTGGGGTTCATGCCCGATCCGGAAGGGATTAAAGGCATGTTTTGGTATCCAGATTAGGGCTGAGCGGGCGGTGGTTGGAGTCCCTGCGCCTGTTCCGCCTCAGCATTCACAGCGTCTGTGATATGATGGCCTTGTCTGTGGCTGCGGGCGAACTCTCTCCCGTGCAAGCCACCAGCGCCGGCCATCAACGTTGGCCGTCAACACCGGGATGTAGCGCAGCTTGGTAGCGCGCCTGCTTTGGGAGCAGGATGCCGCAGGTTCAAATCCTGTCATCCCGATTCAGCAATTTCAAAAACGCCGGAACCCAAGTCAGAACTTGGGCCGCCGTTGGCGATCGCAATCTGCGGGTTCGATCAATTTTGATCGAAATCGATATCGATCAAAGTATTGATCAAAGTCGATCGAACCGGATCCACCACCATCTCCAGGCAAATCATCGGGGCAAGGGGTTTAAACCCCTTGTCTTTGGTCTGTTTAGGATTGCTTGATCAATTCCCTAAACCATTGATCCCATTGGTCGATGATGTTGATCAATGATGATTAACGATCGACTGATTGATTTTGGTGATCGACTCTGGTGATCGGCTCTGATTATTGATCAATCGTTTTGATGGACTCGATCGCCTGCCAAATCATCACGCCCGTGAAGGACAGCACAAACAGCAACTGAAACAGATAGAGGCCGGGATAGGTTTCCAAAGAAATCATGATCAGAGGTGGGGATCTTGTGTTGGGGGTTCGATCGGCTCGTTGATTTCAACAATACTCGATCAATTGAGACCCTGGGGAGCCACGCAGGCCAGGCCGCGCAATAGTAAACTAACCGGATAGGCCAGGGGGCCGAAATGGTTAGATCCACGGCGATCGCTCCTTCAGATGCTGTGGTTGGCCGCTGGTTTTCCTCTGGTCTCGATCGCGAGTTTTGCAACGTTGGCAACCATGATCATCGGCTCTGGATTGATGTTCATATTCGTCAGCTCGGTAGATTCGGTGTCGGTAGGTTGGTGATCGATCGGGTTGTGTCCCGATCGCCCTAGATCGATCACACTGGATCGATCGCCCATCGGAGCATCAGAGGATCATCGGAAGCGCATCTAATGGAGATCGCCGGTTCTGTGGTTGCCAATGGTTGCCAACGTTTGCCAATTCCCCATAACCACCCAACCCGCACTGCTACAAACCGATGGTTGCTACGCCCGCTGCTCGCCCCCAAACCAATCACGCTGATCAGACGGATTCCCAAACCTCCAGCCTGCAATATCTTCACCCCCAATCCGAAGGTGGCCCTGAGCCATCACCCAACCAACTGTTGATGCCCCTCACGGCTCGCGTGAACGATCACGACCATTTGGAAGTGGGCGGTTGCGATGTGGTGGAGCTGCTGGAACAGTTTGGCTCGCCTCTATACATCCTGGATGAGGAAGGACTGCGGGCGGCCTGTCGCCAATACCGAGACTCATTCAAGCAGTTTTATGCGGGAGAATCCCAGGTACTCTACGCCTCCAAGGCCTGGAGCTGTTTGGCGATTTGCGCGATCGCCCAGTCGGAAGGCTTGGGCGTGGATGTGGTGTCGGCGGGCGAAATCCTCACGGCCCTGCGAGCGGGCACGCCGGCCGCCAAGATTTATTTGCACGGCAACAACAAATCCCGGGCTGAGCTGGAATTGGCCGTGCGATCGGGCTGCAACATCATCACCGACAACTGGCTTGACTTGCACACCTTGGCCAGCTTCTCCGTCTCGGAGCCAATTCGGGTGATGGTGCGGATCACGCCCGGCATTGAATGCCACACCCACGAATACATCCGCACGGGCCACATTGACAGCAAGTTTGGCTTTGATCCAACCCAAGTAGATGAAGTGCTGGAGTTTTTGGCCCAGCAACCCCACCTACACTGCATTGGGCTACATGCCCACATCGGCTCTCAAATTTTTGAGCTGCAACCCCACAGCGATTTGACCGATACCCTGGTGCAGTGGTTCGTTAAGGCCCAGCAGTTGGGGCTGCCGGTGGCGGAGTTGAATGTGGGCGGTGGTTTGGGCATTCGCTATACGGAATCCGATGACCCGCCGAGCATTGAGCAGTGGGTGCAAACGATCGCCCAAGGGATCACGGCAGCCTGCGATCGGACGGGGTTGCCCCTGCCCAAGTTGCTGTGCGAACCGGGTCGATCGCTGGTGGGGTCTTCCTGCCTCACGGCCTATCGAGTGGGCAGCCAAAAAACGGTTCCCAGCATCCGCACCTACGTTTCCGTGGATGGCGGCATGTCCGATAATCCCCGACCGATCACGTACCAATCCTTGTATCGATCGGTGGTGGCGAACCGAATGAGCGCCCCTTGCACGGAAACGGTTACCGTAGCCGGTAAGCACTGTGAATCGGGCGATGTGCTGATTCGGGATGCTCAACTGCCGGCCCTGGAAACGGGGGATGTGTTGGTGGTGTTGGCCACGGGGGCCTATAACGCCAGCATGGCCTCGAACTATAACCGCGTGCCTCGACCGGCGGCGGTTTTGGTGCGCAATGGTCAGGCCGATCTGATTCTGGAACGGGAAACGGATGAAGACTTGCTGCGGTTCGATCGCCTGCCCGATCGGCTGCAAGGGCTGAGCTAGACCTTCCGCCCCCCGTTTTGCCCCCAGGGTTCATCAACGGTTGTCCACTGGGGGCCTGCGCATTGGGGGCCTGCGCCATTTCGTAGACCGATTCTTGAGTTGTCCGAGACCCGCTGTTGCTGCTGCAAGCGATCGATATCGGCCTAGTTTTGCTCCTGACGTATGCCCTGTTGGCCGTCGTCGGCGAACGGCGAACCCTGTGGATGGTGCGCGGGTTCGTCGTACTGATGTTGGCGGCGGCGGTGGCCCAGCGTTGGGGGCTGTCGCTCTTGAGTTTTTTCCTGGGCAACTTGACGGTTGGGGCGGCCGTGGCCATGGCCGTTATGTTGCAGTCGGAGTTTCGGCGCTTGCTGGAAAAGTTGGGCCGGGGCCAAGTGGGGGAGTTGTTGTCCCGATCGCCCGACACGGCCCCAGGCACCGACAACACGATCGATGAACTGGTAGACGCGGTGCGGGAACTGTCCCAAAACCGCACAGGGGCCCTGTTGGTCTTGGAAACCAGCGGCACGATCGATGAGCGCGATTTCTCCGTGCCTGGGGTGCGTTTGGATGCGGAAGTCTCGAAAGAGCTGCTGCAAACCATTTTCCAAACCTCCACCCTGTTGCACGACGGAGCGGTTTTTATTCAGGGCGATCGGGTCACTTCAGCGGGAGCCATTTTGCCCCTGTCCGATCGCCAAGCCTCTCGCCAGCTTGGAACTCGCCACCGGGCCGCCATGGGCGTGACGGAACGGATGGCCAACTGTCTTTGCATTGTCGTTTCCGAAGAAACCGGGTCGATTTCCGTGGCGGAGCGCGGCCAACTGGAACGCCCGATCGCTAGCAGTCGTCTGCGGGAAATTCTGAAAACCAAGCTCGCCTCGCCCAGCGATCGGGAACAGCGAGTCACATCCCTGCGACAGTTGCGGCGACAGTTACTATTCTTCACGGGCCTGTGGCGTAAGCGGCGATAGATACCCGTGCCCGGTGCAAGTTCTGTCCCTCACCCAACCATTCCGGCCCTTAATTCAAACGGCCCAGCCAACCCCTAGATTCGCCGGCCAACGCCCCTACCCCGTGGGGCCGCCCGGGGAGAGCGTCGAGTTGCGATCGTTCGGGTATGCTCATGGGAAGCAAGCCAGCAATTTTTGTTGACACGCGCTAATCTGAACGAGACTTCCTGCACAACTGCTCTCAAATTCACCTCCCATTGCGTTCTCCATTCGCAGAGGTGGTGAAGACTTTATCTTGCGTCGATTCATATGACCGCAAAACAACTCCTATCGCGTGAATTGCCCGCCGATCTCGATCAAGCGCTGTTGCCTCGCCATGTTGCTGTGATTATGGATGGCAACGGCCGCTGGGCAAAGCAGCGCGGCCTCCCACGCATCATGGGCCATCGCCGGGGAGTTGATACCCTTAAAGACTTAATTCGCTGCTGCAAAGATTGGGGCATTCAAGCCCTCACGGTCTACGCTTTTTCGACAGAAAATTGGGGTCGCCCCGCCGAAGAAGTAGACTTTTTGATGATGCTTTTTGAGAAGGTTCTGCGGCGAGAACTTCAAGAATTAATTGAAGAGTTGGTGCGCATTCGATTTGTGGGCAATATCCATGCGCTCCCCGATTCTTTGCAGGCAGAAATTGCCCATGCTTCAGACCTTACGCGCCACAACAATGCTCTGAATTTCACCGTAGCCACCAACTACGGAGGACGACAAGAAATTTTGCAGGCCTGTCGGGCGATCGCCGCTCAGGTCAAAAGCGGTGACCTGGCGATCGAGTCCATTGATGAACAGCTCTTTGAGCAACACCTGTACACGCGCGAACTCACCGATCCCGACTTGATCATTCGCACCAGCGGCGAAATGCGAGTCAGCAATTTTTTGTTGTGGCAAATTGCCTACGCAGAGCTTTACGTCACCGAAACCCTGTGGCCAGAGTTCGATCGCGCCGCTTTCCATCAAGCCCTCATGAGCTATCAAAAGCGCGATCGACGCTACGGCAAAGTACGCACCAAATAAAGTTCACGCTCAAAGTTCGCGAATAAAGTTCGCAAATAAAGTTTGCACCCCAATAATGACGGGTTGAACCTCAAGCTCGCTAGCGATTTTCAAGAATTTCGTTCAAGGCTTTCGCACAAAACTTCGGATCAAGATTCCAGCGCAGGACTCTGCTTCAAGGCCCCGAGAAGATTGCATCTTCAATATCCCGCCGACTCAAGGAATATTTAAACGATCGCTGGGTAGACTCTCCAGATCCATCCGCATCCAAGTAGTAAACCGTCAGGCGATCTTCTTCTAGATATAACGTTGCCTGCCAAGCATCCTTTTGGATATGCCAACAATGCAATGCTTCGCGATCTTGGGTGCAACCTTGGGATAGCAGCCACGTCTCAATTTGTGGCAAAGGATGGTTATAAAGGGGCGAGTCTTCTGAGGGCAGGGTCATAACAACAGCAGAGATCGGGGACTGAAAATCAATCGATCGTTAATCGCAACAATCGGTAGCAGTGATTGAATATTCTGATTTTGGGAGCTTCAATCACAATTGAGGGCCGCCCTGCATTGTAAAGGAATTTGGTGGAAGCGGCTAGCCAACACTACCGGCTTGCATTATCAACACCCATCATTTCTAGGGTTATGTTGATCAAGTTGCCGATCGACTTAATCAACATAACCAATCACTATCACGAATCATTATTTAGGGCATATGACCCAACAGGAAATAGGTATCCATATCGCCTTTCCCTTTGATGTGAACTAAGCCACGATGCTCAAATTGGTAAGAATTTTTGAGCAGGGCATAGGTGGCGGCTGAGGTTTGAATTCTCCCTGGAATGCCATGCGATTCCATCCGCGAGGCAGTGTTGACCGTATCCCCCCAAAGGTCATAAATAAATTTCTTCAGGCCAATCACGCCGGCCACAACGGAGCCACTGTGAATCCCGATGCGAATTTGAAAATCACGTTTTTGCCTGTCGTTAAACCGACCCATGACTAACTGCATATCCAGGGCCATATTCGCGATCGCCTGAGCATGGTCAGCACGAGGGGTGGGCAAACCTGCTACCACCATGTAGGAATCGCCAATGGTTTTAATTTTCTCTAGGCCATGAATTTCCGTGAGCTGATCAAATTCCGAGAAAATTTCATTCAATAATTCCACCAGCTCGATCGCACTCAAATTTGAAGCGATTTCCGTAAAACCGACAATATCCGCAAACAAGACGGTGACGGCAGCAAACTGTTCTGCAATCGTTCTGGCATTGCGCTTCAGACAATGGGCGATCGTTTCCGGCAGGATGTTCAACAGTAAGCGTTCAGATTTTTCTTGCTCTAGTAACAGGGCTTCTTCGGCCTTGCGACGTTCCACATATTGCCCCAACTGGCTGCCCAAACTTTCGCCCAGATTCAACAGATCAGGACTCACGAGTTGAGAGGCTTGTTTGAAAAATAGCAAAATTCCCAAAACTTGATCGCCGGTTTTAATCGGAAATCCAAACCCCGTTTTGAAGTTTAGGTTTTGAATTTCCAAAGTTCCCGCCGGGACCGCTTGATTCGGGAGATCTTGTTGCCATTTAGCTTTCGTTGCTTGCCAAACCTGTGAGAGGAAGCTGTGATCTTCATTCAAGCGCAGGCAACGCACTGGCTTCCAATCGTGGCTAATTTCCAGCATGGGAGACAGCCAGTGATCAATGCAATGGGCAGATGGATTTCCGCTGCCAACGTCTGTGCGATCGATTAACCAAAATTCTCCCAATTGCCAATCAAATTCTTGGCACAAAGCTCGAACCACTGCCGACAGAGCTTGGGTGGCAATATTCGACTCAGAAATAATTCGCGTAATTAAATGTTGAACCGATTGATATCGTTGGCGGCGTTTTTCTTCCGTAACATCGCGCCCCACATATAGAAAATCTTGAACCGTTTCTGCACGCCCCAATTGTCCCGTTAGGGTGTTGGTGAGGCGCGATCGGGAAAAGGCAATCACCAAAATTGCGCCGGTCTTAGTTTGGCAAACTGCTTCCCCTTCCTCCGCCGCCAATAGGTGTCCTGGCTCTGGAGCCGATGGGGCATCTCGGCGCGCCAAAATTGCCGACATGGGCTGACCAATTAACTCCTCAGCTTCGTAACCCAACAGATGACGAGTGGCCGGATTCACCATCCGAATTAACCCTGCTTCTGAAACCAAAAGCAGCATTTCACTCATAGCTGAAATAATTTGATCAATCTGTTGCTTGGTTTCCTCTAAATTCCGAATCAACAGATGTTTTTCATTAGTCGCTTGAACCAACACTTGCTCCAAGCTCATGCGATCAGTTACATCTTCTAGGAAAAAAATTAAATAGTGTTCAGCAGTTGGGCTGGGGTGCGCCGTAATATGAATATCAAAATAGATTGGGGAGCCATGGGCGGTGACACGGCCAATGCCCTTGATGTTGAATTCTGGGCGATCGCCCGCTGCCACCTCCACCAAAATTTCATCAATCCCAAAGAGTTCTGGGAACAGTTCATAAATCTCCAGCCCCAGCAATTGCGCAGCCAGTTGCTCAGGACTGAGACCCGGGGCAGTGGGTGCCAACTGGCCGGTGGAGTGATCCACAGCCCCATCCGTTGGGGCCTCGATCGGGGCGATCGCTCCCGCCTCCGCAGACTCCACCAACATCTCCAGCAATCCTGAGTCGATCAAAGGAGCCACATTGCCCTGAACCGAAACCACCTGGAAGGCTTCGTTCACAACAATCAATTGGATATGCTGAGGCAAGGATAATTTCATTCTGCTCAAGAGGCCGCAGCAACAGCAAAGTTGACTTTAAATTACCCACTGTGGATGCCAACTATTGCATCCATGAAGACCTTGAAGACTATAGCTCTCCTTCGGTTACCCATTGAGCATCGATTGCGATAGCTCTAGGAACATCTTGTCAACATTATCGCCCGTTTTGGCGGAAGTGGCATAGGTCGCCACCACCTGAGACTCATGGGCAAAGCTATGCAACCCCATAACCTTAGTCAGCATTGTTGGTTCAATGAGATCTGCCTTATTAAAGGCAATCACGACGGATCCCTTAGGATTAACTTGCTGAAACATTTGTAGGTGGCGGTCGAGGTTTTCTACCGTTTCCATGCGGCTACTGTCAGAAACAATAATGATTCCACTCGCACCACGGAGATAGGACACATCGATCGGCTTGTAATCTGTGCGTCCTTCAATATCCCAGACCATTAATTGAAACTTGTCGCCTTCTGGCAATTTAAGGCTAGTGGCATCAATTAGTTTCTTGGAGATCTTAACGCCAACGGTTGACAAATATTGATCACTAAATTGACGATCAACAAACCTACGAATTAGACTGGTTTTGCCAACACTAAAATCGCCAACCAGACAAATTTTTTTAGAAATAGTTGCCATTCTGCCCCCAACACAAGTCTCAGCGAAGTCAAATTATACCTTGAAGGATTCCAGGAAGGATTCCAGGCATCTTTTAGTTTTTAGCCTATAGTTTTTGGCTTGTCGGGGCCAGTGCTCAGGCTTTGTCTGGCACTGTTGACGATCGGGTGGGGGCCTGCAAACGGTTGAAGTTCCGATGCCTCAGAGGTTGGGGAGATGGCTGGCGATCGATCAACTATGCGTCGATCATCTCTGCATCGTTGATCACAGGTTGGGGGATTTGCGGCAGCCATCATCAAACTTTCGCCATTTCAGCAGTGAACAATAATTTTATTATTTTCAGAATAAGGTTTTCTTAAAAGCACTTAATCTCTTCACAAGTAGTTACGATCATCCAACAGCAGCTTTCTATCTCTTTCAATTTTGTTCGTCCCCGATCAGCCCTTCAGATTTCTCAGAGTTAATTAGTGAAGGAAGATATAGCCTAGATGAGTGAAAATTAGATCTCTTGAATTTTGATTTGAATGAGTTTCAGATCCAATAATTAGGAGGGTGATCATTGCATACCAACTAACTGCTTGATGGCATTTACCATGTAACGCGATAATCAGTTTAGATGTAATTTCTAGTTCTGGATTTAAACATCAATCCTAAACATTCATTTAAAAGATTGATCCGAGAAATTAATTACTAAATTGATAATTAATTGATTGAATTATTCATCAAATGATGGATTTGGAGATTTTTAAAATGAATGAGATAATGGTGCCAATAGGGATATTTGAAAAATCAAAATCGACATATCAAAAGTTTATAAATCAACGAATCTAGTAGTAAAAATAAGAGGCTGCGGTTTTTAATTTCACAACAACTGGCGTTTGGCAAGTACTCCAAGATACTATTCAGGTGCTTTCCGAAGGCTGGGTACAGAATCGATCGGGACGCTTCTGTTGAAACCAGGCTTGTAATTGTTGCTGACAGTCTTGGCCCAAGACACCGCCAATAACCGGCAATCGGTGATTAGAAGCGGCACTGGCGGGCAAATTAAGCACAGAACAAATGGCTCCCGCTTTGGGATCGATCGCCCCAAAAACAAGCAACCCAAGTCTAGCGTTAATAATTGCCCCCGCACACATGGGGCAAGGCTCCAGAGTGACGTAAAGAACGCAATCGTTTAGATGCCAATTTTGGCGCGATCGCCCGGCCCGTTGAAGCGCCAAAATTTCCGCATGACCCGTGGGATCGCCATCCCGTTGCTTGCGGTTTTCGGCCTGCGCGATCGCTTGGCCTTGTCCATCCACCACGATCGCCCCCACGGGCACATCCCCAGCGGCCCCGGCAGCGGCGGCCAATTGCAAGGCGTGACCCATCCAATGTTGATGTTGGGGGTGTTCCGGCTCCAGGAGCGTGCGATCGATTTGGCAGCTTTTGCGAGCAGCGTTTCCCGAGGTGATCAGTTGTGGTGTTTCCAGCCCCTGACTGATTCGCAACATCGCTCTCGCCCCGCAACTTTGCAACTCCAACAACCTGCTACCAACTGGTTTCTAGCCAATTAACGCTACCCGTGAGCCGCTTGGCTCCTAGCCGCGATTGGCAGCCTCCGCCCCCCAAGCGGCGATCGCCACGGCCAACGCATCGGCCGCATCGTCCGGCTTGGGCAAGGTGGTCAAATTCAGTTCCCGGGCCACGGCGGCTTGCACTTCGGGCTTCTTGGCGTTGCCGTAGCCGGTGAGGGCTTGCTTAATTTGGGCCGGTGTGAATTCTACCCAAGGAAGTTGCCGTTGAGCCAAAACCAGCAACACCACCCCACGGGCTTGGGCTACGGCGATCGTGTTGCCCATCCGATAAAAAAAGAGTTTTTCGATCGCCACCCGATCCGGCTCAATTTGGTCAATGACCGCGTGCAAATCGTCGTGAAGGGTCACCAACCGATCGCCAATGGGCTGGCCGGCAGGGGTGGCAATGATACCAAAGTCGATCAATTCGATCGCCACCGGGTCGATCGCCACCGGATCGCTCGATCGCCAACCCAACGAACCATCACCCCCAAAAACCGGATCCCCAACAGCGGGAACACTAATTGCCCCAAATCCTAAAATGGCTAGCCCCGGATCAAGACCCAGAATCCGTTCCCGATCGGCCATAGCTACTCCATGAACCGATCGAGCCGCTTGCGCACCGACAGCCGCACCAACGCCCGCACCAGCAACACCACCGCCACTCCCGACCCCGCAAACACAAAGGCCGCCCAGTGAGCCAGGGGCCCCGTCACCAAAACCGCCCCGCTAATTAACAGACAGCCCGCCAAGCAGGTGTACATCAAACATTCGATCGACAGGTTCAGGCGTTTCAGGGCCCGATCGGTTTCCGTCGATCGCACCCGCAGTTCCAGCTCACCCCGTTCAATTCGTTGCTCCAGCCGCTGAATTGCCAGCACCGTTGGATTCGGCTTGCTCAGTTGCGCTTGCACCGTATCCAGGGCCAACTTAGCCAAGCCCAGCCATTTTTGGGTTTTGTTGGCTCCTGGCCCTTCCGCGAGCGATCGATTGGGATCAATGCCCGCAAACTGCTTCACAAAGGGTTTGGCCAGCGCAATCAGGTTATATTCCGGATCCAGTCGCCGCGCAATGCCATCCAGCGTTGTAATCGACTTCAAAATGTAAGTCATTTGGGCCGGCAGTCGGAACGGTTGCTGCTCAAATAAAGTGGCAATTTCCCGGCGCATTTCCGTGAATGCATTCACATCCACCGGCCGCTCCGCAAACCGTTCCAGGGTAAATTGCAGCAGTTTCCGCACCGGTCGCATGTCCGAAACCGGCTCAATTAATCCCATGGAAATTAGGGATTCCAACACCGATTCACTATCTTTTTTCAGAACCGCAAACAGGGTTTGCAGCATCTGTTCTTTGGCCAGGGATTTCACTTCCACAAACATGCCAAAGTCATAGAAAATCAGCGATCCATCTTGGGTCACTGCCAGGTTTCCCGGATGGGGATCTGCTTGAAAGAAACCATCTTGCAAAAGCTGTTTTAAGTAGCAACAAACGCCCAACTGATTCAGCTTTTTGGTGTCAATGCCACAGGACACCAGCGCTTCGCAGTCATCCACCTTAATTCCCGGCAGATATTCCATCACCAGCACGCGGGAAGTGGTGTAGGGCCAATGAATTTTGGGAACTCGGACGTTTTGAAATTCCTGAAAGTTTTGGCGAAAGTGATCGGCGTTGTGGGCCTCGTGAACGTAGTCAATTTCTTGATAAAGAATCCGAAAAAATTCTTGATAGATGGACTCCAAATCGTATTGCTGAGTCCAGGGAAAGAGCAGCTCGCTCCAGTGAATTAAACGCCGCAGAACTTTGAAATCCAGATCAAACAGCGGCTCTAGACCCGGGCGCTGAACTTTGACCACGACCCGATCGCCCCCGGGCAGCACGGCCCGGTGAACTTGCCCCAAACTGGCCGCCGCGATCGGCTCCGGTTCAAATTCCAGAAAGAGTTCCTGAACAGATTGGCCCAGCTCCGCTTCGATCGTGGCGATCGCCAGATCCGTGCTGAAGGGCGGCACGGCATCCTGCAATCGGCTGAGGGCGGTGATATATTCCCCCGGCAACAGATCGGGGCGGGTGGACAGGGCCTGTCCCACTTTGATAAACGCGGGCCCCAAGTTCACCAGGGTTTGGGCTAGCCACTGGGCCCGGCGACTGCGTTGCTCACTGCTGTTTTGTTTGCGAACACGATCCCACCACAGGGCCGAGACAAATCGCCCGATTGCGATCGTCACGTCCTTCTGCCGTTCCCAACTGGAATATCGGGGTTTTTGCCAACGGGGGGCTAGGGGCTGGGGCTTGGCTTTAACCAGCATTCGAGCGATCGAGCAAAGTAGCAGTCTCAGTGTAGGGGATTTTGGCGAAGCCAGTCTCAGCCAACTAATTCCAGCCAATTAATTCCAGCCAATTAATTCCAGCCAATTAATTCCAGCCAATTAATCTCAGCAAGCCCTAATCCAAGCCCTAATCTCAGTCCAGGCGCTAACGCAGGTCACGGCTGGAGGAATTGGATCGATCGGGGCGATCAGGATGATCGGGGCATCAGCTCCCGATCGATCCCTAAAGTTTTGGGGCGATCGGCCGATCTTACGGTTACGACAGAGCCAGAATCAGTCCGATACCGCTCAATTAACTCAATTAACTGACGGAAGTGCCACCAAGGCCCATTTCAGACCCCAATTGGCTGCCCAAGCCGTAATGGTTGATGCAGCAGAACAGATCACCCAAGGTCAACAATGGCCAGCTTCAGTGTTCAGACCTCGGAGCTGAGGTTTTGAGAGTTCCGACTTTTGAGGTTTAAGTTTGGGATTCAAGTGCTCCAGCCTTGATCTGTCCAAGTCCAAACCCCAAAGCTCGCTGCCATCAAAGCACCAGAGCCGCCTAGAAGCATCACAGCAGGTTCACGGGATCTCACGCGCAAAACCCGCGCAAACGACCCATGAAGACTTATTCTGATTCTGGCAATTGACCGCTGGATGGGGCGATCGCACTTGGCCACCCGATCGCGGGGCACAATGCCCATCCCAACGGCCCGCATCGAGTTCGCTTTTGGATTTGGAGAAAACGCATGGAAATGACCGACACGGGGATCGTCGAAATTCACGCGCGAGAAATTTTGGATTCGCGGGGTCGTCCCACCGTCGAAGCCGAAGTCACCCTCGAATCGGGGGTAACCGGCCTGGCTCAGGTTCCCAGCGGCGCATCCACCGGTACTTTTGAAGCACACGAACTGCGGGATGACGACCCCAGCCGCTATGGTGGCAAGGGCGTGCTGAAAGCCGTTGAAAATATTGAAGAGCAAATTTCGCCGGAACTCTACGGCATGGATGCGCTTGATCAAGCCAGCATTGACCTGGCCATGATTGAGCTGGATGGCACGCCCAACAAGTCCAAAATCGGTGCGAATGCCATTTTGGCCGTGTCGCTGGCCACGGCGAAGGCCGCCGCCGCCACCGCCGGGTTGCCCCTCTATCGCTACCTGGGCGGCCCCTTGTCGAACGTGTTGCCCGTGCCCCTCATGAACGTGATTAACGGCGGGGCCCACGCGGACAACAATGTGGACATCCAAGAATTCATGATTGTGCCCCACGGGGCCAGCAGCTTTGCGGAGGCCCTGCGCTGGGGGGCGGAAGTGTTTGCAGCCCTGAGCAAGGTGCTGAAGGATAAAAACCTGCTGACGGGCGTGGGCGATGAGGGCGGCTTTGCGCCGAACTTGGGTTCCAACCAAGAGGCGCTCGATTTGCTGATTGCGGCGATCGAGAAGGCCGGCTACAAACCGGGCGAGCAAGTGGCGCTGGCCCTGGATGTGGCTTCGACGGAGTTGTACAAGGGTGGGAATTATGCCTTTGATGGGGCAACCCACAGCCCGGCGGAGACGATCGCCTATTTGGACAAGTTGGCGAGCCAGTACCCGATCGTGTCGATCGAGGACGGCCTGAGCGAAGACGATTGGGACAACTGGGCGGCGATGAATGCCAGCCTGGGCAGCCGCACCCAACTGGTGGGCGATGATCTGTTTGTGACCAATCCAACGCGCTTGCAAAAGGGGATTGAGCTGAAGGCAGCCAATGCCATTTTGATTAAGCTGAACCAAATCGGGACGCTGACGGAAACCCTGGAGGCGATCGACCTGGCCACCCGCAGCGGCCTGCGCTCGGTGATTAGCCACCGTTCCGGCGAAACGGAAGACACGACGATCGCCGATTTGGCCGTGGCCACACGCGCCGGTCAAATCAAAACCGGTTCTCTCTGTCGGAGCGAACGGGTAGCGAAATATAACCGCCTGCTACGAATTGAGGATCAACTGGGCGATCGGGCGGTTTATGCCGGGGCGATCGGCTTGGGCCCGAAGTTCTCGAGCTAGGCTTCTCCTGAAAGCTGGTGCAGCCTGGCCGATCGGTTCAGGCTGCTCAACCGTTGTTATCCTGCTTGGGCTACTGGCAAGGATCGTAAATCAACATCAGTGAGTAGATTTCAAGATTTTTGAGGTACTTTTGACCCTCAAGGAACAGTTTCTTCTTAAAAAATTATCTGCACTTTTCAATTTAGTGCCAACCAAGTCCCCTGCTGACACCTTTCTAGAAACATTTAAAAGTAAAGAGGTTATGTATCGTGTCTAAAAATATCAGATCACCAAAACAGCAACAAAACCCTTTAAAAAAATGGCTTGCTTTGGATTGGAATCGACCAGAGCGGTCATACAACCCAAATGTCCGTGATTTCTTAGCTGGGTTACTGGATTATCCCAAGGATCGGGTTATTACTGAAGATCGCGGTGGTGGTGGCTATCCAGATATCAAGCTACTGACTCCTGAGAAAATTGCCTGGGTTGTAGGAGACCTAAAAAAAGATGATGCAGAACTGAATACAGAAGCTGGACGACGTAGGCTCTGGAATCAGAAATGTAAGTACATTGAGGGTCTAACCCGATATGTCTTGTTTTTAACAGCCCATTATCTCTGGATTGTCTTACCCACAGGGGATCCTACTTCAGGATTTGAAGAACCATGCAACTTATCTGAAATAACGTTTGAAGAATTAAAAGAAAAACTTAAATTTATCTCCTATGAACAGGCAACACATGGCAATCAATGGGCAACCTTCATTGATGGACAATTACCCTATGTTTACTTAAAACTTGATGCACCAGAGACATTAGACCGTTTGCGCCAAGATTTGCAAATGAGCTTTATTGAACTCGGTACAGCAGCAGAACAGGTAATCACCTCACTCATTCAACAGTATGAAGAATTTAAACAACAGGAACAGGAAATTCAGCGCAACCTAGTAGATACAGGCGATACTCAGCGACGGGCATTGGTTCGGCTTCGGTTTAAATTTGACTTCCATCGCCACTTATTTGAAGATTTGCTCCCTCGATTTGAAGATCAGTATGGGCGAGTTCTTGATAAGAATGGTAAAAAATTGACAACGGAAGGACTTAAACAACGAATTCGAGAATCTTTCGTTGCTGATTCAGTTGCAGTGTTGGTTGCTCGTGTGTTGTTTTTACGATTGATAGAAGATTTAGGTCTTACAAAAAATGAGAAGCGGCGTTTGTCGAATGGGGGCCCCCGAGATTGGGCAGCGTTTGTTGACTATCTAACAGGGGATGCTAAGGCGTTAGTGCAACTGGTGGCAGAAGATGTCGGACGGTTGTATCAAGAACCATTTGAGCGTAACTTGTTTGACTGGATTTATGAAACAAATGGGGCATTAGATGAAGCTTTACAGCGTCTAATTCTTCGATTCAATGCCTACGACTTTTCTGGATTGTCGGAAGAAATTCTGGGAGATATTTATCAAACTTTCTTGCCTCCTGCTAAACGGAAACGATTAGGGGAATTTTATACACCACCATCGATCGTGGATTGGTTGTTGGAACAAACCGTATTTCAGCACGGCGAAGGCACATTGCTTGATCCCTCCTGTGGAAGCGGTTCATTTTTAGTGCGATACATCCATCGGTGTCTGGAAGATGCAAAAACAAGAGGGCTTGATTCAGATGCCGTTTCACAAGAATTACAAGCCACCGTTTGGGGATTTGATCTCAACCCATTTGCAGCATTTATCAGCCACTTTCAATTGATGTGGGCACTAGTACGCTTCAAACCCTCAACCAACCCCAAAGATATTCCTAAAATTCATATCTATAACCTAAACAGCTTGCTGCGGGAATCCGATCTAGTTCCGCTACTAGGAGCAGGTTTCTTGGCTCCTGGCTCCGCAGAGCGGGATAGTCAGCAGTGGAAATATATTGTGGGCAACCCTCCCTACATTCGGGCAGAGCGGGTGAAATATAACGATGAGATGCGCGGGCTATGGCATCAAATTTGGGGACAGAATGCGGATACTGGCTTGGTATTTCTCTACCGGGCGTTGGCGGAATCGCTGGAACATGGCGGCTGGTTAGGCATGGTGGTGAGTGGTGGCTATGCCAACTCGGAAGCAGCAGCAAAGGTTTGGAAATTGCTTTACCCAGGGCGAGAAGCCGCATTACGCAAAATTGTGTGGTTGGAGTTTACCGATAAGCCTGTCTGGGACGTTGCACGAGTCCCCTTGATTTTAGTGATTGAGCGGGTGCCAGCCCAGGAAGATGATGAAATTGAACTTTATGTTCCTTCTAAATGGACAAGTGATGAACCACCCGTAAAAGTTAATTACAAAGATTTTTTTGATGCCAAAATTAGCCCCAGAGTGACTGACATCGATCCAAGTAATCTGCGAGAAGGACTGTGGGGAGATTATTTGCTGCCGTTACTGCATCCTGAAGATGTCCCGATTTTCAAAAAGCTATATCCCACTGGAAACGGTGGCAATATTGTTGAGCTGAAGGAAGCTGTTGCCCAACAATTGAGCAGGAATAACCGTCCCTTTTGGTGGACGTATGGTATTCAACGCAGTGGTGCAGAAGTTACACCAGAACCAACAGGAACCAAACCAATTCAAGTTATTGCTGGACGCAGTTTAGCAATGGGGTGGCATGGTGAACCTGATGGTTGGGTTGATTTAGAAGCTGTCGGAAAGCCAAGTTTATGGGTTGATCAAGCCCATCGTGTTTTCATTGCTGTTGCTAAATTCACTCAATCTCTCACTGCCACTATCATTACATCGGAAACTACAGAAAATGGTCTTGCGAGCTTAGATACTACGATTGTTGCATTACCTAAAAGCGAAGGCAGTCGAGCCGAAGCTGTAGTTGCCTATCTCAATAGCAAATTAGCCAGATTCTACTGGGCAATTCGATTAAGAAGTGGAGTTATTCAAGGGTTTTATGCAACAAATTATCCTCGAATCTTAGAAGCTTTGCCTTGGGTTAGAGATCTGGATTCAGCAACTGAACAACAGTTAGTCAAGGGGTACAACGAACTTGCTCGGCTAGCGACAATCGCTAAAAATAACCCCGATGAGTGGCTTTTATCTGAAATTGAGACTCGAATTGAAATAAGTCGCTATAAATTGAGCGATCGTAATTTAGGACTCAACTTTACTAACTGGAGTACCGAAGATGTTTATGTGGAAGAACTCACCTTAGATGAGAACTGTATTCGAGCCGGATCATTTTGGCTAGAACTCATAGATACTGACATTGCTGAGCTGGTCTACAAGCTCCTGATACTTAATGCCGACGAAGAAGCAACGATTTCTAGAGCGATTATTCAGAAGCTGCTGGTTCCTCAAGATTATGCAGCTTTGATGCAAGACTATCGGCAACGCTCTGCTGGCTTTCAACAAGTTGAATCCGATTTTTTGACCGTCCTTAGTCAGATTGATGACACTGTTTATGCAATGTTTGGACTAACGAATAATGAAAAGAACCACATAGAAAACCGTCTTGCAAGTTTTCCACTCAATAAGCTTCAGCCTCGTTATCCTTGGCAAGTCGTGAAGCCTAGAAAAATCAAAGCCTATACGAGTGATCGCTTTGCATAATCTGTCCAATAAGTTCTAAAAGTCAACGTTCCTAATTGCGGCAGCGTAACTTCTCAACGTTAGCCTGATTGACTTGACTACTCTCTCAGAACCCGATTAGGCTCGGCTGGCAGCTCGCCATAGAGACAAAACGCATTTTTTCCCATCCCCTTGGCCGCAAACATGGCGGAATCGGCATATTCAATGAGTTGATCGGCCGTTTCCGCATCATCGGGAAACAGAGCCACGCCAATGCTGACCGTAATTTGGCAATCACAGCCCTCAACGCGATAGGGCTTGCTGACGGCGGCCAGGAGTTTTTCGGCCACCCTGGCCGCCACGTCCCCTTGGGGAATGGCCGGCAACAACGCCACAAATTCATCACCGCCAAATCGGGCGATCGTGTCGCTGCCTCGCAGGTTTTGGGTCAGGCGTTGGGCACATTCAATCAGCAACAGATCGCCGGCCCGATGGCCCAAGGTGTCGTTCACAGCCTTGAACCCATCCAAATCCAGATATAAAACCGCGCTCATGAACCGATCCTGGCGGGCTTGTTGCAGCGCCACATCCAAGCGCTCATAGAAATATTTACGGTTCACCAATCCCGTGAGGCCATCGTGGCGGGCTTGGTATTGCAACACATCGTGGGCTAGCTCCAGTTGCTGGGTATAGTCCCGCAGTTCGGCGGCGGTGCGGCGTAATTCCGCTTCGGCTCGGCACTGCTCGGTAATGTCGCGCATCACCCCCACCAGGAACTGATTCCCGGCTCGATCGCGGTGGAGGGTGCGCTTGGTGCTCACCATTCGTTCTCGACCAAAGGGATCGGGCCAGGCGAATTGGGTCTCGGCGGGCCCCAACTGGTCGATCGCCCGTTGATCTTCCGCCGTGAGGGCAGCGGCCAACTCAGGAGAAAACACATCCTCTGCCCTTTTACCCAGCAGATCGGTGGTGGTTAGCCCCGTGAAGTTGCAAAAGGCGGGATTCACGGCAATCCAGCGCCGATTTTGGTCTTTCACAAACAGTGGCTCGGGAATGGCGGCCAAAACTTGCTGAAAAAAGAGGGTCGATCGGGTCTGTTCCTGTTGCCGCTGAAAGGCCAGCAGCCACAGCCCCCCGGCGCTGGCCAGCGTGCCCATGGCCACCGGCACGATCGGAATCCACCACCCCCACCCCAGGCTCAGGCTGGTGAAGCTACCGATGCCTAACAGGGCCAAGGCCAGGTGAAAAGCCGCCTGGCCCATGGAGCGCGATCGCTTTACGGCGATCGCCCCGGCCGCGGTCCACAGCAAAATCCAAACCTGTTCCACCCAGTCGGGCCAAGTGCGAATGGGCGGCCGCCCCTCGATCGCGGATTCCAACAGTTGCTCGATCGCCTGGGCCTGCAATTCCACCCCAAAGATGGGTTGGGCCGAATCCCGTCCTTGGTTGCTGTAGGGCGTGTAGGCATAGTCCTTCAGGCTTTCGGTCATGGCCCCAATGACCACAATTCGCCCACTGAGTTGCGCGGGCGACACCTTCCCCTGCACCACGTCCCGCCACCAAACCACCGGCACAGTTCTGGAGGGGCCCCGCCAATCGGCCAGGATTTGGTAACCACCGGCATCAATGCCCTGGTAGCCGCCACTGTTGGGGTCGATCGGGGACAACCGCAGCCGCCCCAGTTGCAGTTGTTTGGGATCTTCGGTTTTGGTCAGGGTCACTTGGCGCTGTTGCAAATACAGTTGGGCCAACACAAAGGCAAAGCTCTGATGCATTTGGCGTTGGCGCGTTTTTGGATCCGTATGCCACCAATAGAGAATATGGCGGCGCACCAGCCGATCGGGATCGATGATGATGTTGTTAAACCCAATTTGCTGATAGCGAGCCAGGGACGCTGCGGGCAGGATGCCTTTTTTTTCCGAGTCGGGCATCAGCCGAATGCCGACGATCGGGACAGGACTGTTCTGAAAAATTTCCTCTAGGCGTTCCTGACCAGGGGGTAGGGGCAAATCTCGGTAAATATCCAGCCCGATCGCCACGGGACGGGCCGCCACGAGTGTTTCCAACAGTTTGGCCAAGTCTCGATCGCGGGCGGGCCAAACCTTCAAAAATTGAATATCCGGTTCATCCACCCCCACAATCACCACCCGATCGCGCAGGGGCGGGGTCGATCGGGCCCGAATCAGCCAGTCATAGGCCACCAATTCCGCCTGCTGGAGCCAGCCCCAAGAGCGAGCCAACAGCAAGCCACCGGCCACCGCCGCCACCAACAAAACATCAGCGACCTGGCGCGTTTGCCAGGGCAGGCGTTGATTGCGCCATTGACCCCATTGCCACACGGTGCTTGTTTCCTCTTCGGTGGGTGCTGCCGACTGTTGAACTCCGTAACAACGGTCAGCTCTCAGTCAGAGCACTTGGGTTAAGACAATGCACTTACCCTGAAAACAAGGCACTTACCCTGAAAAAAATTTCCTGCCGCTAGGGTAATACCGATCAGCCGTTATTCGACCCTAGCGAGGCCGCACCCGCAACCACTGATCTAGCCAGCCAATTTGGCGACGGCGACGGCCCTGGCGCTTGAGGCGCGAAGATTCCAGGGTTTCGTAAGGATAGGGACGCGGCGCACGCTCCACCCGATCGAACGTTCGCCGCGTCACCACCGGATCGGCGGCCGGCTGCTGCCACCACACGGAAATAATTGATCCAGCAGCGCCACCAAAAATCGCCAGCACCAAAGCTGACAGTGTGCTGTAGCCCACCCCCACCAGGGCAAGCCAAAACAGCAAGAACCAAACTAAGCCTTGATACAGATAGCTCACGGGTCTGGGGATTGTCGCGATCGGGGCGGCCGTTGCCCAAATTTGCCAAGTTTGCCAAGCACTGAGCGCGAATTGGGAACCAGATTACTCAGCGCCAAATTACTCAGCACCAACTTACTTAGCACCAATGACCGCAGGCAACTTGCGCAGGGCCAACAGCCGCCACCGGGAAAATCAGCTACTGCAACTTTAAATCGCCCCCCCGGGCTGTGTCTACCTCGCGCACCCAAAGGCGTTCCTCATTGCTGAAGGCCTCGAAGGCCGCCACTTGAGCCGCCAACAGATCAGCCGTGGCATCGGCAATGTCGCCGGTTCGCTGATTGAGCCGATCGCGCAGCACCTCGATCGGGGCTTGGCAATGGACAATTTCCAAATCCAATTCCCGTTCTTGGGTGGCGGCAATCACCGTTTGGCGCAAGGCTCGGCGATCATACTTGGCATCGAGAATCACCGTTTCGCCCCGACTGGCCAGATCCAGCCCCAATTGCAGCAGGTGATCGTAGGTTTTGGCGGTCATTTCGGCACTGTAAAGGGATTGCGGCCCCTTTTGGTCCAGGGGCACAGCGCCCAAATGTTTGCGCACCGCGTCCGATCGAATCTGAATCCCGTTGGTTTGGCGAGCCAATTGCCGAGCCACGGTTGATTTGCCCGATCCCGACAGACCACACATCAAAATTACCTGACCCGATCGGGGTTGGGCATAGCTGGCCGCTTGGCGATAGTAGGCGGTGGCCCGATCGTGGGCAGCGGCTCGATCGGCCTCCGGAATCGCCGGGTCATTCAGCAAAAAGGAGGTGACCTTGGCCCGCACGTAGGATTGGCGGCTCAGATACAGCGGCAACAGGGCCAAACCAGCCCAATCGCCCGATCGCTCCGCATATTCATTGACAAAGGCATTGGCCAAGTCAATGCGGCCCCGAGCTTCCAAGTCCATGGCCAAAAAAGCCACGTCGTAAATTGTGTCCACAAACCGGAAAGGTTCGTTGAACTCAATGCAGTCAAACAACAGCGGGCGATCGTTCAGCCAACAGATATTGCCCAAGTGCAAATCGCCATGGCCATTGCGAATGAACCCGCCGGTCACACGACTTTGGAATAGCTCCCCATTTTCCGCAAAAAAAGCTTCTGTCCAACTTTGGGTCAGGTCAAATTGCGCTTGGGTTTGGGGCCCGCCAATGTAACCCGTGGTTTGTTGAAAGTTTTCATCAAAGGAAACTTTAATTTGCGGGATTTCCCCAAAGGTATTGATGTAATCACTGGTGGGAGCGGTGCGGTGAAATTCCGCCACCACCCGGGCCAGCTCAATGATCTCTGCTTCGGTGATTTCGCCGCGATCGAACCGGGCGCTCATCAAATTTTCCTGAGGAAATTGATGCATTTTGACGGCATATTCCACCGCCCCATTGCTGGCTTCAGCTTCGCCCACTTCCGCCAATTGGTAGCGATCGCCCGTTTGAATAATGGGAACTACGCCCACATAGAGTTCCGCTGCACTGCGTTGGTTGAGCGCAATTTCTTGAGCGCAAAATTCCTTACGCCGCTCCAGGGTGGAATAGTCCAAAAAGCCAAAGTTCACCGGCTTTTTGAGTTTATAAACCCAGTCTCCCGTGATGAACACAAAGGAAACGTGGGTTTGAATCAGGGCGATCGGCTCCTGCACCGGATGGGGATAGAACTCCGGCTGAAGCATCTGTTGCACCAAGGGCGGCAGCGTCGAATCCATGCACAAAACTCCTGAGGGGGACTGGCTCAATCTCGCTGCTTGCATTCAACAGGTTCAGTGCAGCGAATGCAATGCAACAAATTTTCAATACAAGCGCTCAACAAGCTCTTAACAAGCTTTCAACAAATCCTCAATCAGCCGAATTGAACGCCCAGGACTCCCAATTCAAGATGGGTTCCAAATACGTTCCAGATACGTTCCAGATACGTTCCAAATGCGCTCCAAATATGTTCAAAACACAAAGTAGGGCAATCGAAACTCAATTGCCCTACTCTCGCTTCATCAAGCATCCAGTTAGATTGCTAGGCGATTTAGCCCTTCGCGGCCAGGAAGCTGACGTGATAGACCATGGTTGACTTCCAGGGGTGCTTTTGCACTTCTTGCAGCACCACGGAACCCTTCCAGTTCAAATCAGCGATCGTGAGTTCAACCGGAGTTTCGCCCACCTTAACCGATCGCAGCATATAACCCAAATCCCGGGCGTTGATCGTCAGCAACACCGAGTTTGCGCCGTCGTGACCGTAGAGGTTCGCCGGAATCAAACCTTCGCGACGCAGAGCACCGGGCTTGCTGCCTTCGGGACGGACTTGGGCTTCAAAAGTAAGGCTCATGGATGGTTCTCCTATTGTGGGATCGATCGCAATCAGTCAAGCAAGAATCGGCGGGCGATCGAGCTATCGTCGGCGTAGAAAGCCAAAGAATATTAACAGAAATTCAACCCCATTCCCCAGGCTTGAGCCGTTGAAAGGGAGCCTGAATCATCAGGACATTTTCAGGCAAGGGCCCGTAGCCAGATACCCCCCAGGGTTAACGGATTGCGACTAACCCTGATGGGGATGATTTTGGCCACTGGTTCTTAGGGCTAACTCTGGCCGTTTTCGTACAGCAAGGCGCGTTTGGGGCCGTGAATGGGGTCTTCGATGATGATCGTTTGGTCGCGGCTGGCTCCCAGGGAAACAATCGCGATCGGCACGTCCATCAACTCCGCCAAAAACTTCAGGTAGTCCAGCGCCTGCTTGGGCAAATCTTCCAGGTTGCGGCAACCGCTGGTGGAAGTTTGCCAACCGGGCAGGGTTTCGTAAATCGGCTGGCACTTGGCGAATTGGTGCGACCCGGCGGGGAAATTTTCGCAGCGTTGGCCGTCAATTTCGTAGGCCACGCAAACTTTGATTTCCGCCAGCTCATCCAACACGTCCAACTTGGTGATGGCCAAGCAATCCAGGCCGTTGATCCGGGCGGCATAGCGACCAATGACCGCATCAAACCAACCGCAACGGCGCTTGCGGCCCGTGGTGGTGCCAAACTCGGCCCCCCGTTCGCCCAAATGTTCTCCGGTTTCGTCCAGGGCTTCCGTGGGGAAGGGGCCTTCGCCAACGCGGGTGGTGTAAGCCTTAGCCACGCCAATCACCCGATCGATGATTGTGGGGCCCACGCCTGCCCCAATGCAGGCTCCCCCAGCCACCGGATTGGAAGAGGTGACATAGGGATAAGTCCCGTGATCCAGGTCCAACAGGGTTCCCTGGGCCCCTTCAAACAGAACGTTCCGTTTTTGCTTCACCGCGTCGGCAATTTTGAGCGATGCGTCGATCACATGGGGCCGCAGTCGATCGCCATAGGCCAAATACTCTTCAATCACCGCTTCCGCGTCCAGCGGCGGCAGGTCGTAGAGCTTTTCGAGAATGACGTTCTTTTGGGCGATCGTCCAACGCAGCAAGTCTGGCAGCGCCTCGCGATCGATCAAATCCATGACCCGGATGCCGGTACGCTCGGATTTGTCGGCGTAGGTCGGGCCAATGCCGCGCCCCGTCGTCCCAATCTTGTAGTTACCGCGTTTTTCCTCCGCCGCGCGATCGATCAGCCGGTGATAGGGCATGGTCACGTGGGCCGTTTCCGCAATCAACAGGTTGTCCGTTGAAATGCCCAACGCTACGAGCTGATCGAGTTCTTCAATCAGCACTTGCGGATCAATGACCGTGCCCGAGCCAATGATGCACTCGGTTTCGGGATACAAAATGCCAGACGGAATGAGGTGCAGCTTGAACACTTGGTCTTGAACGACGACCGTGTGTCCGGCATTGACCCCCCCTTGGTAGCGAACTACCACGTCGGCCGACCGACTGAGGAGATCTGTAATTTTGCCTTTGCCCTCGTCGCCCCACTGGGCCCCAATTACAACGACGTTAGCCAACGGTTTAGCGGTGTTTGAGTTTACACAAACGACGATTATCAGGATCGAGGTGTAAAGGTGTCAACCGGGCGATCGAGGCGGTGACTGGGTGAAATCGCTCGGGGGGATATAGGCTCGGGCGATCGCGCCCGATTTAATTTTCTTAAGCAACAATAAAAATATCGAAATGATCGTCGGTGCTTGGGCCCGATCGGGACGATTTCCAGCCTCGATCGCGATCGCTCGCAAGAC
This sequence comes from Limnothrix sp. FACHB-881, assembly GCF_014698135.1. Classification (NCBI taxonomy): domain Bacteria; kingdom Bacillati; phylum Cyanobacteriota; class Cyanophyceae; order Pseudanabaenales; family Pseudanabaenaceae; genus Limnothrix; species Limnothrix sp. FACHB-881. The sequence continues at coordinate 73,648 of NZ_JACJSN010000003.1, forward strand.
TCAGTACTCTCGGGGACGCTTCTATGGCATTACATGCAGAACTGCATCGGCATTTGGGTGGTTCGGTCGTGCCTCGGGTGCTGTGGCGCTATTTTGAACGGCATCGATCGGACTTAACGACCCAATTTCCAGACTATGGGGCATTTGAGGATTTCTACACCCGTCCTCGCAAAACCCTGGCGGAGTATTTGGAGTTGCACTCATTGGTGGAAAGTGTGCAGACCCAGGAAATGTTGCCCTATTTCATCTATCGCCTGATTCGGGGGGCCTACATTTTCGAAAATTTGGCCTATTTGGAGTTGCGCTACACGCCCTATCTGCGCACCCCTGAGCATTTGCCAATGGGAGAGCGGATCGATCGAATGGCTGACATTGTGCAAACGGTAGGCCAGGCCAGCCAGGTGGTGGATTGCCCGATCGTCACCAGCCAAATTTTATGTATGCATGTCAAGTTGCCCTATGAGGTGAATCGGGCGATCGTGGAGTTAGCAGCTCAGTCGCGGGACTATGTTTGCGCGATCGACCTGGCGGGCGGTGACGATTTGTATGGCGATCGATTGCATGAGTGGATTGAGCTATACGAATTGGCGCGATCGCTGGGTCTCAAAACCACGGGCCATGTTTACGAAACTCCCATGGGGCAATGTCCCGACCTTTTACCGCTGCTGATGCGCATTGGCCATGGGATTCAAATTCCCTTGCAATATCCCGAACTGCTACCCGATTTGGCCCGCCGGGGACAATGCTTGGAAGTATGTCCCACCACCTATCTCAAAACGGGAACCATGAGCGATTTACGGGAACTGAAAACCGTGTTCGATCGCTGCTTTGAGGCGGGGGTTGAGATTGCTATTTGCACCGACAATGCGGGTTTGCATAATGTGCGATTGCCCTTTGAATACGAAACCCTGCTGACCTTGGATGTGATTGATTTTGAGCAACTGGAAGCCTGCCAAGAAGCAGCATTTCGTCATGCGTTTGCTTGGCCCCACAGTGCTCGCCCGGCGGCCGTCTTGGGCAGTTTGTTCGATCGCAAAATTCCGCGTGATCGGGCGATCAGTGAACCACTGCCGGTTTAGACAAATTTTCTAGTTGTCGGATCGGGTGAAGTGCCCAGCCAGTGCAGACTGCAACATCGTTGAAACGGCGGGGCCATCGATCATAATCTCGATCATGATCATGTTTCAGATCTTTGAGATCCTCCTCATTCCGGGAGGATTTTTTGTATAACCGTGCAAGAAACAATCGAACAGCCCATTTTAATGCAATAACTTACGTTGCTGTAGAAGCAGGTTTCAAGACAATCTTATTTTTGAGGTTGTCGTAACTTTTTTGTTTTCGTTTTCGGTATACCTCGGATCAACTCCAAAGTCTGTCATCACAAGGCATTGCCTCCAATTCATAGTCAATTGATTGTTATGCCAATGAAAAAAGAAACCCGAATTAGCCGACTTGTTAGCTCTCTTGATGATCAAGCAGCCGCTAGAAAAGCCTACTTACAACTTGCAGGAAGTGGTCTTTTCCATCTGCTCACGGGTTTGTTTCTGAGAGCCGCTTTCACCAGTCCCGACTTTTCTATGTCGCTGCTAGGTGTGGCTTATTCTATGGCGATTCCCCTAGTATTGCCAGTCATTGGAATTGTGGCGGGATTACGAATTTTAGCAATTGGCGGACTGGCGGGTGGCGTAGTCATTGTTGTTGCTTTGGTGTTCACATCTGGCGCAGGGCTAGCGGTCATTCCCTGGGCCTTGCCCATTACAGTGCCGTTAATTGCATCTGCTCTACAGTTTTTTGCCATTGATAATTTGCGATTAATGGTTGGAAAACTCAGGGCGTTATTTTGGGGTGGAATCACTGGTTCCGCTAGCACAGGCTTGGGTATCGCTTTAGGAAATCTTTTCAATTTCACGCTGTCTGGTCGTTAGCTCTACAGGCTCACTCAATCTTCAATTTGGGATTGGGGTGTGCTTGAGTGCGAATCGCTGGTTTCCGGATCAGGGGCGGCATCGGCCGCGATCGATCGCGCCATGGCCGCCCCGATCGCATCCACCAACCGCCCCACGGGAATCAGTTCCATTCCCCGAATTCGTACATCGGAACCCTTGGGCACGATCGCCCGTTTAAATCCCAATTTCGCGGCTTCCTTGAGCCGTAATTCCAGTTGGGAAACAGGACGCACTTGGCCGCCCAAACCCACCTCGCCGATCAGCACCGTGCCCGGATCAACGATGCGATCGCGGAAACTGGCCACCAAGGCCACGGCCACACCCAAATCCGCCGCCGGTTCCTCCACACTCAGGCCGCCGGAGGTGGACACGTAGGCATCGAGCCGAGAGAGGGGCACGCCCACCCGTTTTTCGAGCACCGCCAAAATTTGCAGCAGCCGGTTATATTCCATGCCCGTGGTGACGCGGCGCGGCGAGGAATAGCTCGTGGGGCTGACGAGAGCTTGCAGTTCCGCCACGATCGGGCGGGTTCCTTCGCAGGCCACAATGGTCGCCGTGCCCGGCACGCGCTCATCTCGGTTACCCAAAAAGAGGGCGGAGGGGTTTGCGACTTCCAACAGCCCCCGATCGACCATTTCAAACACCCCCAATTCCTGAGTAGCGCCGAAACGATTTTTAACCGATCGCAACAGGCGAAAACTGGCAAATCGATCGCCCTCAAAATAGAGCACCGTATCCACCAAATGCTCCAGCACCTTGGGCCCGGCAATCGCCCCCTCCTTGGTCACATGGCCCACCAGCAACATGGCCACATCCTGCCGCTTGGCCAGGCGCATCAGGGCCGAAGTACATTCCCGCACCTGGGCCACGGATCCCGGCGCAGAAGCCAGCGCGGGCAGATAAATTGCCTGCACACTGTCAATGATGGCGATGGCCGGTCGCAAGCTTTCAATTTCCGCCAAAATTGGCTCTAAATCCGTTTCCGGCAGCAGGTACAGATCGGCGCGATCGTCCGGCGATTCCTCCGGGAGTTGGCCCGAGATCGGTTCCGCCGCCGGAGCCTGTACCCCCAATCGCTGGGCCCGCAGTTTCACCTGCTGTCCCGATTCTTCGGCACAAACGTAGAGTACCCGGCGCGATCGAGCCAGTTGGTTAGCCGTTTGCAACAGCAGGGTTGATTTACCAATGCCCGGATCGCCGCCAATTAACACCAAGGAGCCGGGCACAATTCCCCCGCCCAAGACTCGATCGAGTTCTCGAAACCCCGAAGCCCAGCGAGATCGGGGGCGATCGCGAATTTCGGCCAAGGTGCGAGCCGCGATCGGGCTGGCCGGCTCTTGGGGGCGAGATCCCTTGCGCGATCGGGTTGTGGCGGCCACGGCGGCCCGGCCCGTGGTGCTGGGTTCCGCAGCCAACACCTCTTCCACCAGAGTGCCCCACTGGCCACAACTGGGACAGCGCCCGAACATTTGGGCCTCCACGCCTCCGCAGGCGCTGCAAACGTAGCGGGTTTTTACCTTCGCCATTCGATCGTCTCCCCTTTGATCCGGCCCTTCTTGATCCGGCCCTGGTTGATCCAGCCCTTGACCGCCGTTTTCCACCCCAATTGGTACTGGTTCAATTCAGTGCTCCCAGCCCTCGATTGCCGTTAATTAGCCTCTGCCCTAGGATGGCAACCCCTAGAATGGCAACCCCCGAAAGGAGAATCCACAAAAGCGCAACAAATTAAGAAATTTCTGCAATTGTTTCAATTTCGTTGCAACATTGCGACAAACACCCCGCTTGTTTTTAATAAAGGGTGCGTTCCCAATCAGTTACAATTCCCGACTCCAAAGAACTGGGGTCAAATGCGCTCCCATCGCACATCAGAGCGGGTAATTTGTCAATCCATTTTGACGAAATCAGCCCTCAACCTGCGCCGCGATCAACTGGTAATCTCCAAAACGGAAGAGAAACGGCGGTTAGAATTGCCTCTTTAAATGTCCTCGGTACAATAAAGCGATAAAAGCCGAAAGATAGCGATTCAAAAACACGCAAAAGTTCACGCAGAAGTTAAAGCCATTGGAGGAGGCCTCTCCTTGGATAGTCACAAAGAAAAAATCCTGGTTGTTGACGACGAAGCCAGCATTCGCCGCATTCTAGAAACCCGCCTGTCCATGATTGGCTATGAGGTGGTCACGGCTGCCGATGGCGAAGAAGCCTTGGACGTGTTTCGGAAGGCGGGGCCGGATCTGGTGGTGTTGGATGTGATGATGCCGAAGCTGGATGGCTATGGCGTGTGCCAGGAACTCCGCAAGGAATCGGATATTCCGATCATTATGCTCACGGCGCTGGGCGATGTGGCCGATCGAATCACGGGTCTGGAATTGGGGGCCGATGATTATGTGGTGAAGCCCTTTTCGCCCAAGGAGTTGGAAGCTCGGATTCGCTCGGTGTTGCGGCGAGTGGACAAAAACCACGCCTCTGGAATTCCCAGCTCTGGCGTGATTCAGGTGGCCAACATCCGCATTGACACCAACAAGCGCCAGGTTTACAAGGGCGATGAGCGCATTCGGCTGACGGGAATGGAGTTTAGCCTGCTGGAGCTGTTGGTGTCGCGATCGGGCGAACCGTTCTCACGGGCAGAAATTTTGCAGGAAGTTTGGGGCTACACACCCGAGCGCCATGTGGACACCCGCGTGGTGGATGTGCATATTTCTCGACTGCGGGCCAAGCTGGAGGAAGACCCCAGCAATCCAGAACTAATCCTGACGGCGCGGGGCACGGGTTACCTGTTCCAACGCATTCTGGACGCAAACGAGGTTTAGGGGCCCGGCAGCCCTCGGCAGCTATGGCGCGATCGCAAACCAATCGTTGGCTGCAAAATTTGCCGATCGCGGTGGGCATGGCGATCGGGGTGGGGCTGTTTGTGAATCGGCTCTGGACTCCTCAAATCAGTGAGTGGCAGGCGCGATCGGACGTGGCCGGGACGATCGCCTGTGCTTTCTTAATTTTGACGGGGTTGCTCTGGCAGCGGGTGCAACCCAAGTTGCCGGACGCGGTGGAGCTAACGGGGCCGGAAGGGTTTGAGCTAGCGCCCGATCTTGATCGCCCGTTGCAGGTGGAACTGGCCTGGGCTTCCCACCTGTTGCTAACCAACACGGTGACCCGATCGGTGGTGGTTTACCGGGGCGATTGCACGGCTGGGCAAACGTTGCTTCGGCGCGGCGTTTTGGGCCCACAAGCGATCGTCAAACCGGGGCCGATTGTCCAGCGGGCGATCAATAAACAACAACCGATCTATCTCGTGGATTTGAAGGTTTATCCCGGCCGCATTGAGTTTGACTATTTACCCGAAAATACCCAGGGCGTGATTGTGCAGCCTTTGGGCGATCGGGGCGTGTTGATTTTGGGAGCCAACGCCCCCCGCAGTTACACCAACCAAGACGAGCGCTGGATTGCGGGCATTGCGGACAAGCTCGCCAACTCGATCGCAGCCGCAACTTTGTGAGGCATAGCAATGACTCGCGATCAACGGTGGCTCGCAACCATGGGGAAGCGCTGTACGATCGGAACCATGCCCTATTAAAGAACTAGCCCACATGGGGCAGCACGAGCGATGGAACTAATTCCTTACGGCCGGTAATACCTCATCGATCGAGAGCGGGTTATGGCATACAGCGACTTTAGTTTGGCTCAGGCGATCGACCAATTTTCCCTGGATCTCTACGATCGACCTCATCATTTTGCGCCCGTGCCGCCGATTAATCCGAGCGATCGCCTGCGGGAACTGCTGCAAGAAAATGTTCCTTTGGCCCTAGCCAGTAATACGGAAAAGGCCCGATCGGAATGGATTATTGCGCCTATCTTGGTGGAGCTGCGGCGACAACTGGCAGGGCAAATTAGCCTGTTTTCTGGGATTGATTTTGATATTGATCCGAGCTGTGGATTGAACGGCCGTTGCGATTTTTTAGTGGCACGATCGCCCGAACTATTGCTCCTGAAATCACCTGTGACGGTATTGGTAGAAGCCAAGCGCGAAAACATCAATAGTGGTTTGGGGCAATGTGTGGCTGAAATGGTCGCAGCTTGGCGATTCAATCAGCAGGCCAATGATCCCATTTCCTCGGTTTATGGAGTGGTGACCACTGGAACCACTTGGAAGTTTTTAGGGCTACATGATCGCGACAGTAGGCTAATTTTAGAAATTGATTTAGATGAGTATTACCTCAATCAGCTCGATCGAATTCTTGGAATTTTGACGTTCTGCGTGACTGGCAAAGCCCCTTAAATGGAAGCCCCTGAGAGGATATTTGGATATTTGAGAAGTACTTTGGGGTACTGACACAGATTCATAAAAAATTCATCAATGCAGTAGCACAGCAGTCTTCGGGGGCTGGCTCGTCCCATTTCTCAACCAACATTGATCAAGAATTGGAGGATTTCTGAACTCAGCCACTGAAGCTTGCTGTGCTACTGAAGATTAGGAAATTAGAAATTGCCGCGATCGATCAGCAACTTTCAACCAATTGCAATCGATCAGCGGATTTCAGGTGTTGGCCTTAGGAGGCGACACTGGCAGCGGTGCGGCGGCGGCGGCGACCCGAAGGCGCGGCGGGAGACTCAGGGGCGATCGAGTCGGTGGCAGCGGCAACGGCAGTGTTGCCCGTCGGAGCGGCCGGAGCCGGGCGATCGCGTCGCACAGAAATCGGAGCCGCGATCGGCTGCACCAACACGACCACTTGAGGCGTGCCCACAAAGTCGCGACGCAACAGCCGCTGGAACTCGCGCTCCAGTTCCACCTTCAGGCCGCCCCAATCGATATCGTCATCACTGCGGCGAGCCGGGTTGGTGACAAAGCGCTCAAACCGGTTGCTGAGGAAGTTTTTCAAGGTCGCCCCGATCGCCCCAGTCAGCTTGGATGGGTCAATGCTGCTAACCACACCGCTCATGTGTACCTGAGGATCGCAGGCCAACTGACCCGTGCTGTAGATGCTGGCGGCAACGGTCACCAGGCCTTCGTTGGCCAACTGTTGCCGTTCGCGCAGGGCCCGATCGCTCACCACGCCCGATCGAGACGCATCCACCAGTTCAATCCCCGAAGGAACCCGATCGCCAATCTTGATCGAATCCTGGGTCAGTTCCACCACATCGCCATTTTCGATGATCACCATGTTGTCCGCCGGAATGCCCAAGCTCTGGGCAATTTCCGCGTGCTTCACCAACATCCGGTGCTCACCATGCACCGGCATGAAGAACTTGGGCCGCGTCAGGCTAATCATCAGCTTGTGATCTTCCTGGGAGCCGTGACCGGAAACGTGAATGCCCTTGTCGCGCCCATAGACCACATTCGCCCCCAGCATCATCAGCCGGTCGATCGTGTTCACCACCGCGATCGTGTTGCCGGGAATCGGATTCGCCGACAGCACCACCGTATCCCCATTACGGATTTTGATTTGGCGATGTTCGCCCTTGGAAATTCGCGTCAGGGCCGACAGCGGCTCGCCCTGGGAACCGGTGGTCAAAATCACCACCTTGTGATCGGGGTAATTTTGCAGTTCATGAATCGGCACGAACAGATCATCCGGGCATTTCACATAGCCCAAATTGCGTGCATGGGCGATCGTATTCAGCATCGATCGACCCAACACCGACACCACCCGGCCTTGCTTGTGGGCAATGTCCAAAATCATGTTCACCCGATGCACCGATGACGCAAAGGTTGTCACCAACAGGCGACCCGGCGCTTTCGCAAAGGCCCGTTCCAAGTTCGGATAAACCGATTTTTCCGAAGGGGTGAAACCAGGAATTTCGGCGTTGGTTGAATCACTAATCAGGCACAAAACGCCCTTTTCACCGTATTCCGCCAACCGCTGAAGATCGAAATATTCACCATCAACGGGCGTGTGATCGAACTTGAAATCACCCGTGTGAATCACCACACCCAACGGCGTGTGAATCGCCACCGAAAAGCTATCGGCCATCGAGTGGGTATTGCGGATAAACTCCACCAGAAACTTGGTTCCCACCCGCACAAATTCGCGCGGGCCCACGGTGCGAATTTCCGTGCGATCGCTCACGCCGGCCTCTTCCAACTTGTCCGACAGCAGCGCCATCGCCAGCCGCGGCCCATAGATCACCGGAATATCCACTTGCTTCAGGTGGAAGGCAATGCCGCCAATGTGGTCTTCGTGACCGTGGGTGACAATCATGCCCTTAATTTTTTCGCGATTGTCCCGCAGATAAGTCATATCCGGCAGCACAATTTGAATGCCGTGCATTCCATCGGTGGGGAAAGCCAGCCCCGCATCCAACATCATGATTTCATCTTCATACTCGAAGATGCAGGTGTTCTTACCAATTTCGTGCAAGCCACCCAGGGGAATAATTTTCAGCGTTCCGGGCTTGCCGTTACTGATGAATTGGGTTGAAGGTTGCGCGGCCGAAAAGTTAGTTCTGGGGGAAGCAGTCACGAGGTTTTGACTCATAGGGATAGAGGGGGAAAAGGTGCGATCGGTTGATTGAGCAAACGATTGATCCAAGGTCGCAGCATGATCTGCTTGCAACAATTTCTTGGGGGTGGTTTGGGAGTTGGAATTTCGCTTGCGAATTACGCTAGGGGCAGAGCGCCGAACATCGTCACGGGAGCTATCTTTCACGTCTTTTGCTGCCACGTTTTTACTTCCAGGGGCGATCGGGGTTGCGGAAACTTCGGGATTCACTCCACGGGCCAACTCGCTGGCCAGCTCGCCACCGTTAGCCACGGAAGATTCGGAATCTGCTTGCTGACGAATTCGCTTTCTGACTTGAGTCATTTGCCTCCAAAAATTGCACTCAAAAATTGCACTACTTAGCGTTGGAATCGGTCACCAGACTGTTAGCAACGAATTGGGGAGTACCGTCATGCCCTCTCGTCGGGAAAGGAGCAAACCTGATTCGTGATGGTTAGTGATGGGCGGTACTCAGCCTGTTAAACGATTGAGCTGGTTGTCTCAATCAACCCGTCGTCCCCAGCCGAATCACGCGATCGGCGGTGGGTTGCTGCTGCGGGAAACTTAGGTCGGGGTTGGGGCTCGAAGCTGGCAGAACCTTCTTGAAGGTTTTTCAAAAATTCTTCAAGAAGACGCTTTTTGAAAAGCGGCGCAAAATCCTGCCGTACAAAATTCTGCGGGGCAAATCTGCTGGGCAAAATTCTGTGGAATGCTGTGCCGAATTTTCTAGGCTCAACACATTCACCAAACTCATGGATTGCATCAAGGAGTAACCATCCGGGAAAAAAACTTGCTTCAAGATCAGTCGGTGGATCCGTTCGATCGATCCAATTCACCACCGCCAATCAATCTAAATTCAACACAATGGTTGCTCTCAAAATTAGGATTCCAAGTGGGGATTCCAAATGAGGATGATTTAGAGCGTTCAAAAGATTGTTCAAAAAATCGAACCCCTCAACCGGCCTAAGAGCAATCAAATGCGAGGACTCCCATTTTTATTAAACAAGCCACTGTTGGATATTCCGGATTCATGATTAGCTTGCAGCTCCCTGCTCGCGATGAGCCGTTGAAAATTTTGCGGATTTCACAGGTTGTCGAAAAAGCGATGATTGAGTCATGCTGAGCGATCGGGCGTTTTTTAACATGGTTAACGGCAATGGGCTTGTTTAATGGGCTAATTGGGTTTTTCAATTGGTTTTGAGCAAGATTTTAGTTGAGCCGCTTAGGGGATTTTTTTTATGGGACTGTTTCATGAACCGGCTGAACTGCATTGCTGAACTGCATTGCTTAAGCAAACGGCTGATTCAAAATTTTTAGTCAGAACTTTTAGTTAATCCGGAATCTAGTTCTTTAATTTTAAGCTGCCTTCAAGTTTTGCAGGGCTGGGCAGTGCCAATTTGCTCTCAGTCTAATCCAAGTTCTGGGATTTGGATAACTTAATTTGGATGATTTAATCCTATGCCACTCGATCGGGATGATGGTGAGTGAATGACTGGAGCGATCGGGCAGTTTATTTTGTCCAAGAGTCCGTGACTCAACTATCAGCAATCTGAAACTAACTCAAAAATTCATCAAAGCAACCAATTTGCAATTTTTCGGATTGGTGTTGCTGATTTTGAGCAAAGTTGAAAGTCGTTGATCAACACTCTACTCAGTACTTTCTACCTAGTATTTTGCTCAATCTTTGACCCAATAGCTTGTGCAGTCATCGCCCTAGCGCTGTCCTTCGCCTGTTGGCTTGGGGCGATCGGGAAAGGGTTGATCGCGCACTGGGTTCATCGTCCGCTAATTGCCCATCAGTGCCCCAATAATCACTGATCGATCGCCCGTTGGTTGTCAGCGACTGTTGCTAGTTCACTGTGGCAGCAGGTCTAACTCCGCCATTGCCTGTTTCAAGGCTTGGCGAACAGGATCCGGGCAAGGGATCAACGGCAGGCGCGGTTCCCCCACTTCCCAGCCTAACAGTTCTAGCGCTGCTTTGACGGGAATTGGATTCGTGGTCAAGAACAAGGCTTTAAACAAGGGTAACAAAGCCAAATGTTCTGTCAATGCGTCGTTGACCTGACCCGCTTCAAAGGCGCGAATCATGCTTTGAATTCGATCACCCACGAGATGGCTGGCCACGCTGACCACCCCCGAGGCCCCCACCGCCAACATCGGCAAGGTCAGGGAATCGTCTCCAGAATAGATCTTGAAGGTGGGCGGAGTCAGACGGCGGACGGCGCTCACCTGGTCAAGGTTACCGCTGGCTTCTTTGATCGCCACAATATTTGGCAATTCCGCCAGTTGGGCCACCGTTTCCGGCAGCAGGTTTTGGCCCGTGCGTCCCGGAATGTTGTACAGCATGAGGGGGAACTCGGGCACGGCGGCGGCGATCGCCCGGAAATGGGCGGCGAGTCCCTCTTGGGGCGGTTTGTTGTAGTAGGGAACCACTTGCAACGAACCATCCAGACCGAGCTTAGCGGCCTTTTCGGTGGCGGCGATCGCCTCGCGGGTTGAGTTGGATCCCGTGCCGGCCATCACCTTGGCACGGCCCGCCGCTTGCTTAACGACGCGAAACAGTTCGTATTCTTCGTCCCAGGTTAAGGTTGGCGATTCACCGGTCGTGCCGCACACCACCAGCGTGTCGGTTCCGTGCGCCACGAGATTGCGCGTCAGTTGCTCGACGATCGTGTAGTTAACGCTGCCATCTTGGGCAAACGGCACGATCATCGCGGTCATGACTCGTCCGAAGTCAATCACCCAGTATTGTCCTTAAGTTAGAGCGACGTTACGTTTAGTTGATGCCATCTTAGCCGATTTGGGCGATCGCGCACGGCCCAATGGGCGATCGGGCGCTTGCGGGGTTTCCAGCGAGTTTTCTGAAGGGTTAATCAACCGGTTTTCGCCATTTTTCAGAGATCCCTCCCTGGGTCGATCGCATCAGAAAAACTTCGACCCTCGCGATCGGGCAGTGGCCTAATCCAAGCGCTGGAGGGGAGCCAGGTTGGGATCAAAGATTTTTTGACCCAAGCCGGGAAACCGCACCGAAATGGTGACTTTGCGCCCGGTTTCAAACACATGCATCACCTTCCCTTCGCCAAAGGTGTCGTGAATCACCCGATCGCCCACTTCCCAAGCTTGGGGCGGCGTGGTTTTGGTCGGGCGCGGATTGGGTTTGGGGGTGGGGCGGGCCGCGGCCGATCGCCGATTGGCCGATCCCGTTGCTGATCCCAAGGCCGCCGGCCCCGATCGGCGGTTGCTCCGCCCCTCAGTAATCAGGTGCTCCGGCGGCAGCTCGCCCAAAAACACCGAGGGAACCGAAGGCTCGCGCATTCCTCCCCACAGCCGTCGCTCCTGGGCATGGGTTAAGAACAATTGCTCCTGGGCGCGGGTAATGCCCACATAACAAAGACGGCGCTCCTCTTCGAGCGATCGGGGATCGTCCATGGAACGGAAGTTGGGAAACAGCCCCTGTTCCAGCCCCACCAAAAACACCACCGGAAATTCCAGCCCCTTGGCCGCATGGAGCGTCATCAGGGAAACGGCGTTTTTGCCCTCCTTCAAATCATCCAAATCCGAAGCTAGTGCCGCATTTTCCAGAAAGTTCGTCAAGGAGCCGTCGCTGGTGTCTTCCGCATATTGGGTCATGGCGTTGGCCAATTCCGCCAAATTCGCCAGGCGATCGCTCGCTTCGTCCGTGCCCTCCGCTTGCAGTTCCCGCACATAGCCCGATCCCTGAAGAATGCCATCCAAAATTGTGGCGGCGGGTTGTTGATCCACCTGGGCTTGCCAGGTCTGAATCATTTGCACAAACTCCAACAAGGGCTTAGCCGTCCGTCCGGCCAGGGTTTTCACCGAAGTTTCATCGCTCAAAATTTCCCAGAGCGGCACGCCCAACTGATCGGCCGCATTCTCTAGGCGATCGAGCGTTGTCTTGCCCACCCCGCGCTTGGGCACATTAATCACCCGCTTCAGGCTAATACTATCGTTGGGATTGGTGAGCAGGCGCAAATAGGCCAATGTGTCCTTAATTTCCTTGCGGTCATAGAACCGTAATCCCCCCACCATGGTGTAAGGAATTGCCAACCGCAGCAGCACATCTTCAAAGGGACGAGATTGGGCATTGGTGCGATACAAAATGGCGAAGCTGCCCCAATTTAATTCGGGATTTTGTTGCTCCAGCTTGCGGATTTTCTGAACCACATACTCCGCTTCATCCATTTCGTGGTCGGATTCATAGACCGCGATCGGGTCACCGGCCCCGCGAGTGGGTCGCAATACTTTATCAATGCGTTCTGTGTTGCGTTCAATGAGTTCGTTGGCCACCTGCAAGATGTTTTCGCGCGATCGATAGTTTTCCTCCAGCTTCACCATCGTCCGCGTGTCGTCATCGGGCAGTCGATCGCCAAAATCATCCTGAAAATCTAGCAAAATCGTGAAGTCCGCCGCCCGAAACGAATAAATAGACTGATCCGCATCGCCCACCACAAAGATCGATCGATGGTTCCATTGGTCAAAGCTTTCGGAAGATTCCCCATTGGTCACCAACAGCCGAATCAAATCGTATTGGGTGCGGTTGGTATCCTGATATTCATCCACGAGAATGTGGCGGAATCGGCTGTGCCAGTAACCCAAAACCGATTCATTTTGCTGAAAAAGTTGCACGGGCAACCCAATCAAATCATCAAAATCTAAAGCATTGTTCGCCGCCAAAGCCGCTTGGTAGCGATCATAAACCGTGGCGATTGTGCGCCCGCGAAAAGTGGGATCATTGCGCTCCACCTCTTCCGGCGACAGGCCCTGATTTTTGGCATTGCTAATGGCAAAACGCACCTGTCTCGGCTGGAATTTTTTATCGTCGAGATTCAGGTCTTTCGTCACAATTTGCTTAATCAGGCTTTGGACATCGGATTCATCAAAAATCGTGAAATTTTTTGTCCAACGATAGCCTTTGGGATGCTGAAATTTTTCCAGATCAAACCGCAAAATTCGAGCACAGAGGGCGTGAAAAGTCCCGATCCATAGGTGCTTGATGGTGTCTTTATAGACCTGGGATTTCAGGCGCGTTTGTTCCTCGGGCCGCAGCAGGTCAAAGGGTTTGCCAAAGCGCGATCGCGCCTCCTGTTGAGCAAAGAGGGTTTCAATCCGCTCCTTCATTTCCCGCGCGGCCTTGTTGGTGAAGGTGACGGCCAAAATCTGATCCGGATCCACGCGGTGGTGTTGAATCAAATGGGCAATGCGGAAGGTGAGGGCGCGGGTTTTGCCCGACCCAGCCCCCGCCACCACCAATAGGGGCCCCTGGTAATGTTCAACGGCGCGGCGCTGGGCGGGGTTCAGTTGGGCAAGAAACGCAGACATGCGGGAAAAAAACGAGGATAGGCGATGGAAAACTAAAAACGGGCAATACCCAAAACCGGCAACCCCCAACACAAGCACAACGCAAAAGGGGCGATCGGGCTGGACAGTTTCAGGGCGATCGGGCACAACTCAAGCGGCAGTTTTGGCCTTCACCACCAACACCGAACAGGGCGCTTGTTCCAGCACATCGCTGCTGACGGAACCTTGCAAAATTCGATCGATACCGCTGAGGCCCCGGCTGCCAATGATGATTAAGTCGGTGCGATGGATATTGGCCAAGCGGACAATTTCCGCAGCGGGTTCGCCACTGATGATCTCAATGGTGCTGGGGCAGGGTAGGCGCTTTTGGTAGGCCGCCAGTTGGGTTTCAATCTCGCGATACAAATCCGGTGCAGTGCCTTGGGGGCGATCGAGCGGCTGATCTAGATCGGTGCTGGTGGGCGGAATCACATGCACCAAAATTACTTTGCACTGATCGTTCAAATTGAGCGATCGCAGCATGGCAATTTCTGACTCGGATAATGCCGATCGATCCAGGGCCACCAAAACTGATTTCAACACTGCACCAAGTTAGCTAACGATTTTGCGGATAAAGGCAGCATACACCGCCCATTCTGGAATCTGGCTCCAGCCCCCACCAGACTTAACATTGTAAGCACTTGCGGTTGAGCGGCGGCCTGGAAACGCCGCCCGCCAAGAAATGCCAGTTCCGGAGTTCATCACCGGTTGATTCAAAACAGGGGATTGAAACTGATCAACCCAAACTCATCCCCCGACCTAGGGACTGCTTTGGATAAAACGCAGCCCGCTGATCAGGGGTTCCCCGCTGGGCGATCGCTCGATCGAGCGATCAGACCCCGAATGGGTTGCATAAAACAGTTCCACCGAACAAAGGGGGGCTGGTTGCTCGGCTCCTGCATCGTAGGGACAGCCATAGTACACCAGGCGATCGGCCAGGCGCTGGGTTTCGATCGGGCGGAAAGATTGATGATCGTTCAGAATTTTCACATAGGCTAAGGCGGCCGCTTGGGAAATGGGCCGATAAAACGACAGGCTGTAGCCCACGGATTCCGTGCCATCCCGCCGTGCTATCAGAGACAGATTGTTAAAGGGATAGATCCGCACCGAGCAGGGGGAAGTCACGTCATAAAACCCACAGGCCCGATTCAGCGCTTGCACCTGTTGAAAGTGCGATCGATTAAAGGGTTGGCGACTGAATCGCTCATCTTCCACATCCTCCAAAGGCTCCCCTGGCGGAGGGGCTGGCCAATCGGCTGGGTCGGGGGTTTCCGAGGTGAGTTCCCATAGTTCTGCGCGACAGGGAGCCGCCCCCCGATCGCAATTCTGGGGCCGCTGGCCATCGGGGCCAACTTGATAGATTTGGGATCCTTCAATCAGAAGACCCTGTTGATCATTCAGCCAAAGGGGATTGGAAAAGCGGCCGCGATACTCAATGGCGCTGTTGGCCGTGCCGTGGCGCTCAACGGTGGTGGTGCCATCTGGCTCGATCGTGATTGATTGCCCCGTGCCGCTGCCTCCCAAAAAGTTGAAGGAGCGCCGGCCAATGAAGGGGAGTTCGTTAGGCGATTGGCTCAAGGGGCCCAGCCGATCAGTCACGGGGGCGCGGGGAAAGGCGGTGACCCTGGGGTGGCGCGGGGAGATCGAGCTTCGCATCCCGATCGCCTGGGCCGGCCCGGAACTCCACAAGCTCCACAACAGAACGATCGGGAGAGCAAAGCGGCGGCCCCGCTGGCTCCAAGCCGATAGTGCGCAGTGATTGGTCAAGAGATTCATAGATTGATGATTGCTTGGACAGCGGGCAACCAACAGAAGCAGGGGACGATCGCCCCGTCTGGCCCCTGGGGTTGGGCAGGGTCTTCCGCAAAACGATCAAGCATTTCGAGCGATCGCCCTTCAGTCCGCCCAGATCCTTAGCCCACCAGCGATCGCTGTGGCTGTCCCCAAATCACCCGCTCATGCTTGTAAATCACTAGCCCCGGTTTAGCGCCTTTGGGTTTGTACAGATGCCGAGGTTCCGTGTAAATCACGGGAACCTGTTCTGCTTGCCGGGCCCGGCTGTAGCGAGCGGCCAGGTCGGCGGTGAATTGCAAATCGGCGCGATCGGGCTGGGATCCCGCTGGCATCCGCAACAGCACATGGCTGCCGGGAATTTCCTGGGCATGGAACCACAAGTCATAGGCCGTGGCCAACCGAAAGGAGAGTCGATCGTTCTGGGCATTGTTGCGGCCAATCCAGACTTCATAGCCGCTGGGGGTGGTGAATTTGCGGAACCCTTCACCGGGGTCAGGCAAGGCCCGGCGATAGCCCGGATCCTCCAAATAACCTTCCTGCACCAGTTCATCACGAATTTCTTCGAGGGCGCTCAGATCTTCAGGGCCGCCGTAGTCCTCAAATTCACTGAGGCTTTCTTCCACCTCTTCCAGGTAGGCTAATTCGCTGCGGGCGGCGAGCAGTAGCGGTTCGATCGCGCTGCGGGAGCGATCGAGCTTTTGATATTTTTTGTAGAGCTGTTGGGCGTTTTGGACACCGGTTTTCGCCGGATCTAGGGCGATGGTCACGGGTGCGCCGGTCTCAAAGTCCGGCAGGCTGATTCGATCCAGCCCCGGTTCCCAATGGTGCAAATGGGCCATCAACAGGTCAGCCCGCGATCGAAACTGGTCGGCTTCGGCGGATTGGGCCAGGCGATCGGTAAATTCTTCAACTTTTTTGCGCAGCTTGCTGGCGAGGTTGCTCACCTTTTGCCGCAACTGTTGCCAAAGCCGTTGGAAGGCTTCCCGATCGAGCCGATCGCCATAGTAGCGATCGAGCAGGTCTTGCACCGATGGGGCCGATCGCTGTTCCTGCCACCCCAGCACGTCGTAGCCCGCTTCCGTCCAACCGGGCGCAAAGTCTCCCATTTCCAGCCGTTTCAGCCAGCCTTGCCAAACTTCAAACAGCCGCCGCTGACCTGCCAGTTCCAGGGTTTCCACCGGCTGCTGGGGGTCAATTTCGGCCGCGGTCAGCAGGCTTTTGACCAAGGGCGAGCTGAGGCCACGATAGGTTTTCAGCAGTTGGCGACTGATGGGGCCAGGAATCAGGGAAACCCGCTCCCACCAGCGATCAAAGGATTCGGTTGGTTGCGGTGTGGCCTCCGTCAGTTTGGGCGGCGCACTGTAGCGATCGCCCGTTTGGATCGGCCGCACCCGCGACTGCTGGGCGCTCACTTGGTGGGCTGCGGTGACGATCGTGCCGTCCGCCGTGGTCAAAATGGCATTGCTGTACTTGCCCATAATTTCCACATACAGATGCCACAGGGGCGGATCGCCCGGCCGTCGGGCAAATTGCAAATCCACCACCCGCTCCCAAGGGGCCACCTCTGCAAAAGACACCAGGGCCAAGCCTTTCAGTTGATGCAACAACTGTTGGCTAAAGGTAAAGGTGTCCGGTTCCTTGGGCGGTGCGGCCCCAACGCAGAGCCGCGCCGCCTGGGGATGCCAGGAAATGCCCAACCAACCGCGCCGATCGATCGTTCGCAGGCAAAGGTAGACCGTGAAGCGATCGCGCTGAAAAACCTGTTCCAAGCGGGCCGGTAACCAGTCGCGCCGCAGTTCCCACAAACTCGCTATCAGGGTGGTGTAATCAACGGGTTGCATGGGACACTCTCGGGCGGGCAACGGATCAGGCGGCGGGTCAGGGCGATCGGGACGATCGGGGCGATCAGGGGCAATCTGCAAACCACTAGGGTTTGGGACGGCGGTAGAAGGGACGATTGACCACCTCAGCGGTGATGAATTTATTCCGAATTTGCACCTCCAAGGCTTGCCCCACTTCCGCCAGGGCCGTGGGCACGTAGGCCAAGGCGATCGGGCGGTTGAGGGTGGGTGAAAATGTCCCGCTGGTGACGATGCCCACCGGTTCTCCCTGGTGCAACACCGGGTAATCATGGCGGGCGATGTGGCGATCGGGCAAGCTCAATCCCACCAGCCGGCGGGGAATGCCGGCCGCCTGTTGAGCCTCCAGGGCCGCCCGCCCCAGGAAGTCTCCCTTGCGATCGAGATGCACCAGCCAATCTAAGCTGCCTTCAAAGGGCGTGGTTTCCTCGGTGATGTCCTGACCATAGAGGGCCATGGCCGCCTCCAAGCGCAGGGTGTCACGGGATCCCAGCCCACAAGGAGCCACGCCCGCTGCAATTAACCGCTGCCAAAGCCGTTGCCCCGCCTCCAGATCCAGCATGATTTCAAAGCCATCTTCGCCCGTGTAGCCGGTGCGGGCCATGAAAACGGCATCCGTTCCCAGGTGCGTGCGAATCGATCGATAGAACTTGAGTTGTCCCAAATCCGCCGCGATCCAGGGTTGCAAGGTGGCGGCGGCAGTTGGCCCCTGCACCGCAATCAAGATCTGCTCGGGCGATCGATCCATGACCGTCACCGCCGGATCCAAGTGAGCCGCCAACCAAGCCAGATCCTTAGCGGTGGTGGCGGCATTAATAATCACCGTGGCGCGATCGGCCCCTTCGCTATAGACAATCAAGTCGTCCACAATGCCGCCCTGCTCGTTCAGCAGCACCGTATATTTCCCTTGCCCCGGCTGGAGCGGGCTGAGATCGCTGGGCACTAACTGCCCCAAGGCCGTTTGCCAGGGGCCTTGCAGTTCCAGCTTGCCCATGTGAGAAATGTCAAAACAGCCCACGCCCGATCGCACGGTTCGGTGCTCTTCCATCAGGCCAGCAAACTGCACTGGCATTTCCCAACCGCCAAAACCGGTCATTTTTGCGCCCAACTCAACGCAGGCGGCAAACAAGGGGGTACGGCGTAGCTCGATCGCGCTCAAGGGATTGTCCTCAAGGGTAGAAATTGGGGCCTTTCTCATTATGCCGGGTTGGTCACGCCGCCATCAAAAAGGAGCGATCCCATGATCTCAATGATCTGGATCGCTCCTCGGAATAACGCTTAATCAGGATGCACCAAGGGGCTGCATCAAGTTGCTGAGGTTAGGTGTTGCCCCCATCACCCACTACCCGATGAGCCGGGCGATCGGGTCACAGGGTTGAGCACCTAGTCTTCATCGTCGAAATCTTCGCCGCCGTCGGTGTAGCTCTCTTCCTCTTCCTCATCGCCGCTGCTGGTGTAGCGGCTGCCGTAGCTGCCGCCGATGTCCTCATCATCGATAATCGCCGGATTGCGACTCAGTCCATAGGCCGCCTCAGCGCCCAGGTCGATCGTCCCTTCCAGCTCATAGGCCCGCGCCGTGCGATCGTCCAGCACCACATCGGCCAGCTCTCCATCGTCGCCGTAGAGCGGATCGGTCAGGGTGTAACCCGTGGTTTCGTAGGGGCTAATTTCATCCACCAGGCCTTCTTCGTAGGCATTGAAGCCCGTACCCGCCGGAATCAGACGACCGATGATCACGTTTTCCTTCAGGCCGCGCAGCCAGTCGGATTTGCCTTCGATCGCCGCTTCCGTCAGTACCCGCGTGGTTTCCTGGAAACTGGCCGCCGAAATGAAACTGTCCGTGTTCAGCGAAGCCTTGGTGATCCCCAACAGCACGGGCGTGTAGAGGGCCGGAGCCGCGCCGGTAATCGACATGGCTTCATTCACCCGCTCCACCTGTTGCAGTTCCACCAACTCACCCGGCAGCATTGTCGTATCGCCACCGTCATCGATCCGCACCTTGGAGGTCATCTGCCGCACAATCACTTCAATGTGCTTGTCGGAGATTTCAATCCCCTGGGACTGGTACACGGACTGCACTTCATCCACCAGGAATTTTTGCACCCGTTGCAAGCTGTCGAGGGCCGCTTCGTAGGGCGACATCAACTCCGCGTAGTAGTTGTAGAAGATTTCCAGGGTTTCGTGGGGGTTGGCCGGGCCGTCGGTCAGCGGTTCCGCCACGTTCGCCGTTTGGCCATCGACCACCTGCACGTTTTGACCGGCTCGAATTGGGTATTCCGCCAAGGTGCCATCGTTCTCGATGATCTTGACTTCCACCGTGTCATCTTCCCCATAGACCACTTGGGCCGTACCGGGACGACGGGCCAAAACGCAAGCTTCCTTGGGCTTCCGAGCTTCCAGCAGCTCCTCAATCCGGGGCAAACCTTGGATGATGTCTCCGGTTTTGGTGCGCTCAAACACCAGCAACACCAGATTGTCACCCCGCTGCACCAAGTCGCCATCGTCAATGTGCAACACGGCTTGGGAGGACACGCGGTAGGGGCGTGCCACCCGCAACACCAGGTGATCTTCCCCGATCGACAGCACTTGGCCCGATTCGGCGCTGACCTGGCCGGGCGCAATTTCGCTCTTGCCCGCCACCACCAAGTCATCCACTTTGACGGTCGGAGTTGCCTGGGTCGCCACGGTCACCTGATCGGTGGGGCGCATGATCAGCAAACGCCGCAGGCTTTCCCCGTCGCCGCGAATGCCGCGCACTTCCCCGCCGTCTTTGGCTTGGATTTCGGTGCGGGCCACCACGGCTCCCGGATCCACCCGATCGCCATCCTTCACCAGCAGGCGCGTGTGGGTGCTGCCCTGGGTCGGATCCGCAGACACATCCCGCCGCACCACCAGGGATTCCAAAATCACCAGTTGCAGGCGCTTGATGTCTTCGTCCGTTGGATCATCCACCAGTTCGATATCGGCGGCCAACTGCGGCGTACCCTTATCCATTTCCAGGATCAGTTGGGTGCGCAGCAGGTCAATCCCTTCCACGGACTTAACCCGCTCACCGTCCTTGAACGGAATCCGCTGAACGGCCCGCAGTTTGATCGATCGCCCGGCTTCTTCGGCGGAATCTTGGCTCGGCACGGCCGGCTCATCGGGCACAGTGAACTCAATCACCGGCCGCAGCAACAGGCCCGACCCTTCCGGCGTTTCCACATATTCCACGCAAACCAGCTCTTCGGCGGGCAGCCCCGGAATAATGTCTTGACCGGGGGTGATGATTTGCCCATCGACGGTGGCCACCAAGTCCGGATCATCGACCATCCGCAGATCACCGGGCTTGATCGAAATTTCCCGCAGAATGTCGTTCTTTTGGATGACTTCGACGATACCGGCGCTCTGGCAGAAGATGTCCTTGACGATCTCAGTGCCCGCTTCCACATACTGGCCGTCTTCCACCATCAACAGGGAGATGTCCTTGTTGATTTCGTGGGTTTCTTCGGGAATCCAAAGCAGCGTGCCCCCTTGGAGCACTTCATAGCCCTGTTTGCCCTTGGCTTTTTTGGCCACTTCCACACCGGAGTAGCGCAGAATCCCGCCGGTGCTGGTGCGGTAGTGGTCGTCAATCAGCTCGGCCACCACTTGGTTGTGCAACACCTTGGTGCCGGGGGTGGCAATCAGGGAGAACAGTTGTCCCCGATCGGTCTCAATCAGGTAGTGATCGCGACCTTGGGCGCTTTCGGTGCGGATCCGAGCTTCATTCAGCAACACCGAGGCGGTGATAATTTCAATTTCCCGGCTGCCGGCCTTGCCGTCGGCTTCGGCCACCTCGATCGGGAGGCGCACCACCCCGCCATGCTCCGTCACCAATCGGGTTTCCGCCAGGATGCTGTTGGCCTCTACCACGCTGCCATTTTTGACCGTGGGTTCAGCCCCCGGCGGCAGGTTGTAGACTTCCCCAGACAGCACCCAAATTAGCCCACTCCGCTGAGCAATCCGGGTGGTGTTGCCTTGGCGGTCTTTTTTCTCTTCGGGATAGACTCCATCGAACAGCACCTCACCGGCCATGTCCGAAGGCACGTCCTTGGTGGCTTTTTCGGTGGATTTCCGGGTGGTGCGCCCTTGGGCCTGCACCTCCACCAGCATTTGACCCAGCTTCACTTCTTCACCGCTGCGGGCAATCAGGATCGAACCTTGGCTAGCTTCGAAGGTTTCCTTTTTGCCACCGGCTTCCACGGTGAGTTTGGTGGGCGCTTCCAGCAACAGGGCATCTTCCCCGTGGCGGGTGCGGAAGGAGCGGGCCCGCAGGTTTTTGGGATACTTGACCACCCCATCAAAGGGCGCACGAATCTGACCGGCCACTTCCCCGGTGAAGACCCCCCCCGTGTGGAAGGTGCGCATGGTGAGCTGTGTCCCGGGTTCCCCGATCGACTGGGCCGCGATAATCCCCACCGCTTCACCCATGTCCACCATGCTGCCGTGGGCCAAGCTCCAGCCATAGCACTTTTGGCAGACCGATCGGGCCGCTTCACAGGTCAGGGGCGATCGCACGATCACCTCTTCCACGCCCGCCGCTTCGATTTCCTTGGCCAACTCATCGGAAATGTCTTGGTTGCGGGCCGCCAGCACCTCGCCGGTTTGCGGATGAACCACATCCACCGCCACCACCCGACCCAACAGTCGGGAGCTAATCGGAATCAGGATTTTTTCATCGTCGGTCATGGCCCGAACCGGAATCCCCCGTTCCGTGCCGCAATCGGTTTCCCGAATGATCGTGTCCTGAGACACGTCCACCAACCGGCGCGTTAGGTAACCGGAGTCCGCCGTGCGCAACGCCGTATCCACCAACCCCTTACGCGCCCCGTAGGAGGAAATGATGTATTCGGTGACGGTCAGCCCTTCGCGGAAGTTGGTTTTAATCGGCAAGTCGATGATTTCCCCTTGGGGGTTCGCCATCAAGCCGCGCATCCCCACCAACTGGCGCACCTGGGACAGGTTCCCCCGCGCTCCCGAGAAGGCCATCATGTAGACGGAGTTCAGGGGATCGTTGGATTCAAAGTTGCGCACCACCTCATCTTTCAGGTTTTCGCTGGTGCCGTTCCAGGTGTCGATTACCTTTTGGAAGCGCTCCACTTCCGTAATTTCCCCGCGCACATATTTGGTTTCTGTGCGGCGGATTTCCTCTTCGGCGGCTTCCAGCAGTTGGCGCTTAATCGGCGGAATTTGCAGGTCATCGACACTAATCGAGACCCCGGCACGGGTGGCGAATTTAAAGCCCAGATCCTTCAGGGCATCGGCAAGCTGGGAGGTGCGGGCCGTTCCATAGTGGGTAAAGGCCCAGGCGATCAGGTTCCGCAGTTGACCCTTACGGATCACGCGGTTGTAAAAGATGGGTTGGGTCGGTTGGTCAGCCATGATCGGTTCGATCTTGTTGCGGTGATGGGGCCAAGCAGGGAAAAGCGATCGCCCCGATCGGGGCCGGGGCCAACGGGGCGATCGCGCAGGCTGGATTAGCCGATGCTGAGGACAGCCTGTTGAATCGTTTGGTTCAGCAAAATGCGACCCGGCGTGGTGCGGATGTATTGGGCCAGCAGTTCACCATCGCACTCGCGCCGGAGGCTGAGGGGGCGGCGGGTCTTTTTGCCCAGGGTGATGGTGGTGGCGGTGCTGCCTGCGGGAATCGTCACCGACTCGGCCGGCTGGGCCACGCGAATCGTCACCTGCTCCGGCGTAATCCGAATCACTTGCCCCGTGGCGGGCGCACTCACACCGGCTGCCAAAGCCGTGCCTTCTACCACCACATGGCCGTTGTTAATCACGGGGGTTTCACCATTCAGGGACACATCAATGGTGTCTTCACCCACCATCACCCACTGCTCCCCAACGCCCTCGTCATGCTCCACGGGGCCGTTGTACTGCACCCAAACATAGGTATGGAGGCCCACCTTGCCCCGATCGTAGGCGATCGTCGCATCATCCAGGCTGGCAAAGTAGCGCAGCACATCGGCCTTCTGGTTCGGGTTTTCGGCCGTTAGGTAGTAGCAGCCCAACACCATGTCTTGGCTAGGGGTAATAATCGGGCGACCCGTTGCCGGGGACAGCACATTATTAGAAGCCAGCATCAGCAGGCGCGCTTCGGCCTGGGCTTCCAACGACAGGGGCACGTGTACTGCCATTTGGTCACCGTCAAAGTCCGCGTTAAAGGCCGGACAAACCAACGGGTGCAACTGAATGGCACGCCCATCCACCAAGATCGGCTCAAAGGCCTGAATCCCCAACCGGTGCAGGGTCGGAGCGCGGTTCAGCATCACCGGGTGGCCGTCAATCACCTCTTCCAGCACATCCCAAACGGCGGGGTCGTTGCGCTGGATCATCTTCTTGGCGGCCTTGATGTTGTTGACCAGGCCTTGCTTGATCAACCGGTGGATCACGAAGGGCTGAAACAGCTCGATCGCCATTTCCCGGGGCAGACCGCATTGGTGAATCTTCAGATTCGGCCCGACCACGATTACGGAACGGCCGGAGTAGTCCACCCGTTTACCCAGCAGGTTTTGGCGGAAGCGACCCTGTTTCCCTTCAATGATGTCCGACAGGGACTTCAGGGGGCGGTTGTTGGCTCCCACCACCGTCCGACCGCGCCGACCGTTATCAATCAGCGCATCAACGGCTTCTTGCAACATCCGCTTTTCGTTGCGGACAATGATTTCTGGAGCCAGGATCTCTTGCAAGCGAGCCAACCGGTTGTTGCGGTTAATCACCCGACGATAGAGATCGTTCAAGTCCGAGGTGGCAAACCGCCCCCCATCCAACTGCACCATCGGTCGCAGGTCGGGCGGGATCACCGGAATCACATCCAGCACCATCCACTCGGCCTTGGCCCCGGTGGCCACAAAGTTGTCAATCACCCGCAGGCGCTTGATCAGCTTGGCCCGCTTTTGCCCCTTGGCCGTGGCAATTTCTTCCCGCAAGCGCTCGGCTTCCTGCTCCAGGGGAATATCCTGCAACAGGCGCTGAATCGCTTCGGCCCCGATGCCCACTTCCACGCCTTCGAGATCCGAGTCATCGGCGTAGAGGCGATCTTCAATTTCGATCCACTGCTCTTCGCTCAGCAGTTGCTTGTAGCTGAGATCCGACGCATTGCCCGGATCGAGCACCACGTAGGAGTTGAAGTACACCACCTGCTCCACATCGCGCAGGGGCATATCCAACAGGATCGCCATGTAACTGGGGATCCCCTTCAGATACCAAACGTGGGTGACGGGGGCCGCCAGTTTGATGAAGCCCATCCGGTGACGACGCACCCGCGATTCGGTCACTTCCACGCCGCAACGTTCGCAGACAATACCGCGGTGGCGCACCCGCTTGTATTTGCCACAGTGGCATTCCCAATCCTTGGCGGGGCCAAAAATCCGCTCGCAGAATAGCCCGTCCATTTCGGGCTTCAGGGTGCGGTAGTTGATCGTTTCGGGCTTGGTCACTTCACCGACGATTTGACCGTTGGGCAAGGTACGCTCGCCCCATTGGCGAATCCGCTCGGGCGAGGCGATGCCGATCTTTACGTAGTCAAAGCGCTGCTTGAGTTTCGACATGGTTGTTCGGTGACGGTGGGCAATCAGCAGGCAAACGGGATCGGGTCGATCGCCCCAGATAGAAGATTCAGGGGGCGATCGATCCGCAGAACTCACACCTTACTCGTCGTCAAACCCTTCACGGGCAAACACTTCGTAAGTGGGACGGGTGGGCGCACGGCGAACGCCGGGGATATCGATCATCAGGTCTACCTCCACATCGCGGCTGGTGCCGTCGTCTTGGATTTCGCTCTTGTGGACGGCAATATCCAAGCAGAGGGATTGCAATTCGCGCATCAGCACCTTGAAGGATTCCGGCGTGCCAGGGCGCGGGATCGCTTTGCCCTTGACGATCGCGTTGAGGGCTTCGTTACGACCCTGCATGTCGTCGGACTTGACCGTCAGCAGCTCTTGCAGGATGTAGGCGGCCCCAAAGGCTTCCAAGGCCCACACTTCCATTTCCCCGAACCGCTGACCGCCCTGTTGGGCCTTACCGCCGAGGGGCTGTTGGGTCACCAGCGAGTAGGGGCCGGTGCTGCGGGCGTGGATCTTGTCATCGACCAAGTGGACGAGCTTCAGCATGTAGCCCTTGCCGACGGTGACGGGGCGATCGAACGGTTCCCCTGTTCGGCCGTCGTAGACCGTGATTTTGCCGGGATTCGTCGGCTCAAACAGCCAGTCCTTGCCGGTTTCGTCGCGGGCTTCCTGCAACTTGCCATGCACCGCCAAGCGGGAGGCTTCTGCCCCGTACATTTCGTCAAAGGGCGTGACCTTGAAGCGCATCCCCAACTGCTCACCGGCCCAACCCAGCAAGCACTCAAACACCTGACCCACGTTCATCCGGGAGGGCACCCCCAGCGGGTTCAGCACCACATCGACCGGGCTACCGTCGGGCAAGAAGGGCATATCTTCCACGGGCAGGATCTTGGAGATGATCCCCTTGTTGCCGTGGCGACCGGCCATCTTGTCGCCCACTTGGATTTTCCGCTTTTGGGCCACATAAACCCGCACAACCATGTTCGCGCCGGGGGGCAGTTCGTCGCCCTGTTCTCGGGTAAATACCCGCACATCGACGACGCGACCCTTTTCACCGTTCGGCACGCGCAGGGAGTTGTCGCGCACGTCCCGGGCCTTTTCACCGAAGATCGCCCGCAACAGTTTTTCTTCCGGCGGTTGATCCGATTCACCCTTGGGCGTGACTTTCCCGACCAGGATGTCACCGGATTCCACCCAAGCGCCGATCCGGATGATGCCGTGCTCGTCTAGTTGGCGCAGGGCATCTTCGCCCACGTTGGGAATTTCGCGGGTGATTTCTTCGGGGCCGAGCTTGGTTTGGCGGGCTTCAATCTCGAATTTTTCGACGTGGATCGAGGTATAGACATCCTCGGCCACCAGGCGCTCACTGATTAGGATTGCGTCTTCGTAGTTGTAACCTTCCCAGGGCATGTAAACGACGGTGACGTTTTGCCCCAGGGCCAGTTCGCCGCCTTCCGTGGAAGAGCCATCGGCCAGCACTTGCCCGGCCACCACGCGCTCGCCACTGTAAACCAAGGGCCGCTGGTTAAGGCAGGTGTCCTGGTTCGATCGCTGGTACTTTTGCAGCTCGTATTCCAGGATGTTGCCGTCTGGATCCTTGACGCGGATTTCCTTGGCGGACACGTAGACCACTTCCCCGGCGGTGCGGGAAACGATCACCATCCCCGAGTCGCGGGCGGCCTGGGCTTCCAAGCCAGTACCCACCAAGGGGCGCTCGGGCCGCAACAGGGGCACGGCCTGCCGTTGCATGTTCGATCCCATCAGGGCCCGGTTTGCGTCGTCATGCTCCAGGAACGGAATCAAGGACGTGGCTACCGAGATAATCTGCACCGGGGAAACGGCGATGTAGTCCACCTGATCGGGACTGGTGGTGGTGAATTCCTGGCGGTAGCGCACGGGCACCGATTCCCCGAGGATGTAGCCGTTTTCGTCCATGGGCACATCCCCAGGAGCTACGCGCACATCGTCCTCTTCGTCGGCGGTCATGTAGATCGGCGAGCGATCGAGCCGGACGCGGCCATTTTCCACCGGGAAGACCGGGGTGGTGATGAAGCCGTAGGGATTGACGCGGGCATGGGTGGCCAGGGAGCCGATCAGACCAGCGTTGGGGCCTTCCGGTGTTTCGATCGGGCAAATCCGGCCATGGTGGCTGGGGTGAATGTCGCGCACCGCGAAGCCCGCCCGCTCCCGGGTCAGACCGCCGGGGCCGAGGGCACTCAGACGGCGCTTGTGGGTCAGCTCTGCCAAGGGGTTGGTCTGATCCATGAACTGGGACAGTTGGCTGGAGCCGAAGAACTCCTTAATCGCCGCCACCAGAGGTTTCGGGTTGACCAAAGAAGCGGGCGTTAGGGAATCCGCATCGGATACGGTCATCCGCTCGCGAATGATCCGCTCTAGGCGGTTCAAGCCCACGCGCACTTGGTTTTGCAGCAGTTCACCCACGGAACGCACCCGGCGGTTGCCCAGGTGGTCGATGTCGTCGGTGCTGCCCAGGTCAAATTCCAGATTGATCAGGTAATCGATCGCCGACAGGATGTCCTGCGGGGTCAACACGCGCACCGTGTCGGGAATATTCAGGTGCAGTTTGCGGTTGATCTTGTAACGGCCCACCTTGCCCAAGTCGTAGCGCTTGGGATCAAAGAAGCGCGAATCCAACAGTTGCTGACCACCCGAAACCGTCGGCGGTTCGCCCGGTCGCAGCTTGCGGTACAGCTCCATCAGCGCTTCTTCTTCCGAGAAGTCGCCTTCTTTTTCGATCGTCCGTTGGAAATATTCCGGGTGACGCAGCCCATCGAGGATTTCCGCCGTCGTCCAACCTAGGGCCTTCAGCAGCACTTGGGCCGACAGTTTGCGGGTCTTGTCGATCCGCACCCAAACCATGTCGTTTTTGTCGGTCTCGAACTTCAGCCAAGCGCCCCGGTTGGGAATCAAGCTGGCGGAGTAGGTGCGGCGACCGCTCTTGTCGATTTCAAACTTGTAGTAAACGCCGGGGCTACGGACGATCTGATTCACGATCACCCGTTCCGCGCCGTTGATGATGAAGGTTCCCCGTTCCGTCATCAGGGGCAGATCGCCAATAAAGACTTCTTGCTCCTTGATTTCGCCGGTTTCTTTGTTGATCAACCGGGTCGGCACATACATTTGCACCGAATAGGTGGCATCCCGCCGCTTGGCTTCATCAACGTCGTATTTGGGCCGCTTCAGCTTGTAGTTTTTGCCGATGAAGTGCAGCTCCAACTTGCCGGTATAGTCCGTGATCGGGGAGAAGCTATCAAGTTCTTCGATCAGGCCTTCTTCGAGAAACCAACGGAAGCTGGCCCGTTGAATTTCAATCAGGTCGGGCAGCAGAAACGAAGGGGTCGTGGTCGCGAGTTTGTCGGTCATGCGTCTCCTGGGGGCGGTGATGCCAAGTGCAAACCCGTTGGCAGATGGAACGCGGGCAGCAAAACAGCAGCAAAACAACGGTGACCGGGCTTGGCAAGGGGCAAATCGCAGGGGCGATCGCCCGGCCCGGCTGCGGGGCCCTAGGCGAGGGCCAGGGCGGGAACGGTGGGTTCGATCGACTGGGGCAGTCGGAACAACTGGCGAGCATTGGCGCTGGTCTGCTCACCCAGGGCGATCGGGTCAAGATTCCGCAGGGCGGCTACCTGGTTGAGCACCGAAACCACGTAGGCCGGTTCATTGCGACGACCGCGATGGGGAACGGGAGCCAAAAATGGGCAATCCGTTTCCACCAACAGGCGATCGAGCGGCACTACCTTGGCGGATGCCTGAATGTCTGGGGCATTCTTGAAGGTGACCGTGCCGCTGAAGCTGATGTGAAACCCAAGCTCCACAAACTGCAATGCCTGCTGAGGGGTACCTCCCCAGCAGTGCAAAACTCCCGCCGGACAACCCGGGCGATCGCGCAGAAACGCAAGCATTTCCTCAGCAGCATCGCGGCAATGGATGATCACCGGCAGACCCAAATCGCTGGCCAAATCAAGCTGGGCCCCAAAGGCCGCCAACTGCACTTGATGGGCCGTTGATTTATAGAAGTCGAGACCGGTTTCACCAATGGCCACCACCTTCGGATCCGATTGAGCCAAGGTGCGAATTTGCTCGCCCAACGCCTCTTGCCACTGATGTTCCGCCTCCAGTGGGTGTAGCCCAACGGCGAAAAACACTTCAGGGCAAGCCTGAGCGATCGCCTGAATCGCCCCAAACTCGCCCGGATGCACACAAGCGTGAACCAACGCGTCAACGCCGGCCGCCAACCAACGCTGGCGAACGGCGCTGAAATCATCACTAAAGTTGGGAAAATTAACGTGAACGTGCGTGTCGATCGCTTTCACGGCGCGTTTACCCACCTCGACTACGGCTAAGGGTTAATGCTTGGGATCTCAGCCCAGCAGTCTCAGTCAGCGATGGACAACGCACCAAG
Source organism: Limnothrix sp. FACHB-881 (assembly GCF_014698135.1). NCBI lineage: Bacteria > Bacillati > Cyanobacteriota > Cyanophyceae > Pseudanabaenales > Pseudanabaenaceae > Limnothrix > Limnothrix sp. FACHB-881. Next base: position 103,090 of record NZ_JACJSN010000003.1, read on the forward strand.
GGTGGCGAGGCCCCATCGCCCAACCAACCCTTAAGCAGCGACAGCCTTCTTCAGGTAGCTGGCCAACTGCGACTTTTTGCGCGCGGCGTTGTTGCGGTGATAAACACCCCGCTTCACGGCCTTGTCAATTTTGCTGGCGGCGTTGGACAGATTGGCTTGGACAGCTTCCAGGGCTTCCGGCGAAGGGTTAGCCGCGTAAGCATCCACCGACGACAGATATTTCTTGGTCAGGGTTCGCACCGCCGACTTATAAGCTTTATTACGCAGTCGATTACGCTCTGCGATCTGAACGCGCTTGATTGCAGACTTAATATTAGCCACGGTCGATCTCTTAGGATTTCGATTGCAACGTTGACACTAGATTCCCATGCCGGGGCAAGGGGGACACCCAAACCAGAGGATTTGGGTTCTTGCTTGTTTCTCGTGGTCGAGTCTTCCGCGCCTTCGTTCTAGGATGAGACCAGGAAAAGTCTCAGGGTCGCTCCGCAGGCTGACACCGCTACAATGAGCGGTCAAGAAGCATCGGCACTGGTTCCTTGGGCCTGGTGAGTCGTGACGCTGGTGAGCAAGAAAAAATTTCGGCTCTGGCAGTCACCCTTTGGCAAGGCTGGACAAGGAGAGATTGGACGGTGTTGGAACTGCCCGGCGATCCATAATAACACCCGCTGCCGGAACTCGTGCAAAGAACTCCGGAATTTTGTTAAAAAATGTTTTAATACTCACCGCATTAGCCCGGCGATCGCGCCAGAGTCCCGATCGCTTTTTAAGCCTTGCTCTCAGGAGCCAAGGTTTTCAGGCTGCCGAGTGTTTCTATAATGATGACTACGCCGATCTCGTCGGTAGCCACGGGGCGCTGCGAGGTCGCCGAATTGGACGACCAGGACGCGAAGACTCCATGTTGCGAATTATTACCGAATTGGCCGAGGCCCGGTCGGAGCTACGGCGGATTTGCGATCGCACCCACGATGAGCAGGTGACGCATAAGGAAGCCACCGTGCGTCAGATCCTCCAAACCGTGAAGCGCCAAGGCGATCGGGCCTTGCTAGCCTACACGGAAGAGTTTGACAAGCAGATTTTAACTGCCGAGCAACTTCGCGTCACGGGGTCGGAACTGGATGCGGCCTACCAACAGGTTTCTAAGGAACTCCTGTCGGCGATCCAACTGGCGAGCCGACAAATTGAGGAGTTTCACCGGCTGCGCGTTCCCAAAAGCTGGGTGCAATTTGGCGATCGAGATGTGGTCTTGGGCAAGCGCTACACGCCGGTCGATCGCGCCGGTCTCTACGTTCCCGGTGGGCGGGCTGCCTATCCCAGCACCGTGCTGATGAATGCGATTCCGGCCAAGGTGGCCGGGGTGGAGCGAATTGTGATGGTGACCCCGCCGGGGCCCGGGGGCGCTTTGAACCCGGCCGTGCTAGTGGCGGCCCAAGAGGCGGGCGTGACGGAAATTTACCGGGTGGGCGGGGCCCAGGCGATCGCCGCCCTCGCCTACGGGACGGAAACGATTCCGAAAGTGGACGTGATCACCGGACCGGGCAATGTTTACGTGATGTTGGCCAAGGGGCAAGTCTACGGCACGGTGGGCATTGACTCCCTCGCTGGGCCCTCAGAAGTGCTCGTGATTGCCGATCGCACCGCTGACCCCACCCACCTGGCCGCCGACCTGCTAGCCCAGGCTGAGCATGACCCCATGGCCGCCGCAATCCTGATCACCACCGATGGCGACCTGGCCGGAAAGGTGGTGAGCGAGGTCAAGGATCAACTGGCGGATCACCCTCGGCGGATTGATACGGAAAAGGCGATCGCCCATTTCGGCCTGGTCGTCGTGGTGGAAACGCTGGAGCTGGCGGCGGAATTATCTAACGAATTTGCACCGGAACACTTGGAATTGGAAGTGGCGGAACCCTGGGATCTCCTGGAGCGGATTAAACATGCCGGAGCCATCTTCCTGGGCCACTCCACGCCGGAAGCAGTGGGCGACTACCTCGCGGGCCCCAACCACACCCTGCCCACCTCCGGCGCAGCCCGCTATGCCTCGCCCCTGAGCACGGAAACCTTCATGAAGCACTCCAGCATCATTTCCTATTCCGCCGGGGCCCTGTCGTCCGTGTCTTCGGCGGTGCAGGCATTGGCGGAAGCGGAGGGTCTGCCGTCCCATGGCTATTCCGTGAAGGTGCGCACCGATCGCCCCAGTCCCGAACGATAGGGGGGATCAGCAGGCAATTGGGCACTTTAGGGCAATTAGAAGTTGAGATTTGTTGCAGATTGTTACCTGTTGTTGTAACTCTTCATATCCCATCCCCCATCCCCCCAAAGGAGATTGATAGACTAAACAACAGTTTTTTTAAGGCTTTTGATCTTTAGTGATCTTTGGCAAGCCGTTTTTAAAATCCCAACGCAGCCTTTGATCCCACACAACCGCTGTGCAGTTGTCAGGAAAAAATCGCTGCTGATCATCCCGTTGACGACCCTTCCCTAGCACGCTGATAGATCCGTTCAGATTGCGCCAGTCAGATCGATCCAGATCCTCTTTGGCTCAGTCATCCGCCCAACCCGTACCTCGATCGCACTAAGCAATTCATGGTTAGCACTCCCCAAAAACCGCAAGCCGTCCAGCCGGGAGTCAAAGTTCCCGCCAAGGACACGATCCTCACGCCGCGCTTTTACACCACCAACTTCGAAGAAATGGCGGCGATGGATATCTCCGCCAACGAAGAGGAACTCCAAGCAATCATCGAAGAATTTCGGGTGGACTATAACCGCCACCACTTCGTGCGCGATGAGGAGTTCAACCAAAGCTGGGATCACATTGACGGCAAAACCCGCGAGCTGTTCATTGAGTTTCTGGAGCGCTCCTGCACCGCTGAGTTTTCGGGCTTCTTGCTTTACAAGGAACTGTCGCGGAAACTGAAGGGCAAAAACCCGGTGCTGGCCGAAGGGTTTGAGCTGATGTCGCGGGATGAAGCACGCCATGCGGGCTTCCTGAACAAGGCGATGACGGACTTCAACCTGTCGCTAGATTTGGGCTTCCTGACCCAAAGCAAGAGCTACACCTACTTCGCACCGAAGTTCATCTTCTACGCGACCTACCTGTCGGAAAAGATCGGCTACTGGCGCTACATCACGATCTATCGCCATCTGGAAAAGAACCCCGAAGACCGGATTTATCCGATCTTCCGCTTCTTTGAAAACTGGTGCCAAGACGAGAACCGCCACGGCGACTTTTTCGATGCGGTGCTGCGGGCCAATCCCCAATTCCTGAACGATTGGAAAGCCCGTCTCTGGTGCCGGTTCTTCCTGCTGTCGGTGTTTGCGACGATGTTCTTGAACGATCTGCAACGGAGCGGGTTTTACGCGGCGATCGGGCTGAACGCTCGCGACTATGACATCGAAGTAATTAAGAAGACCAACGAAACGGCGGGTCGGGTGTTCCCGATCATCCTGGATGTGGAGAACCCTGAGTTCTATGAGCGGCTTGATCGCTGTGCCGCCAACAACATCAAGTTGGGTGAAATCGCTGCCTCGAACGAACCGGGCTTCGTGAAGACCCTGCAAAAGTTGCCGTTGATTTTGAACACGGCTTGGCAGCTCATTGCCCTGTTCCTGATGCCGCCCATCCGGGTTGACCAAAATTGGTCGGTGGCTCGCTAGAACTCGGGAATTAGCCCTGATTTGACTGTCATTTCGAGCTGATTGGGTGGCCAGTGCTGAGCATTGGCCATCTTTTTTGTCTCTTCTTCTTTTGTCTCTTTTCTGCGTTTTGATCGCTTTTTCTGGCCCATTCGGCCGGTCATTTGCGCACTATCAAGCAATGATTCGTTGACCTTCCTAGACAGCGGTAAGGCCGTTCGCTACCCTGAAGTCTGTAGTGACGGCTCTGCCGTATCCCGATCGAGATGGTTCTCTGTGCCTTGCCATGACTGCTTCTAGCACAAAACGCCGCCGCCAACTGCCTTGGCTCCATCGCCACGGTCGCACCGTAATTGCGGGCATCGCCGGAACCGGTTTGGTGCTCACCAGCTATCTAACCGTGGTGAAGTTAACGGGCGCAAAGGCGGCTTGCCCCACAGAAGGGTGCGATCGCGTCCTGAACAGTCCCTATGCCGAGGTGTTGGGGATACCGCTGCCGCTGATTGGAATGTTGGGTTATGGCGCGATGTTGTTGTTGGCGCTGGCTCCCCTGGTAACCCAACAGGCCCGTAAGGATCTGCAAGTGCAGATTGAAGAATGGAGCGGCTTGCTGTTGGTGGCGGGCGGCGCAGCGATGGCCACGTTCAGCGGCTATTTGATGTATGTGATGGTCTCGGAAATTCGCGAGACTTGTCTCTATTGCTTGGGGTCGGCGTTCTTTTCCCTGTCGCTGTTTGGCCTGGCCCTCAGCAGTCGCCGTTGGGATGATTTAGGGAAACCCATTTTTACGGCGATCGGGCTGGCCATCATCACACTGGTGGGAACCTTGGGGGTCTATGCCACTCCCAGCGGATCCAGTTCCAACGGCTCGGAAATGTTCACCATCAAGACCACTTCCGGCCCAGCGGAAATTGCTTTAGCCGAGCACCTGACCAAAGCAGGGGCGCAGGAATTTGGAGCCTATTGGTGTCCCCACTGCCACGAGCAGAAAGAACTGTTTGGCAAGGAGGCGGCCGCAAAGCTGCCCTATGTGGAGTGTGATCCCAACGGCAAGAACGCCAAACCGGATCTTTGTCGGGCGGCGGGAATTCGCAGTTTCCCCTCCTGGAAAATTGGCGGCAAGCTCTATGAAGGGGTGACTCCGCTCGATCGCCTGGCGGATTTGTCGGGTTATCAGGGCGATCGCACCTTCCGCCAAGGAAGCCTTCAGGAACTGCCAAACCGCGCCGCCCCGATCCCAGAACCCGCCCCTAGTCCTTAAACCCCAATGACTTTCAGCCCAACACCTGAGTTCAGGAGGTTGGGCGTTGTCGATTTTGGGGCCATGATGGGGAGTTGGGCCGAAAATCTTGAAAAATTTGCAAATGCTTCGCCGGATCAGGCAACTTTTCGCTAGAAAAGCTAAAACAGACGGAATTTGCGTCAGCAGCGGCTGATTAAGCCCCCCCGAGCACCACGGAGATGGACACTAGCTCAGCGGGGCCGGATACGGAACGCGGTGAACTCCAAAACTGGGTTCAGGTGCTGGGTGCAGATGCCATTCGATCGCGATCGCGCGTATGAGACCGGAGCTGCCCTAAATTGGCTGGGACTTCCATATTCAAGGCTCGCCCCCCCAAAACCGTTAATTACGCCGTAACGAAGCCAATTCAAGAGAGTGAGGTATCTATACACGATCCTTAATCTCTGAAGCGTTACGATTGAGACCAGGAGCAGTCAGCTAGAATCCAGAAAAGATCGTCAAACATCTTGCCGGGGGCGGCCACTTTTGACCTGGCCCATTTGGCTTGACTCGATCCAGTATTTCCGATCAGGGTGGCGTGCCAACGGCTATTCGCGATGTTCTGTTTAGGCATTCTGTTTAGACGTTCTGTTTAGGCGTTTCGTTTAGATGCTCCGTTTAATAGTCCTCGTGATTTGATTACTCGATTTAATCACCCAAGCTTGATCACCCATCGATCAACCAACCCTGATCACTCTTGAGACCTCTGACAGTGGCTGCTATGCAGATTTGTCCCCAGTGCCAATGTGAAAACCCTGATGACAACAAGTACTGTCAGCAGTGTGGTGCCTCGCTCGATCGACTGCTCTGTCCGGAATGCGGCACTGAGAATCCCGTCGGTCAGCTCACCTGTAGTGACTGTGGCCAAGCAATCGGGACAGTTCTGCAAGCTCTTTTGGTGCCACCGGAGCCGGATGCCGCTTGGCCAAATCCCCCCGAGACCAATGATCCTGACCAGCCTTTTCTGCGCTACAGGCCCTTGACCCCGATTCGGGCGATCGATGCCAGCGCCCAATATCAAACCCAAGTGCTGGATCAACAACCTTATCGACTGCGATTTTTCGATCGCTGGTTGCACCAACCGATCGAGGGCGACGCGGAACCCACCTTGCCCCCCAGCTCTCAACCCGCAACTTACGAACTCTCGATCGAGTCCCAGATTCCCTCCATTGCCCAACCCTATCTGCTGCTCGATTCACAACTGGGCCAACGCTTGCCCCAGGTCTACGACACCTGGCAAGGAGAAGGCTGGCAAGTTCTGTTGATTGAGGATCGATCGGACTGGAAATCCCTGAGCGATCTGTGGCGAGATCCCGACACACCCACCCTGCAAGTCCTGCACGATCTCTACGAAATGCTCGACCTTTGGGAAGAGCTAATTCCCGTGCAATGTACCGCCAGTCTGCTGGTGCTCGACAACCTGTGTGTTGACGAAGACAGCGTTCTGAGCCTCAAGCGTCTGCATGACCCCACCGCGCATCCGGAGCAGCCTACCGCCGCCAGCAGCCTCACGCACTTGGGCGAAGCCTGGCTACAGTTGCTGACCCAAGCGGAACACCCAGGAGCCGACTCCCTAATTAACCTGGCTCAACTGATTGCTCGGGGTCAGTTCACCAGCCCCGACGTGGTGCGCCAGCACCTGCGGCTCATTGCTGACAACTTGGAGCAAAAATCCCCCGTAGCCGCGATCGCCGCCACCAGCCTGAGCGAAAGCGTGGCCATGCCTTCTAGCTCGGTTGTTCCTAACGGTGGCAATCCGCTCGCTAATCTTCCCCTCAGCAGCCTGCGGGATGACGATGAGGACGATACACCCACGATCGTCCTGCCCATGAAATTGTCGAGTCTGGATGAGGCGGGGCGCACCGATATTGGTCGCCAGCGCGATCATAATGAGGACTACTTCGGCATTTACACCAACTTCCAGCGCCTGGAAACCCCCAACGGCAGGACGGTTCGGGCCCACAATCTCTATATCCTCTGCGACGGGATGGGGGGCCATGCCAGCGGGGAAGTGGCCAGCCACTTGGCGGTCAAAACCCTTCAGGACTATTTCCAAACCAATTGGCAAACTGAAATGCCCCCGATCGAGGCCATTCGAGAGGGCATCTTCATTGCCAATCAGGCCATTTACGACGAAAACCAAAGCGAGCAGCGATCGGGCAGTGGACGAATGGGAACCACCCTGGTTTTAGTGCTTGTCCACAACTCCAAGGTGGCCGTGGCCCACGTGGGAGACAGCCGGCTTTATCGGCTCACCCGCCGTCGGGGTCTTGAGCAAATCACCACCGACCACGAAGTCGGACAGCGGGAAATTCAGCGCGGCATTGACCCCGATGCCGCCTACAGCCGCCCCGATGCCTATCAACTCACCCAAGCTCTGGGCCCCCGCGATAACACCGGAGTGGATCCAGAAATCCAGTTTTTGGATCTGGATGAAGATGCTCTGTTGTTGCTCTGTTCCGATGGATTGAGCGACAACGACTTGATTGAAACCCACTGGCAAACCCACTTAGCCCCACTGATTAGCTCTCGCGCCAACCTTGACCAAGGGGTTTCGCAACTGGTGGAGCTGGCAAATCAGCACAATGGCCATGACAACATCACGGCCCTGCTGATTCGAGCGAAGGTGCAGCCCAACATGGACAGCATGTTGATGTAGAGCTGGGCGCTGATTGACGTAGAACTGGGCACTGAATTGGGCCAGTCGGCCAGGCTTCCTCAATGGTTTAACCAACATCCAGGAAGCCACGGTCGATCGAACGGGGAGCGGGCTGAGTTCCTAGAAGCTAAATTCCTAGAACAGAGTGATCTTGGGATTTTCATCGATGCGAACGGTGAGCGATCGCTCGATTTGCCCTAGGTATTGGAGCTTCGAGATCCCATCCTCAGGATGAGTGACCGATCGCGCACGGATGGTCAACGAAGGCTTACCCCCCACTCGTCCAGGGGAGTAGAGGTCGATCGCGGCTTGCTTGAGGGTGGCCACCAACGCCTCCGCTGGTAAATCTGGCGAAACGGCGATCGTGGCGAGGGTTGCTCCCGTGTCATAAACCAGTTGGTAGGGGGCGGCTCCCTCAATGCGCGGCCGTTCCCGGAGGCTGAGGCCAAAACCAAACAACCCCGCCGCCACCACGATCGTGAACGCGGTGACTCCCACCAGTCGAAACCGCCAGGCCCAGCCCAACACAAACGCCAAAATGGTCAAGAGCAAAAACAGACCATCGGCCGCCAAAGTCCACTTGGCCCCCTCGATCGCCAGTTCCGTCAGCCCTTTGCCATTCAAAAGTTGACTGAAATCCATCGCTTGCATTCCCCTTGTCTTCGCTATTTTTTGTCTTCGTTGTTTTTTAGATTGGCTATCTTTCAGATTTAGCTGTCTTGCAGATATTGATCTTTCAACATTCTTTTGGCTATTACGAGAGTGCCCGAAAAGTAGCCTAAGGGGCGAACCAATCGCCAACAGTTGCGGGGGCAAGAAGCTTCAGCCCCTTGTCTGGGCCGGTTGATGAAACCCACAAAGCAGTAGTTTTGGCTTTTCAGACATCCTCTAATGGGATCTTTGAAAAGTTGGGAATACCCAAAAGTTGGGAATACCCAAAAAAAGGGGTGGCTCACTGTCCACCCCTCAGACTCTATCGGTTTTGCTTCCACCGATGCAAGCGCACCACATGAGCGCAGCCGAATCAGCGCAACCGATTAGCTCCTCTGCATCTTGGCGATCGGAAACCGTTCTGCGATTTGGCCCCGATCCCCAATGGCTCAGGTTTTAATCGTCATCACCCTTGCCGAAGCGCTTACCAATACCGGGGGGCAGGGTGTCAAACGTCCGCTTGCCACCAACGATCTGTTTCGCCAATCCGGGCGGCAGACCCAACAAACCACCGCCCAGGCTGATGTTGGTGATGTTCGTGATGTTGGTGATGTTCGTAATATTGGTGATGTTCGTCACGTTGGTGGTGGAACCGCTGAGGCTACCACCCGTAGTGCCGCCGCCCGTGGTGCCGCCTGTGCTGCTACCGCCGCCCGTGCTACCACCCGTGCTACCGCCCGTGTTGGTGTCCGGCAGGCCAAAGATGCGGAAGTTGCTGGCAACCAATTCTGCTTCGGAGTAGATCTTCAGCGAGAAGCCCGAGGAAACCTTGACGATCGAGAAGAAGTTGCCATCTTCGTCGCGGCCCTTTTGGGTCACGGCTTTCAGCACATCGCCACCGGACTTGAAGCCCAAATTCGCCGCCAGGGCAATTCGATCGTCCTTCGTAGAGAAGTCATAAATCGTCGCTTCGCCGGTCAAGGGGTCGATCGAGCTGCTGCCCGTCGTGGAACCGGTTGTGCCCGTGCCCGTCGTACCCGTACCAGTTGTACCTGTGCCCGTGCCCGTCGTGCCCGTCGTGCCCGTCGTGCCCGTACCAGTTGTACCCGTGCTCGTCGTCCCGGTGGTGGTTCCGAGCGTAGTCCCCGTGGTGGAAGTCGAACCCGTCGTGCCGCCCGTGGTCGATCCGCTCGTGCCGCCCGTCAACGAATCGGAACCCGTAGTGGCCGTCACATCCAACTTGCCAAACAGGAACACATCCTTACCAGCACCACCCCACAGGGCATCCTTACCGTAGCCACCCTCGATCGAGTCGTCACCTTCGCCACCCAGGATCGAATCATCGCCCTGATCGCCCACCAGGATATCTTTGCCAGCGCCACCGACAATAAAGTCATTGCCATCGCCGCCAAAGATCAGGTCATCCCCAGCATTGCCCGTCAGGATGTCATCGCCACCGAAGCCAAAGATCTTGTCATCGCCACCCAGGCCATTGAACACATCTTTGTTGGAACCACCCCGGAAGAAATCATCTCCCTCGCTGGGCCGGTCAGACAAAGGCGAATTCGTGAAATCTGCATCCCGTTTTTCCTTGATGCCGAATTCTAGGAAGTGCTTGAACAGATTCTTGACCTGTCCGCCCTTGAAGGCCTTGGAAAGGTCTTCGTTGAAGTCCAGGTAGAGATCTTGGTTGAACTTGGGCGAAGGACTGAGACCCTTCGTAAAACCAACCGCTTGGAAGTGGGCAAAAGCGCTGCTGAATTGGCCGCTGGCAACCGCCGCTGCGGCATCCGGATTGGCTTCCAGATAATACTTGCCATCAAAAAATGTGCCACTGTTGCGTCCTTCCTTGACCCCAACAGTCAAGAAGTGCTTGTAGCTGTAGGAAAACGACAGATTGTTGAACAGAATGAACCCATCAACATCACCGTTGGTCTTCAGATATTCATTGGGGTTGAAGAAGTAGCTGCCCACCCGCCGTTCTTGAACACCGGCTTTGATGAAGTGTTCAAAGGCGCTGCGGAAGCCGCTAGCTTTCAGCGAAATCTTCAGGTCAACGTTTAGCTCCAGATATGCCTTCGGATCGAAGACCAACGAAGGGGCCCGATCTTCAAACTGCCCAACCGTTAGGAAGTGCTGATAGGCGCTCTTGATGGAGCCACTTTGCACAGCGGCGACCACATCAGGATTTTGCTCCAGATAGAACTTTTCGTCGAAGCAAAGGGACGGGTCGATCGCGGCTCCCGTTGTGGTTCCGGTGGGATCGGGGGTTGTACCCGTGGTTCCAGTCGTGCCCGTGGTACTCGTGGTTCCGGTCGTACCAGTTGTCCCGGTGGTTCCGGTCGTACCAGTTGTTCCGGTCGTTGTCCCGGTGGTTCCCGTTGTGCCCGTAGTTGTCCCGGTGGTTCCGGTAGTTGTCCCGGTGGTTCCCGTAGTTGTCCCGGTGGTTCCCGTTGTGCCCGTAGTTGTCCCGGTGGTTCCAGTCGTGCCCGTGGTTCCCGTGGTCGTCCCGGTGGTTCCGGTCGTGCCCGTGGTTCCCGTGGTCGTCCCGGTGGTTCCCGTCGTACCAGTCGTGCCCGTGGTTCCCGTAGTTCCGGTGGTTCCAGTCGTGCCCGTGGTTCCGGATGTGGTGGTTGGGGTGGTGGAAGTTGGAATAACTACAGTGTCCGTGGTGGGTGTTGTAGCCATGGTTGTTGATGTCCTCAGATATTGCTGATTAAGTCCCTAGATCTCGACTGGATGAGACAGATGAACGGGCTTGTTCACCTGCCATTTTGATCGCAGTCCATGGGCTGGGCAATCGTATTTCGGGCGATCGGGAAACAATGATTTGCTGATGGTGTGTCATTTCACAGCCCACAGCCTGCATCGAAATAATTGCGATACACCCAAATGCTTAGGATTGAAATTTCCTATAGCCGATCGATTCAGGTCAGTTACTGAGTCGATCGGTTTGCTGTTACGAGCTTTTGGCATCTCTGCCTTGTCAGACGAAGGGTTCCCAAATTGGTTCCCGTTCAATTTCTAAAATTCTGGATATTTTTTTGCATGGGTCTGTGACCATAATTTTTTTGAATTACTGTGAAATGCATGATAATTCCCGCAGAAAGTTGGGTAATCTAAGAAAATTTGCAAGATTATTTTTAGCGGAATTTTTTAGGATCACAACCGCAAGACTCTGCTGCAAGAGAGCGATTCGAGCCTGGCAATAACTCCCAACTTCTACAGGATGATTGACTGCGAAATCGGACGCTTATGACAGGTTGGAAACCGGCTAATGGCCCCGTGACTGTTGACCCTAATTTGCTGATCCCTATCTTTGCCCAACCTTTGCCCAAACTGATGTTCTGAAGGGATGCTTGGGGTAGGGTGGAATGAGCAGTTAACCGGATGCGCCGGGCTTGTGGAGTTGCACTGTGGATCGGTTGGACTATCGTGGAGCGCTGGTGGTTTTGGCGGATGGGATGGGGGGACAGTTGGGCGCGTTTTATCGATCGCTCCTGGGAGATCCGGTGCGATCGATCGGTTCGGGCTATTGGGAATTTGGGCTAACGGGCGGTCTGCGCTTAGGAATTTTTCGGCCCCAACCCGAACAGATGGAACGCTTTCAGGGCGCAACGGGGGGCTTTTGTCTCTGCTTGGAAGTGGTGAATTTGGATCAAGCGATCGCCCTAGTGAGCGATCGGGGGGCCACCTTGGCGGGGCCGGTGCGCATTGCGAGCCACGGCCGGGAAATTGACGCGATCGACCCGGCGGGGAACCGTTTGATTCTCTATGAGCCAAATGAATTGGCGAATTCTGGAATTAAGAATTCTTGAACTCAAGGACTTGAACTCAAGGACTTGATCGACAGCTATTGATCAACAACTTGATCAAAAACTAAAGAACTGAGCCACTGGCGGCCAAAACTTGCTCGATCGCCCGAGCGGCCCCATCCTCCTCCACCGACGGCGCAACCCATTGGGCGATCGCCTTGACCGGTTCCGGCGCATCCCCCATGGCCACCCCCAAACCGGCATAGGCGATCGCTTCCAAATCATTGAAGTTATCGCCCACAAACATCACCTGCTCCGGCCGTAAACCCAACTGTTGCTCCGCCAAGTGCCGCAGTGCATTGCCCTTGTTCACATCCGGGTGCGCCACTTCCAAAAAGGTGGACACGGACGTGGTGAGGTAAGCTTCCTGGGCACAGTAGCGCTGGCGCAGTTTTTCCAAAAGATCGCGGGTTAAGTGGCGATCGGGACTGAGGGCCAACACCTTCGTGGGTTCGGGGCCCTGAGCTAGCACTTGCCGCAAATCTCCCACTTCGATCGGGGTCACGCCCGTGCGATCGGCATAATCTTGGCTGGCCGGTGTTAGTTGACGAATCAGCAAGCGATCGTTCACATACAAATGCACCGACAGGCGATCGCCCCAGGCTGGCTCCTCCAAAAAGTCAACCACCTCCCGCGCCACAGTCCGATCCAGCGGGCGGTGAAACAGTGGCTTGGGCTTAGGGCGATCGGCCGGTTGGCTGTGGTCAGGTTGATCCATCCAAGCCCCCTGATAGGCAATCAGCGGTAGGGGGGTTTGAATCTCCCGATGAAACCGCAACGCCGAGCAATACATACGCCCTGTGGCAATGGTGACAGCCAAACCCCGAGCCTGAGCCGCTTGGATCGCGGCCAGAACCGGGGGATTAATTTGGTTATTTCGACCCGCGATTGTGCCGTCAATGTCCAACACAATCAACCGAATTGCACGGGCCAAATGATGGGGAAATGGCTGCTGTCCGCCACTGCCCGATTGCCAAGCTTCTGTAAACACCATCGGAAGGCCCCTCGCCCTGAAGTCACGGCTTGAACGCTCCAAAGTCTAACGCTCTCCCCAGGGCCAAACCTAGCCAAGAACGGTCTCTGGCAGGGGGAGGGCGATCGAACCATGGAGCATTCAGCAACTACGCGCAGCCGTGGGGCTAGGCCGCAATGGCGCATCGGGAATACATCGATGGCGAGTCTGCGAGTCCAAACAGTGGATCCGCCAAAAACCCAAACTTGGGTCGCCGCGCCACTCGCAACCATCCACAGCCTTCGCTAAAGTGGTTGGTCGCGAGCATGGCCACTATTGCGGATTGGATCCAAAAGGTTCTTGGCCAACGCCAAGGTTTTCATAACTCCCTTCCAGGGAAGCCCACAGGGATTGCAGTTCATGAAAAGCTTCCTCGGGTGAGAGCTTGCCGTTGGTCTCCAAGTTGCAAATGAAGCCAACTCGTTGGGCAAACTCTTGGAGGTTCGCGTTAAAGACCAAATTCTCGGGGCGAACTACGCCGCGATAGGTGGAGCAAGGAGCGATAAAGGTCGCATGGTCTTTCATGGGATAACCTCCAGGTCATACACGATTTGTGAATGGACGAAGAGGCGATCGCGAGCTTCCGGAAGATGTTAGAGCAGAGGGTTAAGGTCTGATTGCACCTGGTTGGAGGATAACGCTGGGCGATCGCGGTAACGGCGTGAGTTGGGCGCGAACGAAGCTCCCTTAAGGGCTTCTTAACCTAAGTTTAACCTAGTTTTGGAATTTTGGGCCTGAATTTGGAAAATTTGTCAAGCACCTGACCTGAACTGGACTGGGTTAAGATTTTGCACCCGATCAAGACATCAATATTCCAGGGAGAGATTAGGGACTGATCGGAAAAAGATCCGATCGCTGGAGAAATTGATTAGTTTCAGCATCCCTGAAATTGCGGAGAAACACTGCGATCGCGATCGTCCTCCAGCCCGATCGACATCATCACGCCCCCCTTGGATTTTGGTTTTGCACTCTGGGCTTTTCGCCCTTGGCTTTTTCTCCCCTCAGTCCAGTCAATCAGGATCGTTCAAGGCCTGATTCACCAACGTTTCAAGCGACGTTTCCGTTAGAGTTGCAGGGCGCGAAAAGCCGAGAACAATTAACCATCATGGAGGAAACCGGGGCTTTTCGATGGGCCAAGGCCCAGTTCCTTAAGGATTCGAGACGATTCGTCAAAAAGATCGGAAAGCTCGGGAATGGTTCTGATTATTTCGGTTAACCGTGAACCATCGCGGAGAGCCTTACGGGCCGTGGCGATCCACTGAACTCAGCTCCCCGTTTGCCCTCTAAGGCTGTCCCGTTATCAATCAATTCCTATCAATCGCCATCGAAATCCAACGATTGATGGCGACAGTATTTACAATTGGTTACTAAGTAACTGGTTCAGGCAACGTTCGCCATGACTTCAGCGATGACTCCTGTGTTTGATGCGACGGATCCCAAACGGGCCACGATCGAGGCACGGGCAGTGGCAGAGGATGTTTCCGCGCCGGTATCGCCAAATCAGGGGCCCACCGACGACGAAGACATCGAAACCTATCGATCGCCCCACTACGACCCAGACGCGATCGACGCGGCCTATCGAGGACGCTGGTGGGCGGTGCTGCAACGGGCGATCGCCGTTTTGTGGCCCTGCTTCACGTTTGCCTTTGCGATTTGGCGCGATCGCCAGAGCAACCAAGTCAAGCGCAACGAAGCCCGCCGCGCCCGCCAGTTACGAGAATTGCTGACCCAGTTGGGGCCCGCCTTCATCAAAGTGGGCCAAGCCCTTTCCACCCGACCCGACCTCGTGCCGCCGGTTTATTTGGAAGAGTTGACCCAACTGCAAGATCAATTGCCAGCTTTTCCGAATGAAATTGCCTACCGATTCATTGAGGAAGAATTGGGCGATCGCCCCGAAAATTGCTTTGCCGAACTCAGCGAAAAACCCGTTGCCGCCGCCAGCCTGGGGCAAGTCTATCGCGGCAAATTGAAAACTGGGGAAGCTGTTGCCGTGAAAGTGCAGCGCCCCGGACTCACGGAGCAAATCACACTTGACGTTTACATCATGCGTGGCCTTGCCAAGTGGGCCATGAAAAATGTCAAGCGACTGCGGAGCAACCTAGTTGCCATTACCGATGAATTTGCGGCCCGTATTTTTGAGGAAATGGACTATTCCCAAGAAGGGCGAAACGCAGAACAATTTGCCAAGCTCTATGGCTCCATGGCAGAAATTTACGTGCCCAAAATCTATTGGCAATACACCGGCAAACGGGTGTTAACCATGGAGTGGATTTCGGGAACAAAGCTCACCAATTTGAAAGAAGTGGCCGCACAAGGCATTGATGCCACCCACTTGGTAAATGTGGGGGTGCAGTGTTCTCTGCGGCAATTGCTGGAACATGGTTTTTTCCATGCGGATCCCCACCCGGGCAACCTGTTAGCCATGCCCAATGGTCAATTGGCTTATCTCGATTTTGGGATGATGAGCCGGGTTAAAAAATATCAGCGCTACGGACTGATTGAAGCGGTGGTTCACATGGTGAATCGCGATTTTGCTCGATTGGCGGAAGACTATGTGAAGCTAGAGTTTTTGACCCCTGACACCAATTTGGAGCCAATTTCCCAAGCCCTATCTGGCGTGTTTAGCAATGCGTTGGGATCGAGTGTTTCGGAGCTGAATTTCAAAAACATCACCGATCAATTGTCAGGGGTGATGTATGAATATCCGTTTCGAGTTCCGGCTTACTATGCCCTGATTATTCGATCGCTGGTGACCCTCGAAGGGATTGCGATCAATGTGGATCCGGAATTCAAAGTGCTCAGCAAAGCCTATCCTTACATTGCCAAACGATTGCTCACGGATCCGGCTCCAGAACTGCGGGCTTCGTTGCAAGATTTGCTGTTCCGGGAAGGAGATTTTCGTTGGAATCGGTTAGAAAATCTGTTGCGCAATGCCAAGGACAGTGCTGATTATGATCTCAATGAAGGGATCGATCGGGCAGCGGAGTTTCTGTTTTCGGAGCGTGGGGAATTTATTCGCCAGCAGGTCGCCAATCGGTTAGTGGAAGCGATCGACGCGGCGGGCCAAAGTGCTTGGCGATCGCTCCTGGACAATTGGGGCAAGTTCCTGAACCGCAACCCAGGCAGTCCGGCCAGTTCCAACCCGGGAACCAACCCCAGCGACCCGCGCGAAACCCTGGAGCGGTTGCAACGCATTTGGCAGTTGCTTCAGGAAACGCCTGGGTTTGATTCCATGAAGCTGTTGCAGTTGGCGGCGCGGATCCTAGTGCGGCCGGAAACCCAGCAGTTGGGTCAACAAATCGCCGGAGAGTTAGCCCAACGCGCGATCGCCCGGTTGATTCGGGAGGTATTGGTGGCGCGATCACCCCAGCCAATGACCGATTCCAAGGCGGCCGTCCCGATCGCAGCTCTGCGTTAGGCAATCATCGGGAAAATTTGGATCCCTTGGAACTGGTGCTCAGGGTTACTTGAGGCTTAATTGAAGGGTTACTTGAGTAGAAGGCGATTGCTCGATCGGGCGATCGCCTTCTACGTTCAGAGCGCGATCCTCAGTTACCCGGTAACCCCGCATTAGCTCGCCCAGCATTGGCTCACTCAGCATTCCTTGAGGGTCATTATTGATTTTTCATAACCCAATAACGATAAAAAGATAAAAGACCATCAACGGTTAAATTAAGAAGCGGTTGGCTGGCCGATCGCCCCTCCTCGCGAGACCCGATCGCCCCAGCCCCAAAAACCGCACAATTAAATCAATTCACTCGATCGATCCCACATCGCTTGAAATCGCATCGAGATCGCATCGACTGAAATCAACCGCGAGCGCCTGCGAATAACTGCAAGCACCTGGAATCACCCGTCCTTCAAGCGATTGATTGAACTCAGGGAAGCCAGGGCAACTAGTGCAATTAACGCAACTAGCGCAACTAGCCCCATTCGTGGGCTGGCGTTTGAATTTGAAATTGTTTTGAGAAAACTTGAAAAAAGGAGATCAAGCCGTGGTGGTTGCTGCACCGATTGGGGTTGAAGGGACAACGGATCGATCGACGACGATCGATGTGTTGATTGTCGGCGCGGGTTTAACGGGCTTGAGCGCTGCCCACCGTTTGGTTAATCACCCGGGCAACCGAGGGCGATCGACCCTGGTGGTGGAAGCGCAAAACCGTGTGGGCGGCAACATCACCACCCGATCGGCCGATGGGTTCCTGTGGGAAGAGGGGCCCAACAGCTTCGCCCCCACGCCAGAGCTGCTGAAACTCGCCGTGGAAGTGGGGTTGAAGGATGAGCTGGTGTTTGCGGATGGCAAGCTGCCCCGATTTGTCTACTGGGACGGTCGGTTACAAGCCATTCCCATGAGTCCCGGCGCATTTTGGAATTCCACCTTGCTGAGCGATCGGGGCAAAGCCAGACTGCTGTTAGGTGCGGCGGGTTTTGTGCCCCCGATCGTGGGTGCAGCCATTTCGGCAAGGGGCGGCGAAGAAACCGTCCGTGAATTCTTCACTCGCCACCTGGGTCAAGAAGCCATGGAGCGCCTCGTGGATCCCTTTATCTCGGGGGTTTATGCCGGAGATCCCAATGCCCTCAGTGCTTCGGCAGCCTTCCGCAAAATGGCCGCCATGCAAGCGGCCGGTGGTGGCTTGGGAGCCGGGGCAGCGCGAATTCTCTGGGCCAAACGCCAAGCGGCCAAACAAGCACCCCCAGCCGATCCCCGCTTACCCAAGCCCAAGTCCGGGGAGTTGGGATCCTTCCGCGAGGGCCTGCAAGCTTTGCCGGAAGCGGTGGCACGCGGTTTGGGCGATCGGGTCAAGTTGGGTTGGCAGGTGGAGGCGATCGCCCGTGATCCCCAAGGCACTTACCAGGTTACGATCGCCAGCCCCGATGGCCCCCAACAGATCACGGCTCGATCGATCATTCTGGCCACCCCGGCTCCGGTCACGGCTCAACTGCTAGAACCCCTCGCCCCCCGAGCCAGCACCGCCCTCAACGCCATTCCCTACCCCGCCGTTGCCTGCGTGATTTTGGCCTATCCCGAAACCGCCTTTGCCCAGTCCCTGCGCGGCTTTGGCAACCTGATTCCCCGCAGCCTGGGCCTGCAAACCCTAGGAACCATTTGGGCTTCCAGCCTGTTTGCGGGACGCGCTCCCCAAGGTTGGGCCCACCTAATCAACTTCATTGGCGGCGCACAAAATCCCACCCTGATCCACAAAACCGAAGACGAAATCGCCCAAATGGTTCATGCGGACGTGCGGCGGATTTTGCTGAAACAGGACGTGCCGCCCAAGGTGCTGTCGGTCAAACTCTGGCGACGGGCGATCCCGCAATACACGATCGGGCATGGGTCTCGCCTGGCCACCTTGCACCAGGAGCTTCAGCATTGGCCTGGCCTCTTTGCTTGCAGCAACTATGAAGGCGGCGTAGCGCTGGGTGATTGCGTGCGCCATGGTTGGGAACAGGCCGACGCGATCGAGCAGTTCCTCGGCAGTCGAGTCTAGGCAGTCGAGTCTAGGCAATCAGCCCCCACCCACCCGATCGGGAGTCTATTTTTGGATTTTGGATCGCGTTGAATTGTTTTGAATTACGTTCAACCATTTCTCAAAGGGCGCACAGTTCTCCTTTCGCTGTGCGCTCTTTGTTCTAATACCTACGTTCTAATAGCTGCTGGTTGATCCCTACTTGTTGATCCCTACTTGTGGATGATTGGTTGATTATTGGTTGTTGATCCCTGTTTATTGATTGTTGTGCTTTTGACGATTGTTCCGGCTATGTTGCTGATTTTTCTGGTTTTCATGTCTAGATCTGCCCTTAAATTCATTTTTTAATTCGTTTATTGATTGATATTGTTCATTTGCTTATCTTTTTCACAGATTTCTACGGTTTTTCTGGCTCCTAGAGGCCTGTTGACCAACTCGCCAACTAGTTCACGGCCATTTCACTGATCGGCCCTTGGCACTCCCGTTTTTAGGCGACTGCATTGGAACTGCTACTCGTTTAGTCGTTACCGTTTATTGCGTTCTGATCGACGAAAATTTGGCTGATTTGTGAATTTTTATCGCGAAATTTCAAGAATTCTCAAGCTTATTAAAGGTTAATTGCAAAGCCGGGACTTTCCCAAACACCCAGCTAAATCGGGATGGTAATTTGGGACAGCACAGCCGCTCATTAGCGGTTCTTATTAGTGCCTTTTGTTTAAGAAATCATCAAGGGAAAAAACCATGCAACCCGAGCAAAAAGATTTGGTCACTGGTGTTATTTCCGCTGCCGTTGGAGCCGGTGTGGCGGTGTCCTTCGCGGTGGCGTTCGGCCAAAGCCCCTGGATCGCGATGGGCATTACGGCTTTTTCGGCAGGTGTGGCCCTGTTGGTCGATCGCACCGGTTTGATGTAGTCGCCTCGCTGCGGTCTCTTTTCCTAAAATACGGCTCCCTAAAACAGGGAAAGCTGATCGTTTTGGGAATCGTTTTGGGATCCGAGGCGATCGCCCCCAGTCCGATTCCTGGCCATTGCTGCCGCGCCTTCGGTGATTGATAACTGATTCCAAGGCAACGGGGCGATCGCGGCCACGGCCGGAACCGTCGCCGCCTCTAGTAAAGCCTGAAACTGGCGGGCCGTGTGGGGCGAATGCTCCTCGATCGGGCAATGGACAAAAAAATACAGTTGCACTCCTCGCTCCAGCCAGCGTAACACTCGATCGCGCCATTCCAACAAATAAGCCTCATTGCGCCAGGCTTCCGGGTGGGAAATGAACCGGATGATCGCGAACTCCGCCGTTACACAGGCTTGCAGCGGCAAATCCGGTTTGCGGCGCTGGGATTGCTGTTGGGGATCGTCCCGGGCCAAATCCAAACCCCGATAAATGGGCCGCGTGTCCAACACCACCCGACCAATCCCCAGTTCCCGTAACCAACCATTGAGGCGATCGCGCCAATGGGGCAAAAACCAATTCCGGTGACGCACCTCCAAAGCCAAAGGAACATCGGTTGACTGTCGCCATCGGCTCAAAAACTGTCGTAGATCTGCGCTCTGGCTGGGGCCGTAGCTAGGGGGAAGCTGGGCAAACAAGGGCCCGCACCGATCGCCCAAGGCCGCCGCCCGCTCCGCAAAGGCCAACGCTGCCGGCCCGCGATCGAGCAAGGGCCCCAGATGGGTCACATCCCGAGGCAACTTCAGGCAAAAGCGAAATCCATCGGGAACCAACGATCCCCAGCGCTGCACCGTGGCTGCCGTGGGCACACCATAAAACGTCGTGTTGCCCTCAACGGCCCAAAACCGCTCGCCATAACAACGCAGGGCTTTTTGCCCCGAAGTTCCCGGCGGATACACCGAACCCACCCAACCGGGATAAGACCACACGGCACAGCCGAGCCGAAATTGCCAGTCGATCGCCATACCCTATTGCTATACCCTCTATTGCCATACCCTATAGATCCTTCAAAATAGATCCTTCAGAGTATCTTGCAATCATTGCTTCTCCAAAATGTCCCACAATCCTCCAGGGGGCATGACCCGTCACGGGTAAAGCGACATCCAAATTCAGTAGCCCTCGCCAATAGATCAACTCTCTATTAGTCGCAAGCCCAATGATCCTGGCAAAATTACGCTCAAAGACTGACTGTGATTGATTTGTGTTCGTTTGGGTTTATAGGGTCTGAGTCGCATTGATTGTTCTGAAGTTTAGAAAACCGTCGTTCAGAAAATTCTTGGCGATCATTGTCGAGAAAAGTCAAATTTTTCAGGATTTTGAGCTTATTTTGGGCAATTTTTGGGAATTTTAGAACTTAGCCCCTATTTGCGCCTCTTGCATCAACCACAAGCGCAAAACTGTTTGGCGATAGTTGATTCACAGTTTCATCCACTACTCAAATCAGTGCATCTTATTCCGTAAAAACCCTGAGATCAGGCTGCGGATATTAATCTCAAGACAACTCTATCCCCCAGGACAGTCCACCATCAGTAAAAAGCCTTAAACGCAGGGGCCAGAAAAACTAAGAGGTCAGAAAAACAACAAGGATCGGAAGTATAAATTGTTGTTGATGGCAACACCAACTGGGTCACTGACCCAGCAAACTTGCAAAGTAGTTCAGGCAGTTTCAAGGAGTTGAAAAATGAAGCAGGCCTCGATCGCGAGGCCGCGTGCTGGGAGAAACGCGGAGATGGATCAATGCAATAGTGACTCTGGAGTTAACCGATGTTTGGACGTAGCAAAAAACTAATGCCGTCAGTGACCTATTTGGCTGAGGGAAGTGATTTTCAAGGAAACTTAAGAGTCCAGGGCGGTTTACGGGTTGATGGTGCAGTGCGGGGCACGGTTGAAGTGAATGGGGATTTGGAGATTTCGGCGACTGGCTCAATCGAAGGGCCCGAGGTCAAAGCCGGCAACATCATCATTCACGGCACAGTGAAGGCCAGTATTGTGGCCGAAGGGAGTCTGACCCTAACGCGCACCTCGCGCTTGGAGGGGGATGTGGTGGTTAGCGCCTTGAATATTGAAGCGGGGGCTTTCTACGTGGGCCACATTGTCACCAAGGATGCCAACCTGTTGCCCGTCGCTCCACCGATTCCCAAATTGGTGGGCCGCAGCGAGTAGGGATTTCCAGGGATTTCCTAGGACACTAGGCAAGGTGAGAGGGGGCACCATGCCGTGAACAATCCATCAACCATTCAAAAACAACCGACCAACGACCGGGCCCCAATTGCCGTCAGGACTACAGATCCTACTGACCATTGAGATCATCGAGATTGGGTCTATCTCCTGGGGTTAGCAGTTCAGCCTCAACGACTGCGGCTTAACCCTAGGAGATAGATCCAGTTCTCTTGAGGGGGGCGTGGGCTTGGCAGGGCAACGGACAGGTGGGCCAAACCCGATCGAACCCAAATCAACTGGGACCCAAATCAACCAAAACGCTGATTTACGGCCTCAGTTTCACGATCTCAGTCACCGATTTCAGTTGCCCGATCGCCCGGGATATTCGGGATACATGTCACGGGGGCGATCGCGCCCGTCAATGCATTGGCCCATGGCGGTGGTGAGGTCACTGGTCACCTGGCGATTCAGGGTGGTGACGCAGCGGGCAAACCGTTCGGGCAGCAAACTGCGGCGACAATGATCCAAAACGGCGCTGCCGTCAACGGCTCCGGCCCGCGAGATGCTGACCACACAGTTGGCGGTGTCGATCGGGCGGCGAGCTTGCCGACAGGTTCTGAGGGCCGCCTCCGCTGAGATGGTGGTTTTTTCGTCAATTCGCTCCACGCAGTCGCCCAAGTCCTCGGGGTGGAGCACATAGGCACAGGAGCTAGCAATCAGGTCGGGGCTGATGTTGGAGTCGCGCAGGTCGCGCACACAGCGATCGTATTCGTTGGCTTGGGCAGCGGTGGGGGTCAGCAGCAGCGGCAAACCCAGGGCGATCGCTGCGATTGTGGATTGAAGTTTCATCGCAAAGTTCAAGCGGTACTTGTGATGGGGACTTGATGGGAACTAGATGAGGAACTGTTGAGCCGTTGGACGATCGAGGACGGGGCGATGGGCAAACGAGGCACATCCTCGATCGGGAACAGGGGCACGGTCGGCCGTTTCCACCTCCCTAGGCTAGAGCTTTTCTGGGCTGGCGCTGCCCTGAACTCTAAAAATTGGTGCGATCGCGGTTGGCGGCCGTGGCCCGTTCGATCGTGGTGGCCACCGTCACCGATCCCAAATCGCCGTCGGCGCGGGTACGGAGGCTGAGGCTGTTGGTTTCCAGCTCTTTTTCGCCGACCACAGCCATCACGGGGATTTTTTCCTTTTCGGCGTTGCGGACGATTTTGCCCAGCCGATCGCCCGAACCATCCACCGTGGCCCGAATGCCCGCCAGTTGCAGTTGCGTCACCACTTGGTCGGCGTAGTCGCGGAAATTGTCACCCACGGGCAACAGCCGGATTTGCTCGGGAGCCAGCCAGAAGGGGAAATCTCCGGCGTATTCTTCGATCAGGATGCCCACCAGCCGTTCGATCGAGCCGAACGGGGCCCGGTGGATCATCACCGGCCGCTGACGGCTGCCATCGGCGGCGACGTATTCCAGATCAAACCGCTCCGGCAGGTTGTAATCCACCTGCACCGTTCCCAGTTGCCATTCGCGCTCTAGGGCATCTTGGAAAATGAAGTCCAGCTTGGGCCCGTAGAAGGCCGCTTCGCCGGGAGCCTCGAAGGAATCCATGCCCAGGGTTTGCACGGCCGATCGAATGGCGTTTTCGGCCTTGTTCCAGGCCTCATCGGAGCCGATGTACTTGTCGGAGTCGGGATCGCGGAAGCTGAGACGCGCTTTGAAATTCTTCAGTTGCAGCGCCCTGAACACCGTCAGGATCAGATCCACCACCTTCAGGAATTCTGCATCCAACTGCTCAGGCGCAACAAACAGGTGGGAGTCATCCACGGTGAAGCCGCGCACCCGCGTTAGGCCGCCCAACTCGCCGGACTGCTCGTAGCGATAGACCGTGCCGAATTCCGCCAGGCGCATCGGCAGCTCCCGGTACGATCGCAACTGGCTCTTAAAGATTTGGATGTGGAAGGGGCAGTTCATCGGCTTCAGCACAAAGCCCAACTCGGCGGCCGCCTCTTCCGGCGACTCGGCCATCATCGGGAACATGTCTTCCTTGTACTTTTGCCAGTGGCCGGAGGTTTTGAACAAATCCACGCGGGCAATGTGGGGCGTGACCACGGGCAAATAGCCGCGCTTGACCTGTTCGCCTTTGAGGAAGTCCTCCAGGATCGATCGCAGCATCGTGCCCTTGGGAGTCCAGAGGGGCAAGCCGGGGCCCACGGGATCGGCAAAGATAAACAAGCCCAAGTCTTTGCCCAGTTTGCGGTGATCGCGCTTCAGGGCTTCTTCCTTGCGGCGTTTATATTCGGTCAGTTGCTCGGGGGTTTCCCAGGCCGTGCCATAGATCCGCTGGAGCTGGGCCTTGGTGGCATCGCCGCGCCAATAGGCTCCGGCCACGGTTTCCAGTTCGATCGCCTTGGGGTTAATTTCCGAGGTGTTTTCCAGGTGGGGGCCGGCGCAAAGATCCCACCACTGATCACCCAGGTGATAGAGAGTGATCGGCTCGGTTTTGATGTCGTCGAGAATTTCCAGCTTGTAGGGTTCCCCGATCGCCTCAATCCGGCGCTTGGCTTCCTCGCGGGATACCTCTTCGCGAATCACCGGCAGCTTTTTGTTGATGATTTTGATCATCTCTTTTTTGATCGCCTTCAACGCCTCTTCACTGAAGGGTTCGGGGCTATCAAAATCGTAGTAAAAGCCGTTTTCGATCCAGGGGCCGATCGTCACTTGAGCCTTGGGAAACAAGCGCTGCACCGCCATGGCCATCACGTGGGAAGTGGTGTGGCGAATTTTTTTCAGCGTTTCCGATTCGCTAGTTTTCGGCAGGGTGATTTTATCAACCTGGTCGGCGGCGGGCAGGGGACGATCGGGCAATTGCTGAACCATACCAACGAAACTCAACAACAGTAGAAAGCGACGGTCGATCGCGCATCGTGGCTACTCTAACGCTAATTGACGACGTGGCCCGACTTTTGGTTCGCGAACCGCCGCTTGGGGCCTTCTATCTTAGCGAGGCCCGCGATCGGGTAGCGTTTCGGGACAGGACGCTCAGGGGCACAATCAGGGCGAATGGGCGGAAATGGGCGGAAATGGGCAGTTTAGGCGCGATCGCTGTCGGGCAAGCTATAGGGCACAATCCCGTTACCCTTGCCCGATCGGGCCCGATAAAGGGCCACGTCTGCCCGGTGCAACAACTCAGCCGCCGTGCGGCCATGGTCTGGGAAACTGGCAATCCCGATCGCCACGCCAATTCCTTGGGGCGCAAACTCCAGCAGGGACGCATCCAACGACGACAACAGTTGGCGCAACCGCTCCGCTCGGCGACAGGCTTCCTCAATCTCCGTGTTGGGCAACAACAGCACCAAGTCGTATTTGCCGTAGCGCCCCAGGGCTTCCAACTCAGAAATATGGTTGCGCAACCGCATCACCACCCGTTGCAACAAATATCGGCTGGTATCTTGGCCCGAAAGACGCTCCGCCACAGCCAACCCATCCAGGGCGATCGCCAACAAACTCAAGGGTTGCTGGGCACGAGCCATATTTAGCAAATCGCGCTGAAGTCGCTGCTCTAAATATTGCCGATTGAACAGTTGTGCATCCTCATCTTGAAGCGTCACCAGGTTATGTTTTTGGCGCGATTGCATATCAGACAAGGCCAAGCCCAAGTGCTCCGCCACGGCCGTGGCCATGGGTTGGTATTCGGAAATCAGACGCTGATTGGGCTGGGTGCAAAGGTGCAACAGGCCCAAGGTTTGCCCCCGCCCCACCAAAGGCATACAGAGAGATTCGCCAATGAACCCCTCAAAGGCGTGCTGACAGCGCAGGTTTTGCGGCCCCGATTCTACTCGGTGCGATCGCCCACGCCGCAGGGCCCAGCAATGGCGAAAGGCAAAGGTCGATTGGCTGGAAAAACTATCGCCCCACTGGCTGATCAGGGAAAATACGCCCTTGCTGTCGTCGTATAAAAACACCCCTCCACTACAGCGGGGAAACAAAGCCATCAACACACTGGGCAAGGCGCGGCCCGCCTCAGCGATGCTCAGGCAAGTTTGCAGCAGACCGCTGAGATCGCCCAGCAGTTTCAACTCCTGGTTACGGCGCTCTAGGGTATCAATCCAAGCCTTGAGCTGAACATTGGCTTCGGCCAGGGCCCGCTCGGCCCGTTTGCGATCGCTGATATCACGCGCCACCCAAATCACGCTGCTGTGGGAGGTGGGGGCAATGTTGGCAATAAACCAAGCCTCCTGTTCTCCCAACCGCAGGGAATATTCCAAGGACAGGGAACGTTGTTGCCGAATGGCTTCCCGCGCAGCGGCCAACCAAGGGCCCGATCGGGTGGAATCCGTCAGAATTTCCACCATCTGATTAATCAGCTCACCCCCATGATTCGACACCTGGGCCAACTGGGTGGGCATCACCCGCACATGGGCCTGCTCCGTTGACAGTTCCAGCACCAGATCCGGCAGGGCTTCCAACATGCCCCGCATTTCGGCATAGGCAGTCATTAACTGCTGCTCGGCCAGGTCACGGTGATCGGCCTGTTGTTGCAGGCGCAAAATCAGTTCTTGGGAGACAACCATCAGTGGCAACACCCCGAGGGGGCGCAGTCCCCCATCCACCACGGGCAAAATATCGAGGCCTTGGCGGGTAAACAGATCTAACAGGGTTCGGAGGCCCTCAATAGTGCCAATCCATTGCCCCAAGTCCTTGAGCAAGATTGGTTGGACGGCCTGGGCAATGGTTCCCAGCAGCCGCGTGGGCTGAGTGGCCAGGGCCCGCAAGAGATCCCGAGGCAAGACCACGCCCTTAAGCTGATTGCTTTCGAGAACCAGCAAACAACTCGATCGGGCAGCACTATCGGGCAGAGCCATCCAGCGCCGTGCCGCTTCCGCCACCGATCCAGACGCTGAGCCTGTGGCAAAGGTTCGTTGAACAGCCGCTTCAATTTCCATGCATCCTGGCCACCGACAGGCTCAGACAGTAGATTGCGCAAGATATTTGAGCATTGGGGTTGCGGATTTCATTGCGGATCTCCATTAATGTCATCGATCGCCTGATCTCCATGCAGATGGCTCTAGGTCAATCGATTTCATTAAGTTTGATCGCCTTGATCGCCGTCGATTTGATCACCTTTCGATCACCTTGACCACCCTCGATCGCCCCAATTTTCCCGATCGCCCTCACCCAATCATTGGATTTAATGGATTGGCGCAGTAGCGATCAGTTAACGTGATCGGTCTGATCGGGCCGATCAGTCTCATCAATGGGTACTGATCAAGGGGTACTGATCAAGGGGACTGTGAATCTCAAGTTGATTGTGATCGATGATGGGTCAATCAGTCGTTGATCTGAGTCCCGATCGATTCCCCCAGTGCATCACGCATGATCGGTCATGAAATCACTCATGCAGTTGATGGCGAACCATCTTCCCTTGATCGATCACAGGGGATCACCGGAGATGCAACCAGTTTCATCAAGGGCGATCACCCCATTACCCCTCGGCTGTGGCTCGATCGGCATTGATTAAACGGATGGATGAAGACAATCGATCTTAGAACCGCAAATCGTAGACCGCAAATCTAGGCTGCAAGCGCAGGCAGCCGATCCCGAACCACAAGCAACCGGCCACAGGGCTGTGCTCATCTAACCTTGCTGTGTTCAGTGCTGTGCTCAATGTTTGGCGGCCAACAACCCCAAGTCAACCCAAACCAACCCAAGCTCAATCGATGATCGGCCCCGAACTTAACTCTAACTTAGGGCCGGAGTCTCGGTTGCATCGGCTCACGGGGTTCACCATTCCCCAGCAGCCACCGGCCGCTCTCCCCAAAAGCCGCCAAACCCAATTGCCAAGCCCAGCGATTCGACCTAATTGCCAAACCCAATTGCCAAACGACAGCCATTTGCACCCTGTCTGGTAAAATTTGGGAGACTTCTACCGTGTTCGGCTTCTATGGGGTCAACTGGGGATCGAATCGCAATTGACGCAATGGGCGGCGACTATGCCCCCGAAGAAATCGTCGCCGGAGCCGTGCGCGCCAGCGAAGAACTGGGGGTTAAGGTTCTGCTAGTCGGTGATCCCCACAAAATCGAGGCTTGCCTGAAAGAGCACAATGCTGGTTCAAACCTCGAAATTGTGCCCGCCGATGGTGTGGTGGAGATGGACGAAGAGCCATTAACCGCCCTGCGCCGCAAACCCAATTCTTCCATCAATGTGGCCACGAGTCTGGTCAAGGAAGGCCGAGCCGATGCTGTGGTTTCGGCGGGGCACTCGGGCGCGTCCATGGCGGCGGCACTGCTGCGGTTGGGACGAATTCCGGGCATTGAACGCCCCGCGATCGGGGCCGTGTTGCCAACCCAGGTCAACGGCAAGCAAGTTTTGATCTTGGATGTGGGGGCCAATGTGGACTGTCGCCCCAAATTCCTAGAGCAATTTGCCGTGATGGGTTCCATCTACAGCCAACATGTTTTGGGGGTGGAACGGCCCAACGTGGGCTTGGTCAACATTGGCGAAGAGGAATGTAAGGGCAATGAACTGGCCCTGCGGGCCCATCAGTTGCTGTCGGAAAATCCCGTCATTCACTTTGCGGGCAATGCCGAGGGGCGCGATATCCTCTCAGGTCAGTTCGATGTGGCTGTTTGTGATGGCTTTGTGGGCAATGTGCTGCTGAAGTTCGCGGAAGCGGTGGGCAGCGCGATGCTTCAGGTGGTGAAGGAAGAACTACCCAAGGGCACACGCGGCAAAATTGGGGTCACGGTGTTGAAGCACAACCTGAAGCGCATTAAGCAACGGGTCGATCATGCGGAGCATGGGGGCGGTTTGTTGCTGGGCGTGAACGGGGTTTGCATTATTGGCCATGGCAGCTCGCGGGCCCCTTCAGCCTTTGGGGCGATCCGCCTCGCCAAGGCGGCTGTGGAATCTCGTGTGATTGAGCGAATCCAAGCCCAGTATCAACAAAGCGTGCAGCAGGCTGTTGCTTCGGAGAATTAATGCAAACGCGATCGCCCTTTGGAATCGCCCTCATTGGCAGCGGTTCAGCTTTGCCGGATGGAATTTTAGACAACCTCGCCCTAGAGCAGTTGGTTGAAACCTCCGACGAGTGGATTGCCACGCGGACGGGAATCCGTCAACGGCGTTTGGCGCAACCGCAGGAGTCCCTCACGCCGTTGGCCGCAAAGGCTGCTCAGCGGGCGTTGGCGATGGCGGATCTCCAGGCGGCTGATTTGGATTTGATTCTGCTGGCCACCTCCACGCCCGATGATTTGTTCGGGAGTGCTGGGGCGATCCAAGGGGCGATCGGGGCGAGCCACGCGGTGGCGATGGATTTGACGGCGGCTTGCTCGGGGTTTGCGTTTGGCTTGGTGACGGCGGCTCAGTTTTTGCGATCGGGTGTTTATCGCAATGTGCTGCTGATTGGGGCCGATGTGCTCTCGCGCTGGGTGAACTGGAACGATCGGGGCACTTGCATCCTGTTTGGCGACGGGGCAGGGGCTGTGGTGTTACAGGCGATCGATTTGCAGGAGCAACCCGCCGCTAGCGATGCTTTGCTGGGGTTTGAGCTACGCAGCGATGGCTCCATGAACCATGTCTTGAACCTGGCGGGGGAGACGATCGAGCAGCCCCTCAAAAACGGAACCGTGGTGGGTCAAGGCAATTTTCAGCCGATTACCATGAACGGTCAGGAAGTCTATCGTTTTGCCGTTAAGCGAGTTCCCGAGGCGATCGAGAAGGCCTTGCATCGGGCGGAACGGTCGATCGAGCAAGTAGATTGGCTGCTGTTGCACCAAGCGAATCAACGAATCATCGATGCGGTGGCCGATCGCCTTGGGTTGCCCCACGAAAAAACCATCAGCAACTTAGAGCGCTACGGCAACACATCCGCCGCCTCCATCCCAATCGCCCTTGATGAAGCGGTTCGTGACGGACGGATTCAGTCCGGCCAAACCTTGGCCCTGGCTGGGTTCGGGGCTGGTCTGTCCTGGGGCGCGGTCATTGTCCGTTGGGGCCGCTGACCGCCACAGCCCAACCGACTCACAGCCTTAATCTCACAGCCTTAATCTCCACGAATTGGCAAGCTGATCAGAAATTCTGCGCCTTGGCCAATCTCGGATCGCACCTCCAAGCTCCCCCCGTGTTTATCCACAACAATTTGGCGGGCGATCGCTAATCCCAACCCCGTTCCCTTGCCCACGGCTTTTGTCGTGAAGGCATGGTCAAAAATATTCGATCGCACCGCTTCGCTCATCCCTTTCCCATTATCCCGAATAGCAATTTGCACCTGTTGATCCACAACTTGGGTACAGATTGTAATTTGTTGCGGATGGGCAACCCAATGCTCAAAGGATGCCCCCTGGGCCAACTCATCAAACATATCGATCGCGTTGGCCAGCAAATTCATAAACACCTGGTTCAGTTGCCCCGGAAAGCAATCGATCGGGGGCACATTGCCATAGTCTTGAATCACTTGAATTGCTGGGCGATACTCATTCGCCTTCAGTCGATATTTCAAAATTAGCAGCGTACTATCAATCCCTTCGTGAAGATGAGCCTGAATCTTATATTGGGTGTCCGCCCTCGAGAAGGTTCGCAAGCTATTACTAATGCCCTTGATTCGATCGGTTGCTAACTGCATAGACTTCAAGAGCGTCGGCAAATCTTCACTTAAGAAGTCCAGTTCGATCGCTTCCGCATGGCTTTCAATGGCCGATTCAGGATCAGGGTAATATTGCTGATAAAGCGATAGATGGCTTAGCAAATCTCCAATGGAATCCTGAAGATTTTGGATACTGCCATTTAAAAAGCCGATCGGGTTATTAATTTCATGGGCCACACCAGCTACCAAATTGCCCAACGAGGCCATTTTTTCGCTTTGCACCACCTGTAATTGGGACTGCTCAAGCTGGTGGGCATAGGTTTGGGCTTGCTGATATAGGCGTGAATTTTCCAGAGAAATCGCAGCCTGGGCACAGAGAAAGTTCAAGACCAGTAGGCGATCGTTCGTAAAAACATTGGCCACCGCACTATTTTCTAAATATAAAATCGCCACCAACTGCGATTGGTTCAAAATTGGCAAGCACAACACGCTTTTAGGGGCAGCCTGAATCAAATATTGATCTGTAATGGGCAGGCTGGTTTGGCCGTGATTAATCACCACTGTTGTCTCAGTGTTTTTCACGTACTGCACCAACTGCACTGGCAAAACGGGGCAAGTTTCCAAAGATTCTGTGCAGACTTTCACTGATTCTGGCTGGGCGATCGCCCGCACCTGCCAATCACCTTCGCCACCGGCAACCACCAGCGCACAGCGATCGCCACCCGAACATTGCAAAACAATTTGTGTTAGTTGCCGCAACAAATCATCTAACTGAATCGTACCGGCCAAGGTCTGAGAAACACGAATGACCGCCGCCAAATCCAACATTTCATTCACGTCGGAAGCAGAAGAACTGGGCGTACCACTAACCTGGCCTGAAGAATTGTGAATTGCAGATGTGCGGAGTGCCGGCGGAATTGTAGCCGCTGCCAGCGTTTCTAAGGGATTAAAAACTGGCGCAGGTGCTCGCAAAATTGGACTCAACAACTGTGGATAGCGTCGCTCCAAATCCGCAGTTTTGGCCTTCGCACCCCAACGCGCATAGCCATAGTAAGCCTCTTGCATATAACCGGCGGCCACCTTTTCTTTACCCCATTGGAGGTAGAACTTTGCTGCCAGCTCATTGGCCAGAGCTTCCTCATGGGAAAACCCACTTTTTTTAGCATCAGCGATCGCACAGTCATAGGTCTCGATCGCTTCAGTTTTGTGCCCCAACACTCGATTAACCTCAGCCGCCACCAATTGCCAACGATGGGCTTGATTTTCTGGCGCATCCGTCGCCCATTGTTTGAGGCGATCTTGGGCCCCTTGCACTGACTCCCAAATTTTGACCTGTTCGGACGAGGTTGCCAAGGGATACTGTTGAAGCTCGATCAGCGCTTGGTAAAACACCCAAGTAGACATTGAAAAGAAGCCAATTCCTGCATCCTGATACTCTTGAACCCTTGGAATTAACGCTATAGCTGCTTCATATTCTTCAAATAGGTAGTACAGGAAGATTTGATGCAAATAACCACTGAACAGAGAGGCTCGATCATTCCCCGCCTTGAGGGAGGGAACCAATTGCTCCAGATCAAAAACATCGCCCTGCAAACGATAGGGAACAGTCGATCTACCCAGGAGATTCAGCACCGCTTGTAGATAAGACTGATGGGCACGCAAGGCTGCTTGCTGCTTCACTTGCTCAATCACAACTTCATGGCTCAGCAGTTCTTCCGCTAAGCCCAGCAGCTCTCGCCCACTCCAGTATTGATGATTAGAATAGGTAAATAAATTCAGCGCTACACATTCCCAATCGCCACTTTCCAAGCCACTGCGGCAGCCCTCCAACAAAGCTGGAGTTACCTCTTGTAGCGGCTCGCACCAGTGACGAGCAAAGGTATTCACAACCAGATAAACTCGGCTTTTAAACGCATTAGCTTGCAATTTTTCCAGAAGTGCCAGCGAAAGCTGCGCAAATTGATATCCTGCCGGAATATCATTCATGATTCCGCAAAGAACCATTCCGTAATCTGCATAGGAAACCACAGAAACCGCACAGTTTCCGTGATGAATTGAAAGGTCGATTTGTTTAAAAATCAGGAGTGGCAATAGAGCCGGAGCTGCCATACATGCAGAGTGCGACAAGTTTGTCAAAATCTGCATGGCGGCTAAGAGTTTTGGATCTTCCATTGGTGGCAAATCCAGCAAACTCAACGGATCTTGCGCTTCCCAGTCCTGGCGCGATCGCTCATAAGCTGCATTAATTTCTGCGGGTGTTGGCTGCAAGGGGAATTCAATCCCCAGTTGTTGCAAAACCTGTAACCCTAAATCAATCACTTGTGCAAATTCACTCTGTGCCTGCAAAACCAGCATTCGGGTTTCATAAACTTTAATTTGATCCAACACCGAAGTGCTGTGCTGCAAAATCACTTCGCCCCAAGTTTTTAGCTGTTCAAACTCCGTGTTGAAGTAGGCCGCTTCTAGGCGTTGTTGGTGTAGCTCAAGAGTCAGATCATATTCTTGCTGCCAAGCATCATTCGGTAACAAATCAATGCCCTGATTCAAATAATCCAAGGCGGCCCCATAGGCCGCCGAAGCAATTGCTTTGCGACCTGCTTGTAAATTTAAACCAACCAACTCACGCCGCTCAAAATCATCAGTAATTAAATGACGACCCAAATTGAGGTGATTAACGATTTCAAAAATTCGATCCTCTTGATCACTTTGGGTAAAGTGCTGAACCAACAGCCGACCAATTCGGTAATGGAGGGCAGGTCGCTCCGTCTCCGCAATTAATGAATAGGCCGCTTGCTGAATGCGATCGTGTAGAAATCGATAGGTTGGGTTCAAGTCATAGGGGCGATCACCCTGGGCAGTCGCTGCCGCTTGAAAGAGCTTATAAGCCTGATTTACGGGCACAATCATCCCTTCCTGAAGCGATCGCCACAGTGCGGCGGCCGCTTCCATCAAAGATTGCTCTGCAATCACTGCCAATGTTTCTAGATCAAACTGATTACCAATACAGGCCGCCAACTGCAAGCCTTGCTGAGTTGCAGGGGGTAGTTTTTGCAGTTGCGCCGCCATAAACTCCACCACATCATCAGCCAAAGCGAGGACATTAATTTGTGCTAGGTCACATTCCCAATGGCAGTGGTTGGCATTAAAGGTGATGTAACCCTCTTCATGCAGTGTCTTCAAGAATTGTGTTGTAAAAAAGGGATTTCCCTGTGTTTTTTGATGGATCAGTTTTGTCAGTGGCAGTGCCAAATTAGGCAAACAATGAAAGGTGTCAGCAATTAAATGGTTTAAATTTTGAATAGTCAGCGGTTGGAGCGTGATTGTATTAACTGTTGCTTGAGATTTTTGTAACTCTTGCAGAGTCAAGATTAATGGATGAGCCACTGAAACTTCGTTGTCTCGATAGGCTCCTAGTATCAATAAATATCCTTGATCTTCCATCAAGACTTTTAGCACTTGCAAGGAGGCTGGATCTGCCCATTGCAAGTCATCGAGAAAAATCACGAGGGGATGTTCAGTGGTCGTAAAAACCTGGATAAATTTTTGAAATAGCAGCTTGAATCGATTTTGAGCAGCCGTTCCCGACAATTCTGGTGCAGGTGGCTGTGAGCCAATGATGCGTTCTAGTCCTGGAATCACTTCCAGTAAAACCTGCGCTTGGTTACCCAATGCTTCCAGGATTTTTGATTTCCAATCTTGCAATTTTTGGTCAGATTCCGAGAGCAACTGCCCGATCAGACTTTGAAACGCTTGGACAAAGGCTGACAGGGGAATATTGCGATTGAATTGATCAAATTTTCCTTTAATAAAGTATCCCTTTTGGCGCGTAATGGGTTTGTGAATTTCATTGATGACGGCTGTTTTGCCAATTCCAGAAAACCCTGCAACCAGCATCAACTCAGTTTTTCCTGATTGAACTCGCTCAAACGCATCGAGCAGAGTTTTTACTTCTGATTCGCGACCATAGAGCTTTTCAGGAATTAAGAAGTGATCACTGAGATCCCTAGTACCCAACTC
Organism: Limnothrix sp. FACHB-881; assembly: GCF_014698135.1. Classification (NCBI taxonomy): domain Bacteria; kingdom Bacillati; phylum Cyanobacteriota; class Cyanophyceae; order Pseudanabaenales; family Pseudanabaenaceae; genus Limnothrix; species Limnothrix sp. FACHB-881. The sequence continues at coordinate 137,312 of NZ_JACJSN010000003.1, forward strand.
AAAATCTGAAATTGCCTCTTGCGCTTGTAATTGATCTAGGCAAATTTGCAAATCGTGGCCCAGTCCGCGAGCACTCTGGTAGCGATCTTCAGCATTTTTAGCCATCAGTTTCAGCACAATCGCAGAAACCACGGGCGGAATTTCTGAATTCAGAGCTGAAGGGGCGATCGGCTGTCTTGCCAAGTGGCAATGCACCAACTCCATGGGATCAGTGGTGGGGAATGGAAGTTGGCCGGTCAGCAGCTCATACAAACTCACACCCAAAGCATAAAAATCGCTGCGGTAGTCAATCCCGCGATTCATCCGCCCCGTTTGTTCAGGAGCCAGATAAGCCAACGTGCCTTCCAAGCTAGTGGGACTCTGAAGATATTGGGCTTCGCGGGGCAACAGGGAAGCAATACTAAAGTCAGTTAATTTAATTTTTCCCGAGGAGGGATGAATCAAAATATTGGCCGGCTTAATATCTTTGTGAATGACTTTTTGTTGATGCAAGTAATCCAAAATTACGGACAATTGCAGAGCGATAGACAAAACTTCATGCAAAGATAATGGCTGATTTTGAGCATATTCACGAAGAGAAATTCCTCCGAAATCTTCCATGATTAATGCATAACTATTTTCATAGGCGGCCAAAGCGTAGGAACGGACGAGTCCTGGCATGTCCAAGGCTTGGGAAATCGTGTACTGATTTCGGAACTGCAATAATTCCTCAAAACTGGGATAAGTTGATCGCAGAATTTTAATCACAACAGGCTGTTGTGACGGTAACTGCATTCCGCGATAAACAGCAGTTCGAGAACCTTGGTAAATTTCTTCAATGAATTGATAACCCGATAGTTGACAATTTACCAGCATTAGAGTAGACCCAGGAAAAGACGCAGAAATAGACAAGGAAGCACTTTGAGATTTTTTCAACTATTTTTAAAATTTCAGTATATTAGTCATACATTTTAGTCTAATAAGATACAGAGACTTCTATAGCAAAATAGTTTTTCGCGTATTTTACTATTTTATAATCTTGAGGGACGCAATAGTTTTGGTGCGGCGATCTCCGTCAAAATTGGTGACCGTCCCAGATCTGGTCAGTCAGGCAGCTATGCTTTGATGCTCCATGATGATACCCAGGGTTATCCCAGCTCAAAACTGGTAATGCCAAATATCTGACCCAAAGGCAGCTCCGGCGAGCACCCTCGGTACATTCGGGCAGTTTCAAAAGCTGGTGTCATTTTGTATTTCTGGGCCAGTTTGATCGCCTGCGGATTAGGTTCAGGGACATCTAAATAGAAGGTTGATCCTAATGGAATCGTGGCCATCAAGGCTTGGACAAGTGCATCAGCCAGATCAGGGGTTTCAGCATTGAGTGGGCCGATTTTGTAGCCGGTGTGGCACGCACGAATCACGCCATAGGCACAGAGCCGATCGCCCTGCAAAATTCCCATGGACTGAGCGTCAGGCTGATCAATCCAAGCCCGTAAAAATTGCTCGCGTTGCTCAGGAAAAAAGCGACGATCGCACTGTTTCAGTTGCTCAAAGGGGATGGCGGATAGCGGCACAAGGTCGGGGTGGAGTTGGTCAGCGCGATCGCTAATGCCCGCAAAGCGAATATTGCGATGGGCAAAGGTAAATCCTGATTTTTGATAATTCTCTTGTTGGGCAACCACGCCATCTAAGCCGATTGTTCGGCCTTCAAGGATCTCGATGGCACGCTGCCAAATTTGGATGCCATAGCCTTGATGCCGAGCGTCTGGGTGGACGATGTAAAACCCGATGAAGCCAAAGGAATGGCCGTATTTGACAGCGGAAATGGTGGCAATTGGTTGGCGATCCAGCTTGCCCACCAAAAATCCCTGGGGATCTGCTGCATAGAAACAGTCCGCGTCCTGTAGCCCAGGATTCCAACCCTCTACCCTCGCCCAATCGATCGCGATCGATAGTTCCTCGCGAGCCATGACAGCAATTTGGTAGTCCTGGGATGGAAACGACATGGGGTAATTCCTCAAGAACGGTCAAGCAAGCGGGCACTGCCCTCCGTTCTAGCAAGCGACGTTACCCGATCGCCTCAAAACGGCCGGCTAACTGACTGGGATCGGTGTTGTTGACAAATCCCAACACAACGCCTGCACCACGAATAAATGTCCCTGGCGTGTTGCGCAGATTGCCCACTTCCAAGGCGATCGCACTGGCCGTTAAGCCTCCCGCGAGGCCAATCACATCTTCCGCGCTGAAGTCGGTGATGATGTCGGCTAGGGCGGGGTTACTGTCGGCGGTGGTGGGATTGAGAATGAATTGATCGACCCCAGCCCCACCCGTCAGCAAATCCACTCCTCGATCGCCACTCAGCCAATCATTCCCATCGCCGCCAATCAGCGTGTCATCGCCTTGACCACCGAAGAGGCTGTCGTTGCCCGCTTCCCCAAACAACAGGTCATTGCCCAGGTTGCCATACAGATCATCATCCCCATCACCGCCTTCGAGGCGATCGTCATCGCGACCACCGGAGAGAAAATCATTCCCACCACGACCGGAAAGGGTGTCGTTGCCTTGGTTTCCGGACAGGGTGTCGGGGCGATTGGTACCGATCAACAGATCGCTGCTGGAAAGAGTCCGCGCGATCGTGCTGTCAATCCAACTGGCAAAGGCCGAAAGCCGGGTCGCCGCAAAAATTTCGCCGTAGCTGGTGTCGTTTGCGCCGGTCACGTCGGCTCCCGTGGCCCGGGGCACAGCGCCATAGGACACCACCCCGGCCACGCGGTTGCCAAGAAACAAAGGCCCCCCGGAGTCGCCACTGCTGGATCCCACTTCAGTGCTGCCAGTGCCCCGATCGCGCAGGCCAAAATCACGCCCTAGGCCATCATTGCGATCAGTTCCATTGTCAAAGTCATAGATCAACTGGGTTCCAGGCAACACGGCCACATTTGACTGGCGGTTTAAAACATCCCCTAGCCCATCAATGCGATTGGTTCCTAACCGACGAATGGCGGGAAAATCACCCACTAGTTCCCCAACGCTGCCCGTGCCCGGCTGACCATAGCCCACCAGGGTCGCCACCTGCCCCACTTCATCGCCGTTGCGGTAAATATCGTAGCGATCGGCCCCATCGGGAGCCGAAGAAGCAAGCCACAGAATCGCCACATCATTGTTGGAATCTGGATCAGAGCTGTCCCAGTTGGGGTGGACAAAAATTTGCTGCACCCGCACTGACTGTCGCCCCTCGGGCACATCGAAATACACCTGATAGCTGTTGTCGCTCACCAGGCGATCGGCCACACAGTGAGCCGCCGTCACCACATGCTGGCCCGACAACAGCAGCGAACCGGTGCAGTCCACTTGGCCCCCCGTGCCATAGCCCACAACCCCATCAAATCCCTGACCTGTGGAGGACAAAAACCGCACATCGTTCGCCTCATTGGAAGCAACGGCAATGCGCGAACGGCGATCGAGCGATTCAAGGGTCATAACTATCCGTTAACCGAATTCATCAACAGGCCACTGCGGGATTCGACTCCGATCGGCTCGATCGGGTTTCCCAAACCAGCAATCTGCCCCCGCTGGCTGCAAAATTCTCCAGCGCTTGACTAATCGCCTGATGGTTTCGCTGGGTTGATTCGATTCGGTGAACTCGGTTAAGGCAGTGAATTGGGCTGTTGAATCATCAACGGGCGGCTTAACTCTCTTCGCTGGCCAAGTTTGGGCGATCGGGGGTTGCCGCTGAAGCGATGGTCGGTGGTTGATAGAACCCCGCCACCAGGGCCAACATTAACCAGAAAAGCGTGCTGACCTGGGGGCGATACCAAACCGTATCCACCAAACCATGGGCCAACATACCGGCCATGGTGGCCAAGGCAGCCAGCAACCAGTAGCCCTGGCTGGCTTGCAGTTGTCGCAGTCGATTGAGGGCCCGTCCCCCTTGATACGCCGTCATGCCCAACAGCCAAACAAAGCAGGTGAAACCAATCACACCCGTTTCCACCAACACTTCCAAAACCACGGAATAGGCACTGAGGGCGCTGAACTTCGGCTTTTGGTAACGTGGATAGACGCGGTTGAAGGCCACATTACCGGGGCCAATGCCTAACCAAGGGCGGTCTTGGATCATCTGCAAAACCGCTTGCCAAACGTTAATGCGGAAGTTGTTGCTGCTGTCGCCCCGACCCGCAAAGATGCTGAAGACCCGATCGCGCAGGGGTTCCAAAGCCGCCACCGCCAACACCATCAGGGTTGTGCCACCGCCCAGCAGGGCCGGCATCGCCCAGCGTCGCCAAAAGGGAGTGAACCGCACAGACCACCAATAGAGCAGCAAAATTCCCAGCACTGCCAACTCCACCACCAGCCCAATCCAACCACCTCGGCTGAAGGTGAGCACCAGGCAGGTTCCATTCAGCCCCAACAGCACCACGCCTAAGATTTTTTGGATCCAGCCTTTCCAGGCCAAGATCGCTGCCACACTCAGGGGAACCGAGGCTTCTAGGTAACCGGCTAGCAGATTGGGATTGCCCAAATAGCTGTAGACCCGGGTTGTTTTGCTGAGGGGTGATTCTGGATCAACCCAGGTGGCCAGGGCATCGGCTCCAAAGATCCATTGCCGCAAACCATAGACGCTGGTGGCTAAGGCGGCCAGCAGGTAGACGGTGGTGATGATGGCGCGGCCCCGTTCCAGCCGGGTGACCCGTGCCAGAACACAGAAGAAAACCAGGTACAAAATCAACTTAGTCCAGCCCACGAAAGCGGCAGCCTGGACGGGCGAAAAGGCCACGGCCACGGTGGCGATCGCCCCATAAAGCAACACCAACAGGTGAATGGGGGTGAACAATCCAGGCTGATCGCCAGCTTCCGCAGCGGCAACGGGGCGATCGGTCACCGTTAGCAACACCCAAAAAGCGCCGGCCGCCAACAGCAACAGCCCCAGCAAATCCGTTTCGGCAAAGGGAGCCAAGCCAAAAACCGTGGCCGCCAACAGGGCCAGCAGGGTTTCGCCCCAATGCAGCAGCCAGCTACTTTGTCGCCAAGCGCTGAGGGCCCCAATCCAACGACCCAGCCAGCTTGTTTGTCGCCACTGGGTTAAGGCGACTCCAGAGAGGGTGAGGGTTTGCCCGATCGTGTCCCAATGGGTCATGCGAGGAGGTGGCGGCGATGCCTGTGTGGAAAACAGCACATTTAGCCTAGGTCGATCGGGGCCCAATGGCTAGCGATCGCGCCGCTGGCGGTTTTCCCAAATTGGCTCAACGATTCGCGCACCCCTTTGCGTGACTACCAGCACCACTACCAGCATCACTACCAGCGCAACCCCTAGCGCAACCCTTGGCTCACGCCTAAGACCAAGCCGGATGGCGCATCAGGGCATTCATCACCCGCACGCCCCGCAGTTGATTGGTGGTGGGCAAATGGCCTCGGGGCGCTGCCAAACTCCAGGTAAATTCACCGGGCCAGCGCGTCCAGTGGTTACCCTGTTTCCAGTTAATTTTGGGCCAGAATTTTTCCCAATCTTGCCCCACACCCAACCAAATTTCGCGCTGAATCGAAAAGCCAAATTTCCCTTCGGAATAGGTGCGCCACAGGCCATCAATCACTTGCAGATCGAGGGCGGGGAAGCGATCGACCTCGGTGAAGTACAGCCATTTGCGTTTGACGGCTTCGGGGCCCGCCAGCTCGCACAGTTTTTGGATGGTGATTCGATCGGCCTGATCAAAATCTTCCTCAAGCAACGCCGTTTGAATGGGTTGGTAGTCCACGGTGCATTCCCCGGGCAACTCCACCACCCCATCGGGATAGTAGCCTTCGAGGAAGTTGCGAGCCTGGGGCAAGTCGGCCCGGTTCAATAGTTGGCAGATGCGACCCAGCAGCGGATCGATCGTGTCAATGGCCAAGGGCTGGGGCGATCGATCTTTGGCAAAGTCGATCAGCAAGGCCGCGCCATCATCCAGGGCCGCTAACGCCGGAAGGGCGGCCAATTGCTTTTTCAGGTTGCCGCTGTTGAGCGCGGTGGCCAGGGAGTCGAGGGCGGTAGACGGATCAATGACGGCGGACGCAGGGGAATCGCTCATGCCAACCTAGGAAGAACCAGCGTTTTCAAGAAATGGTTGTTAAAGGAAAATTGGCCGGAAATGGCGCATCAGGGACTACGGCGCAAACCCCAAAACCACGAGCGGATTGATCGGTTTGCCCAGGCTTCGAGATTGCAAATCATGATTACCAATCGTTGAGCGCTGCTCAGGGATTGGCTTGATCTTGCTGCTTAAGCTTCGGGAGCTTTCGGGAGCTTCGGGATCTATGGTACTGGGTTTCGCGGCCCTTGCCCGATCGCCCCGGTATTCCTCAGCAGCGCCTCTATGGGCCCCTGCATGGGACTGGTTCGGGCCACGAGCGATCGGGCTTCTAAAGATAGCCATGCTCCGCTAAAAAGTCGGGGGTGATGGCATAGCTCTCCCCCGCGCTGCCGTTCAGGGGGCCCGCTCCCGATCGCAGGAGTTTTTCAACATATTTCCCCAACACGTCCCCTTCCAGGTTGACGGCGGCCCCGGGTTGCAAGTCCTGCAAGGTGGTGTGGGCGTAGGTGTGGGGAATGGCGGCCACCTTGAACCAGCGGCCATCGTCCGAACAATCGGCGATCGTCAGGCTGATGCCATCGATCGCGATGCTGCCCTTTTGAACGATGTAGCGTGCGACCCGATCGCTCGCCTGAAAACTCAGTTCCCAGGAGGTGGCCGTGGCGATCGCCGATTCAAACCAGCCGGGCCCGTCCACATGCCCCGTCACGAAGTGGCCGCCAATTTTGCTGCCCACCCGCAACGAAGGTTCCAAGTTCACGCGCTGCACTTGCCCCAGGGTGGTGCGATCGATGGTTTCCGGGGACACAGCCGCCACAAACCCATCGGGCAACAGGGTTTCCACCGTCAAGCACACCCCATTCACCGCCACGCTATCACCCAGTTCCAAGCCGGGGACAATCGCCCCGATCGCCTCGGGTTCGCAGGTAATCACCACCCGATCGTTCCCCAGTCGTTCCAGGGTTCCCAGTCCTTGCACCAATCCTGTAAACACTGCTGAGTCCTAATACCTGATGCCGTTAAAAGCTACTGATCAAAACTGCCGACCAAAGCCGCTGATCAAAACCACCGAATCAAAACCACCAAATCAAAACCATTGAGAACAGGGACAAGTCGTCGGTCATGCGTCAACCGAATGGGGAACTGATAGGCTCATAGACTAAACTTCCCGCCATGTAATTCCCCCTCTGTAGCCCTAAATCCTTCTGGTCTCAGAATTTAGTGGTGATCGCTAGATGCCAGATAATTTGCTGGAAAAATGGGCCGTAGCTGTTTTTTGGTCGGTCTTAATGTGTTGAATACACGATCCCAAAAATCTTGAATACCGTAATTCCCATTAAAACAGGTGTGGTGGAGATCATGGAAATCCGATGAAATAAAGAAAATTGATAATGAGCTATGTCCTTCTAAATTGTAGATATTACCGACGATGACCCATGCACAGACTTGAGTAATATCATACCCAAATATAAAAATAGGCAAAAGATCCGTAAGGGTCGTAATCAGGTATTCAGGAAAACTCTTATATCCAGCAACGAAGCTGGAAGAGTCACGAAATTCATGATGTTTAAGGTGAATTTTTATAAAAGCTTGTCTATGAAGCAGCCAGTGTGCAATATAAAAGCAAAGATCTGCAACAATAATTCTTGCCAAAAACCATGCGATGTTAAGGAGTAAGCTATTCCCTCTGTGAACCTCCGGAGCCAAGTATAGAATTACAAATGCTGCTGCCAAAGACCTAAGTTCACCCAAAACAATTCCTTTGACTGTAAAAGCAGGAAATGTCTGTTTTTTGACTTTAACTACTCTTGCGGTTAGTTTTTTCGCCAGAAAATCATTGCTTTTAATATTTTTTTCAATCAGAAAGCCAACGCCATAAAATGAAATAGAGCCAACTGCCCAATAGAGAAAAACTTGATTAATAAATGAAATCTGAGAATTTCCCAGAAAGTAGAAGAATACTTGCTGAATGAGCGTACAGGCAATTGCCACTTTGATATAAAACTCAATACCAGGAGCAAAGTTAAGAAGTTTTTGCATTGATTTTTCTAAACAATTCATTTCGGTAAGAATTTATCATTTTGTAGAGTGTTGACGGTCTTTTTTATTGTATCTGAAACCGGCAATTGCGATTTGCCCCAGGTGAAGGATGGTGTGATTTCCCAGCCAGCGATTTCAGTAGCACGGCATCTTGATTGGTTGAGTTTTGGGTGATCAAGGAGTTGACATAATCAACGCTCAAGACCAGAGTATTCGACGTTCACCACCCAATTTTCCGCCACGCCAAGTCGTCAAAATTTCGGTGGCGAAATCCGAGTTCAGAGTCGCAGCCGCTAGAATCGCAACCGCTGGCGATGGTTGGCCACCGACAGCACCAGCCCGATCGCCACAAAATTGGTGAGCATTGCCGATCGCCCATAACTCAACCAGGGCAAGGGAATCCCCGTGATGGGAGCCAAGCCGATCGTCATCCCAATGTTGACCGTGATTTGGAAAATCAACATTCCCAACACGCCAATCGCGATCGCCGAGCCAAAGTTATCTTTCGCGGATTGGGCGATCGACACCAACCGCAAGCAAATAATCCAAAACAGGGCCAGCACCACGATCGAGCCAATAAAACCCAGCTCTTCGCCCACCGCCGCAAAGATAAAGTCTGTGTCCTGCTCGGGAATGAAGTTCAACTGGGTTTGGGTTCCTTTGAACAACCCCTGGCCCCAAAGCTCCCCCGCCCCGATCGCGATCCGCGACTGGATCAAGTGATAGCCCCCACCCATCGGATCCTGATCTGGGTTGAGAAACATGGTGATTCGGGCCTTTTGGTATGGCTTCAAAAAGTCCCAAAAGATTTTGCCCAACCCCCCGGAAGTCAGGTTCACCACGATCGCCCCCAAGCTGCCATAGATGCGCCAGGGCAGACTTTTCCAAGCCGCAAACCCCATCAAGGCCACCCAAGCCAACCAAGCGGGCAAGTAAACGTTAAACAACACGGCGGAAATGACCGGCGACACCAGCAGCGCCAGCCAACCGGGATTGGCATTGCCCCAATACAACATGCTCATGCAAATCGACCCCAGCACCAACGTTGATCCCAAGCTGGGCTGCAAGAACACCAGGGCGGCAGGCACGGCCGTCACCGCTAGCACCTGAAACAAGCGCGGCAGGGTGGAAATGCTTTCTTGGTTGATGGCGCTGGCCAGGGTGATGATTAGCCCCACCTTGGCAAACTCCGAAGGCTGAATATTAAAGTTCCCGATCGTCAGCCAACGTTCTGCCCCCAAAGCCGTTGTCCCAAACAGCATCACCGCAATCAACAGCAGGTTAATGCCGCCATAGATCCACCAGCGCCAACGCTCCACTTCCTCATAGCGCGATCGGGCCAGCCAGAGGGCAATGATTAAACCAATGGCTCCCATCACCAGGTGTTGAATCCAGTTCGTGCCCCCGGAGCTGAGTTCGACGCTGCGGATGCTGATGCCACCAATGACGGTCATTACCGTGACCGCCAGCAGCAACACCCAGTCAATATCAGCCCAGGGTTGAATCAGCGATTTGAGATTCCAGCGACTGGAGCGCAACATGGAAGAAGCCATTGAGTGCAAGCAAAGGGCGAGGATTGGATCAAACAGTAGCGGAGCGATGGCCCGATGGTTCACCGCCAGTCGCCGGTAACGCCCAAACTAGTTCAGGCAAACTAGCTCAGGGCCATTACCGAAACCCGTGCCGCCACGGCCTGGGCGATCGCCTTCAGGGCCTGGGCTGAGGCCGAATCCGGAGCCGACACCACAATGGGCACACCCCGATCGCCCCCTTCCCGCACAGGCATTTCCAAGGGCACACAGCCCAGCAGCGGCACTGCTAATTCTTCCGCTGTCTTTTTGCCTCCACCCGAACCAAATAGGTCGTATTGGCGATCGGGCAGATCCGGCGGAATGAAGTAGCTCATATTTTCCACGATCCCCAACACCGGCACACTGAGCTGCTGGAACATCTTCAGCCCCCGCCGCGCATCAATCAGCGACACCGTTTGGGGCGTGGTCACAATCACCGCCCCCGCCATGGGCACAGCTTGGGCCATGGTCAACTGGGCATCCCCCGTTCCAGGCGGCATATCCACAATTAAGTAGTCCAACTCGCCCCAGTCCACTTGGTACAGGAATTGGCGAATGATGCCGTTCAGCATCGGCCCCCGCCAAATTACCGGTTGATCGGGGTCAATCAAGAAGCCCATGGACACCATCTTCACGCCGTGGTTTTCCGCCGGTTCCAAGATGTCTTGTCCTTGCCCCTGCCCTGGCCGCACCATCACCTCCGCCTGGGTTAAACCCAGCATGGTTGGCACGTTGGGCCCATAAATATCAGCATCAATTAGCCCCACTTTGGCCCCCGACTGGGCCAGGGAAACGGCAATATTCACGGCTACGGTGCTTTTGCCCACGCCACCCTTGCCGCTGGACACGGCCAGGATATTTTTCACGCCGGAAATCCCCGCGCGATCGGGCAAGGATTTTTGTTGCGGCGTTTCAGCCGTCACTTCCACATCCACCGACTCCACGCCGGGCAGGGTTTTCACCGCCCGCTTGCAGTCATCCACAATAAATTCCCGCAAGGGGCAAGCGGGGGTTGTCAGCACCAGGGTGAACCGCACAGCGCCGCCATCGATGCTGACGTTGCGGATCATGTTCAACTCAACGAGGCTTTTGCGCAGTTCCGGATCTTCCACGGGGCGCAAAATCTCAAGCACGGCTTCGGGACTGAGGGCGGTAGCAGTCATGGGTGAGTGGGAATTCGTTGGCGTAGCTGAGTCGAAAGCTGAGTCTTAATCGGAAGCTGAGGCTAAAAGAGATCCCGAACAGATCCCTCAGAGATCCCGAATTCACTGAAGTTTCCAAGGCTCGGACTACGGGGGCCGATGGTTCGGCCATGGCAGCGAGTCGGGGGGATTCAGGAACTTTTGGGTGATTCTAAGGATTTGTACTCAGAGTTTGTATGTTTTGAAATCTTACCGTTTGCCGGTGGGCTGCTACCGATCGAGCAGAAGGCTGCTTATGTTCTGAATGTCCTGATTGTTCTCAGGGCTTGCAAGATCGAGAGTTGGGGAAATCAGGGGAGGCTCGGTGCTCAGGGGTCTGGGTTGGATTCTAGAAGTTGCTTCTCCATCTGCTTGAGTTCTGTTTGGGTATTGTTTGAGTTCTGTTTGGGTATTGATGGGTATTGATGGGTATTGATTTGAGTATCTGTTTGAGTCGCTCTCATGGCTCTGGGCGCTCATCAATTTCAAGCTGATCCCCACCTTGATCCCAGTCTTGTTAAGGGAAGTTGACAGACGGCGGCTTAGGCGATCGGGAGCGATCAAGCGCTCATACCAACGATTAATTCCGATTCAGCAGCAGGATTACAACAAAATTGTTAAGTTCTACGACTGCTTGGCCGGACTTTTAGGGGCCTCCGGTACGCTAGAGGGTCAATAGCAACCGTGGCACTGGTTGTCGTTCGGGTGAGGAAACTGACCCAACCGCCAGAACCTGTTTTCTACCAAGATCGATCGTCGTCCCCCGTCCCAGGCTGAGGGAGTTCCTAAATTTAGGTCGATCGCGGGCGTTTCCTTTTCCTAAAGCTTCCTAACAAACTGCGTTAGACATTAGCTATGACCGCATTCGCAACCCCCGCCAAATCATCGATCACCCATCCCGAGGCCAACGGCCAGGCCCAACCCATGGTTGCGGGCGCACCGCCAGCCGACTCCCGTGAACGGGTTGGCCAATGGATGCGCCAAATTCAAGATGAAATTTGCCAGGGACTGACGGCCGCCGATGGGGCGGGTCAGTTCCGTGAAGATGCCTGGGAGCGGCCCGAAGGGGGCGGCGGGCGATCGCGCGTCATCACCAACGGCGGCGTATTTGAGCAAGGCGGAGTCAACTTCTCGGAAGTGTGGGGCACTCAATTGCCCCCTTCGATTTTGACCCAGCGCCCGGAAGCCGCCGGCCATGGCTTCTATGCCACCGGTACCTCCATGGTGCTGCACCCCAAAAATCCCTACATCCCCACGGTTCACCTCAACTACCGCTACTTTGAAGCGGGCCCCGTGTGGTGGTTTGGTGGCGGCATTGACCTCACCCCCTACTATCCCTTTGTGGAGGACGTGGTGCATTTTCATCAAACCCTGAAGGATGCGTGCGATCGCCACAATCCGCACTACTACGACACCTTCAAACTCTGGTGCGATGAATATTTCTTCCTGAAGCACCGCAATGAAACTCGTGGGGTCGGCGGCATCTTCTTCGATTACCAAGACGGCACCAACGAACTCTATCGCGGCCCTGATGCCCAAGGCCCCGCCGCCCACCACAGCAAGCAAGTGGGCGTACCGGCTCAGCGAAATTGGGAAGAGTTGTTCGGCTTCGTGCAAGATTGCGGCCGAGCGTTCCTACCGGCCTACGTGCCGATCATTGAGCGTCGTCAGTCCCAGGAATATGGCGATCGGGAGCGAAATTTCCAGCTTTATCGTCGGGGACGGTACGTTGAGTTTAACTTGGTGTACGATCGCGGCACGATCTTCGGGCTGCAAACCAACGGTCGCACAGAGTCAATTTTGATGTCTTTGCCGCCACTCGTGCGTTGGGAATATGGCTACCAGCCCGACCCCAACACGCGGGAAGCGAGTCTCTATGAGATCTTCCTGAAGCCGCAGGATTGGCTCAATGCACCCCCTCAAGTGCCTGGACTTGCCTAGCAGCTTGGGGAAAACGGCACTCCGAGACCACTTAAGTCTCCTGGGGTGCCGTGATACAATCCGAAGGAGACTTACCTGTCGAGCGCTGCTTCCGATTGCGTGGTGCTCGTAGCCGGTGCGATCAAATCGAAGCATCAAGCCCCCAGCTTTGTTTCGATCTCCGTGTCCTGACCGGGATCGTTCTTTGCACGTCCACTGGCCCCCGAGTTTGGGTATGGTCATGAAGTGCTTGCCGATCCGCCGCTGTCCTCAACACGATCTGTCGGCCAGCCCCCTTCCTAGTCCCCCAAGAGCGAACAATCCATCATGGAGCAGAAGACCCACACGACCAAAGATGGCACGACGGTAATTGTTCTCACCCCTGAAGGACGGCTGGACATTACGACAGCCTGGCAATTTCGCCTCAAACTGCAAGAATGTATTTCTAAGCTGAGTCCTCATATCGTCGTGAATCTCAGCAAGGTCAACTTCATTGACAGTTCTGGCCTCACCTCGCTCGTTGCCGGGATGCGGGATGCCGATAAGGAAAAAGGCAGTTTTCGCCTCTGTCAGGTACACCCCGAAGCCAAGCTGGTTTTCGAGGTCACCATGATGGATTCCGTATTTGAAATTTTTGATAGTGAAGACCAAGCCCTTGAGGGCACTCCTCGCACGATCGCTAGCTAGGCCTTCACCCTAGCGCGCCATCTGCCCGTTGCAATTAGGTTGTTATCAAACAAAAGGGGCGATCGTCTCCTAAGCAGCGCAAACCCCGGGCTGCCCGATCGGGAACAGCCAACCTTTCAGCTAGCGCATAGCATCACCCACCACAAGCACTGGAAGATGAGTCCCATGGATCTTCCGGTGCTTGCGGTTTATGGGCCAAATTGGGTACTTTTTGCCTCCGGCCACTGCTCGCGCCACTCTTCGCGCCACTATCTGGCAACTATTCACAACCATTGCCATTGCCCACGGTTCCAGAGCTTGACTGAGGCTGCCCAGTGACGTGACGGATTTGATCGACCCGCCCAGTCACGATCCAAGAGCCATGATAAGGGGGATGATCAAATATTGCAGGACAGTCGCAGTCTTTAAGAATTTTTAACGGCCAGACCTGTGCTAAGCCCTCGGGCAAGGATGAGAATAGGTAAAAGTTCAGTATTGCCCGCTACTAAGCAACAGCCATAGATAAATTTGGTGCGTTACAGTAGGGTGCATTTGAATCGAGCCATACCGAACCATCCGAATCGATCGCCAAGAGGGCCTTCTATATGCTGCAAACGAAACTGCGTTACTCGATCGACGAGATCCGAGACGAAGCCCGCCATCTCGTGGAAACGGGAAACGTGGATCGTCATCAGCCCCTCTATGTCCTCTGCCAATTTATTCCGCCTCGGGAATGGACTTGTGTGGAGTTTGAGCTAGAGCGGTGTGACTATCTACTCCGGGACTGCGTGGGAGACCTGCTCAGTCACGAAGAATGGACTAACGATTAAGACCAGCAGCCCCATCAAGCGCACATTAATTGGCTTGCCAAACCCTAAGCTATCGCGTGAGATGACGTGGGCGCTGTTACCCATCAAATTTTCAACTTTCGCTCGCCAGATCAAACAATCAACTGCCGATCGGCTGAGGCACATAAATTCTCCCACTGCGATTCATCCAGACCTATTCGGATTCAGCTTCATTGAGACTCACCCAAAGATCTAAGCAGTCCTAATCAGGTCTAGTTAACTCCGGTTGAATTTATTGCATTGATTAATTTGACTTAATTTATCAATCAATGGATTGAACGGAACATCGATCGATGACTCTCCATGGATATCTGAAACCACGCTGAAGTAATTTAGACTGCCAAACGGCACAATTGTTGACCAGGCAAGGAGCTGACGTTCCTTGCCTGTTTATGTTTAAACTGTTTTACTAAAATATTTTCAGAAAAACTTCTACTACAGCCCTTATCTCGATTACTAAGCACAGTTGTCTGTAGGGTGGGCAGTGCCCACCGAACCGTTGATTCATGGCATTTGCGATATGACGTGCCAATTATTTTAAGTAAAGGCTGTATCTAATTTTAGTTTTTAGATGGCTAAGTTTTTAGATTTTGAAGAGAGCTTAAGCAAGAAAATTTGCAGAAAATAATTTACAGAAAATAATCCACAACAGGAAAATCAAACAAGAAAACAAGGAGCAAAAGCCCCTTGTTTTATCAGCGATCGATCAGTTGTATTTGGTTGTGTATTTAGTTGCTGTGTTGACTTGCTTTTGAGAGTCGAAGGTTTCAGTTTTGAGACTCAAACCGAAGGCTCAGGCAAACGCCTTAAACCACTTGTTCAATTTCGGCAATTTCGGGGATCACTTCCTTCAGACGACGCTCAATGCCCATCCGCAGGGTCATGGCCGAGCTGGGACAAGAACCACAAGCACCTTGGAGACGCAGCTTGACAACGGGCCCGTCAATTTCAACAAGCTGAACGTTGCCGCCGTCAGCCATCAGGTAGGGGCGCAGTTCATCAAGGGTGGTTTCGACGTTTTCAACAGTGAGGGGTAGGGTCATGGCGAGCGTTCTGGATTTAGCAAAACGAATGAGGATTTTCCTTGGAGGGATGACCTCAGGGCGGGCGATGGATAGGTCGCTGGATCGTGCGATCGCCCGTCCTTTAGTGTATCGCCTGACTTGATTACTTTTACAACAGGCAAGTTGCTAAATCTGGTTCATGCTCCCGAGTCGTGCTCTTGAGTCATGCCCGCAATTTGACGGGATCTCAGTTCATGGCGAATCGCTCACGGCCAGTTGCCCGGGCCGCTCGTTTGTGGCTGTTCGTTCGTGGCTATTTGCTCGTGGCAGCTAGCGCACCAAAATCGTGAAGGTCAAGGGAGGAAGCTCCGTTTCGCCCACTTGGGCCACGGACAGTCGGTAGCGATCGCCCGGTTTGACGTTCCGCATGGACAGGCGCAGGAGGCCTTCCCCAGCCGCTTGCACCGAGGCTTGTGGGCCGTTGAGGGTGGCAGTGCCCGTACCGGGAAGCCGGAGGGTGAGGTTCAAGGCAGGGCGATCGGCTTGGGGGATGTAGTGGGCCTCAATTCGCAAAGCACCACCGTCAGCTAGCCATTCTTGGGTGACCTGGGGGGTTTTGGCGCTGAGTTCGAGGGTCAGGCGGTTCAGCAGTTCCCGCGCGGCCAACAGGGCAATGGTCATTTGCTGCTGGGGGTTGGCGCGATCGTATTCCACATATTCCATGGGAAAACGATTGGCAGCACCGGTACGCACGGCCGTTGCCCAGCGCAACACGACGGAGGCTTGGGCATTCAGCAGGCGATCTTGGTCGGGAAATAGCTCATCCACGGCTTGCATGAGGGCTACGCCTTCTTTGAGAGCCTGGGCGGCAACGGTTTGACAAGCGGCTAAGAGTCGTTCGGCCAATTCCGCTGGCAGGTTCGTGGGCAGGTTGAGCTGCTGGAACTGCCGTAGCCAGGGATTTTGGGGAACTTGGGCGATCGAGGGCGCGTCCTCGTACGTGTCGCGATAATCTAGCACTGTTTCGGGCGACTCCCAGGGAAACAGGGGAGGACGCTGGGACGCTTCTAGAATCAACCGCTGTTTCAGCAGGGCATGATAGCGCTGGTCAACGACAGGCATTGCATCAAGTTCGAGCATAGGATTCGCAACCGATAAATCGCTGGAGGATAGCGATCGCGCTGGTGCGGGGTTGATCGCCGGATCCTCAAGAGCGGAAAAGTCACTCTCTAGGAGGTCAGCGGGATCGAAGGCATGGGCAGCGAGGGCCTGTTCGATCGCCTGATCAATCTCGATCGGCTCAAGCTGGGTTGCCCCAAGTTCAATCGGCTCAAGCGATCGGGACTGATCAGGGGTGGTTGTGGGGTCGAGTTCCTTGGCCACATCCAATAACTGGCCCAAGAGCTGCGCTTGCAACGCACCGGGAACGCTATCTAAGTTGCTATTCATCTGTCCCCCTCCTCGTTCCGGACTCTGTGCGATTACGAATTTCCCAAGCGGTTTCCAGCAACTTGAACCATAGCTTTTGCACTTGAGAAGCGCTGATCCCCATCGATTGGGCCACGGTTCGATCGTCTGATCCCGCGCGTTTTAACTCCACCAATTTGGTAATTTCCGGGCCCAGTTGATTGAGCAAACTTTCCCATTGACGAGGGGTTAAGCCTAAATCGCGCTCCAAATCCACATCAAGCCACTGGTGAACCAATTCCCAACGGTGGAGCAAGGCAAAGCGAATGAGGTGATATTTGAAACGTTGTTGTAAGTAATCGCGCTGACGAGCATCCAGCCCCAACACCTTTTCAATTTCGCTGGCGGATAAGTCTTTTAATCGCAGCACCAAATAGTTAACGCATTCCTCTTGGTTGCGATCGCGCAGATAAGCAATTAATTCATCCACAACCGCCTGGCGCAGGGCCCCATCCATCACATCGGTGGATTCCTTGGCGCTGATTCGATCGCGCACCTGCTGCACCGATGCATCATCCCAGGAGTAGCCCTCACCGCTATCACTGGCGCTTTCGGCGGCCTGATCCATGTCGATCGAAGTTTCCGGGGGCTGTTGACGGGCAAAGGTTTGGGCCCGCAACACAATTAACTGCTGCGATCGTCCACCGGGCAACGGAATCCGGCGCTTGGCGTAGCGCTCCACAAACGCCATATATTCCGCCAACTCCAGCCGTACCCGAGGGGTGTAGTCCGGGGGCAACTGGTTTTCGCGCCGAAAGGCCCCCAGCGCCTCCACGTAAAATCCCTGGAGGAAATCCTCGATCGCCAACAGCCGCGCTTGATAGCTCGTGCGCGATCGGGCTGGGGAAATGTATCGGTAAATGATGGCGCTGAGGGTACTGTGCAACTCGGCTCGGCCGCGTTGGGATCCCAACTGGTAATAGCGCAAATTCTGTTGCAATCGGTGACGAGCCAGGCTGTGGGCCCAACCCAACACATCCCCGGAAGACTGGATCCGACGACTTTCAGTACAGATGCGATCGACTTCCGCCGCAATTCGATCGGCCACCGCTGTACAAACCGCCTCTGGAGCCGTCGTTCCTGACCGCAACTCCCGCTGCAATAAATCGATCGTCGATTCCACGCCCCTACAACTCTCGTCTGATGCCAACATTACAACCGACCATTGCGACTGATGCCACCCCAAGACTCCGGAGATGTCCTACGGAACGGTTTACCATGACAAGCATAATCGACTCAGCGATGACCACCACGAGCGATTACGCTGCCTGTGCGATCGGTAACCCCAATTAGCCCCCAACAACTTGCCACAAAATCCGCAGGTACAATGCTTGCGGCCAAGCGCAACGATGGTTGTGGCACGAGCGATCGTTGCTAGGACTGTTACTAGGGCGATTGCCAAAGCCGCTGCCCGCCCTGCCTAGCTTGACCGTCATTTTTCGTCTTTTTCATTGAACCTATGGATATTGAAAGCCAAATTCAAATTCTGATCGACAATGCCCCCCAAGACGGTCAAACTCCCGAAATCGTTGCCGCGATCGCCCCAGCATTGATCTACTTCGCCAACCAACTGAGTCGCGAAGACTACTACATCCTACAAACCCTGAATGGCGATTGGGTGCGCGTCACCCTCGGAAACCGCCGCGAACAGGGAATCGAGAAAAATGTGGTCTACGCCTTTCCCACCTTGCAAGACGCAGCCCGCGGCCCCATGCCCACCAAAGATCCCAACTTGATGGCCGCCCCGTTTCCCGTCACGCATATCCTGTTTCAACTGATGGCAATGGAAACGATCGATAGCCTCGTGTTTTTCGACATCCCCGGCGATGTGATGCAGGGCATTGAAGTGACCCGAGAAGCCTTTCAAGAAACCGTTCGCAACCTCTTTTCCCAAGTTCAACAGTGGCAAGAAGGCGACATGATTCCCAATCCGCTGCCCAATAGCGCCACAACGATCCCTTCAGATTTCGCATAGAATTTACATAGAAAGCGTTGAGCCAGTTCTGCAATCCAGACTCATCAGTTCACAGTAGCAATTGATGACCATTGATTGGGATTCAGTCCAATCAACCCCCAACGGGCACTCGACCAGTCTCTAGTCAATCACGCGATCACTTGCACTCATCTAGCCCCTTGCTGCCCCTTTCACAGGCATCCTCAAAACAGAAGAAGGATGAGCCTTGACGAAGTAATTGAGTGATCAACATTATTTCTGTCTCTCCTCCACTTCAGGAAAGAGCAGGAGTTACGGCACAAGCAGGCTGGCAATTCCCATTCGAGTCTTAAAAACAACAAGAGTCACCTCAGTGTTAACCATTGAGGTGACTTTCGTATTATTTGTGGCGATTGACTCATTGCCAGCGACTGTGACTCGCAATGACTAACAGTTGTAGTGGCAAGTCATTACTGCGAACGACGATCGCAGACTGTCACTTTAAGAAATCACCATGAATTATTGTTGTGGGTTATCAACAGGCTCAGAAGTCAATCATGACTACGAAGGGCGCAGAAAACTGCTGACTTTACTAACACCAAGCCTGAAGATTACAACACCTTAGACCACTGAGGATGCAGCGAAGGCAACTGCCAAAGTTAGCCCCAGGAATAAGACAGCGGCCCCACCCAGTTGTGCGTAGCGGCGCTGTTCCCAGAAGGTGGGGTAATGCGCGTAGTACATCTTCGGCTCTTTAGCGTAGTTATTCAGTTGGCCGGTTTCGTTAATGGTGGTGTACATGGCACTGCTCCAAAGGGTGTGGGGGCTGTTTGTTGCCCTGTGTTTCACAGTATAACACTATGTAAATTTTTCTTGCAACATACTTGACGAAAATTATTTTATTTTCCTCATTCGGAGCCAAAAGCCTTTGTAGTCATCAGTCCAGCTCTCGGATCAACCCACATTTCATCGTTTAATAGACACATGCGTTAATAACGATTTAAAAATCACTACAGATTGCTTGCTTTGGGCCCGATCGCACCCGGGGGCGGAAACGCAAGGCTATACTCGTTTTTGAGCGGGGATCGTCCTTGTCCAGTTCTTCAGCCCCTGTTCACCGCTTCCTATGTCCTCCCCGATCGCCCCGTGGCCCGATCGCCCTTGCCGCTTTGCCGTCATCAGCGATTTACATGTCGCTTTGCCCCACACGGTTTGGGATCATCCGAGTCGATTTCACTTGGTGGAGGTGGCGATTCCGGCCCTGGAGCAAATCCTGGAGCGACTGGAGCTACTAAATTTAGATTTCCTGTTGTTGCCTGGTGACCTGACTCAACATGGCGAGCCAGAAAATCATCAGTGGTTGGTGCAACGGCTGAAACAGTTGCCCTATCCGGTTTATGTGGTTCCGGGCAACCATGATTTTCCTGCCCAATCGAGTTACCCACGCATCACGACCCTGCCGGAGTTTGTGACGCTGTATCGGGACTTTGGCTATGGGGATTCTCCGCAGCCCTATTACATTCAAGAGTTGTTGCCCGGCCTGAAACTGATTGGTCTGAATTCCAATCAACTTTCAGAGGATGGCAAGGAAATTGTTGGGGCGATCGATGCGGAGCAAATGGACTGGCTCGATCGCACCCTTGCCCAGCTCAACCCGCAGGATCTGACCCTGGTGATGGTGCATCACAATGTGGTGGAACATTTGCCGGAACAGGCGACTCACCCCCTGGGCAGTCGCTACATGCTCCAAAACGCGATCGAACTGCGCCAAAAGCTGCGATCGGCCGGGATCCAGTTAGTTTTTACGGGCCATCTCCATGTGCAGGACATTGCCGAAGCTGACGGCCTCTATGACATCACCACCGGCTCCTTAGTCAGTTACCCCCATCCATTCCGTTTGGTCACCTTGCGGCGCGATCGCGCGGGTCATCCTTGGTTGGAGGTGGAATCGGGCCGCGTGAAGTCTGTTCCCGGTTGGGAAGATTTGCCCGCCCTTTCTCGGCAGTGGATGGGCGATCGGAGTCCGCCGTTTATGTTGAAAATGTTGATGTATGGCGGTTTGGGGCTGTCGCAAGACGAAGCGCTCCTGTTAACTCCCCAGTTGCGGAATTTCTGGGCCGATGTGGCCAATGGGGACACACTCTTTGAGTTTCAGCAATTGCCCCCGATCGTGCGGGACTATTGCCAACAATTTGGGGCGATCGGCCCCGACGGCTCGATCGCACGCATCGACAACCACATCGCCCTGCGCCTCTAGAAACATCAAGCCCCGCCAGCCATCTTCAAGGCAACGGCTCGCCCTGGCCTTATCCACCAAAAACAGGCAAGGGGCCCCCAAACGCAGACAAGGGGCCACCAAAAGCAGACAAGGGGCTTAAGCCCCTTGCCCCCGCGCGATCGTTGGCTATTCAATGCCAAATTCCGCGCCCTCAGCTTTTTCATCACTGCAAGCCAATCGCCCCACAGTGCAAATCATGCAGCGCCGGTTACACAGTCTCAGCCACGCCGCAGCGCCGCCGCATCCTAAACCGCAGCCACCAACGGCTCCGAAGCCGACGGCCGACGATTAATCACCTGGTCAATCAGGCCATAGTCCTGGGCTTCTCCAGCCGACATGAAGAAATCACGTTCCGTGTCCTCTTCAATGCGGCTCAGGGGTTGACCCGTGTGATCCGCCAGGCAACGGTTGAGATTGGCCTTGTGATACAGAATTTCCTTAGCTTGGATTTCGATATCCGTTGCTTGGCCCTGTGCGCCGCCCAAGGGTTGGTGAATCATAATTCGGGAGTTCGGCAAGCTCATCCGTTTGCCCTTTTCACCGGCACTGAGCAAAAACGCTCCCATGCTGGCCGCCAGCCCAACGCAGATGGTGCAAACGCTCGGGCGGATGTGATTCATCGTGTCATAGATGCCCATGCCAGCCGTCACCGAACCCCCAGGGGAGTTGATGTACAGGTAGATATCCTGTTCGGGATCTTCCGCGTCAAGGAACAGGAGCTGCGCCACGATCGAGTTGGCCACATCCGCATCGATCGCCGTTCCCAAAAACACAATGCGCTCCCGCAGCAACCGGGAATAAATATCAAAAGCGCGTTCGCCGCGGCCAGATTGTTCGATAACAGTCGGGATCATGCGCGTCCTATGGCTTGTGAATGACCTGAAACAACCTTGATTCTAGCGAGTTGCGCCAAATACCTTCTAGGGGTCTCGATACGGGTCTCCGCCCTCAGGTCTGCTCGATCGCGATGGAGCCTAGGCTGAACAGGCTAGTTGCCCATTTCACGCTCTCGATTCTGAGCAAGGTTGATAGGCGCTCAATAGGCTGATCCACCATTCTCCGGCGATTTCTCAGCCAGCCAGAGCACAAGATCAGCAACGCTACACCAAAAACCCAGAGACAAAAAATCCAGAGACAAAAAAAGGGGTGGTGTGTCAATCACACTCACCCAATGAACCGTTGTCGTAAAAAGAGAGTTAGAGCAGGAAAAGAGAGTTAGAGCAGGGTCTGTGGAGATTGTCAGAGATGTCAGACAGAGATGGCACGCTGCGGAGACCCCAAAGGGGTGACTTTTTTGTTTCGTCCGCAAGCGCGTGAATGCAATGGAGTTTTTAGCCCTTATTGCGTTTTCAGCACTTTCATAACTTTAAGGGTATGCGAAAACCCCTAGCTGTCTGTAAAGCTAGGATGAACTTTCGCCCATTCCGTATGAACCTTTGGTAAAGAATTACCAGGCTCCAAGGACAAGGGCTGAATTGAATTGGGTTGAGTTGAATGGGGCTGAGAGGTTGACCCAGCATTGCAACTGGTTAAACGACTTCTCGCCCAGCGTTTACCCCATCTGTTTTTTATCCGTGTCTGACTGTCTGACTATCTAACCGTCTGGTTATCTGCTATCCGCGGTCCGCATTCCTTGTGACTGGCTTATTTTCGGCCAGCTTTACACGCCAAAGCAGGGTTGATCGTTTCCCGCCACTTGGTTCGCCCGTGGAGATGATCCAACTTTTGGCGATCGGGGCTGACCAGGCGGGGGGATGCCAGTATTTTGCCGGTTGAACTCTGATTTGGAAAGGGCGGGGGTCAGTTTTTTGATCGCCACAGGGCGATCGCCTGGGTCACCCCCAGCCCGCTCCTCTCGTTGAACTAACTAATTAATTCAATGAGTCGCTCGCAAACGATTCGTGAACTATTCGCTGATGGCTCCCACCGCTCCCGAATAGATGGCTCCGCGCGGTGCATCCAAGGTTATGATCGCCCCGTCACGAATGGCATCGGTGGCCCCGTCCACACCCACAATTACGGGAATGCCTAACCGCTGGGCGATCGTGGCGGCGTGACCCGTCAGGCTGCCATCTTCGGTAATTACGCCACCGGCACGGCGAATCGCTTCAATGCAATCAACACTGGTAGCAGGAGCCACAAGGATTTCGCCCGCTTCCAGGGAGTTGGCATCCATCAGGTTTTTCACCACCCGAGCCCGACCGCTAACGGAGCTTTGGCCAATGCCACGGCCACGGCCCAACACGGAGGTCACCACTTCTACTTTGATCAAGTCTGTGGAACCGGAGATGCCTTGCAACGTACCGGCGGTCATCACCACCAAATCCCCTTCGCGCAGAACGTACTGTTCTTGGGCCAGCCCGATCGCCGCTTGCAGGGTTTGGGTGGGAGATGGCAAATCCAACACCATCAGCGGCCGCACTCCCCACACCAATTGCAATTGGCGGGCAATGTTGACATGGGGCGTGACGGCCAAAATTGGCGTACTAGGACGGAATTTGGAAACGTTGCGGGCGGTGGCTCCGGACTTGGTGAGGGTTACGATCGCCGCTGCATCCAACTGGGCCGCAATGTCCCCAACGGCCTTAGAAATCGCATTCGGGATCGATCGCCCAGCACTGTCCAAATCGAACTGGAATTTCTCCTGTTCAATCCGCACGGCAATCCGAGCCATGGTGGCCACGGCTTCCACGGGATATTGACCCACAGCGGTTTCGTTGGACAGCATCACCGCATCAGTACCATCCAAAATGGCATTCGCCACGTCGGAAATTTCCGCACGGGTGGGCCGCGGGTTGCTGACCATGCTGTCGAGCATCTGGGTGGCCGTAATGATCGGGATGCCCAGACGATTAGCCGTGCGAATCAAGCGTTTTTGCAGAACGGGCACGTCTTCGGCGGGCAGTTCAACCCCCAGATCGCCCCGCGCCACCATCACCCCGTTACAAAGGGAGAGGATGGCCTCCATCTGCTCGATCGCCTCGTGCTTTTCGATTTTGGCGATCACGGGCACGTTTTTGCCCCGACTGGCAATCATTTCGCGGATTTCCAGCACATCTTGGGGATTGCGCACAAAGCTCAACGCCACCCAATCGACCCCTTGATCGAGGCCGAACATCAAATCTTCTTTATCCTTGTCGGTCAAAGCTTTGATCGACAGGTAAACCCCGGGGAAGTTCACGCCCTTGTTGTTTGAGAGGCGACCGCCAACAATGGTGCGGCAGTGGAGATCGCCCTTGGCTCGATCGACCCGTTCCACGACCATTTCCACGCGCCCATCATCGAGCAAAATCGTGGCATTTTCAGGAACTTCTTCCGCCAGCAAATCGTAAGTGACGGAGCTTGCGTCCTGAGTGCCCACCACTTCCCGGCTGGTGAGCACGAAGGGATCGCCCTTTTGCAACACGATCGACCCTTCAGCAAATTTGCCGAGCCGAATTTTCGGGCCCTGAAGGTCTTGCAGAATCGCCACCGGCTGATTCAGCTCAAAGGAGATTTGCCGAATCAGCTTAATGTTGGACTGGTGATCGGCATGGCTGCCATGGGAGAAGTTGAGGCGAAGCGTCGTGGCACCGGCTTCAATGAGCGATCGCAACACATCGGGCGTGTTAGTGGCGGGGCCAATGGTGGCGACGATTTTGGTGCGGCGCAAGGGCTGTGGCGAGTCCATGAATGTCTCGAAACGTTGCGGGTACTACGATACCATCGATGGAGTCCTCTCTCTGCTATGGGCCATGCGATCGACCTGGGACTGCTTGCTAGAGAACGTGGGTGAGTGGTACGGCTCCTTTGCTACGGTGGATGACCAAGGACAACTCCTCAGCGATCGCCCCAGCATCACCAGCATTACCCCCCTCGAAGGCGGCAAAACTATCTATCAGCGAGTGCGCCAATTTGCCCCCAAGGCCGATGGACAGTTTCCTGAAATCGAAACCGCTGCCCCCGTTCAAGATTTAGAACTCACCTACAGCAACCTGGGGCGAGGCTTCTTAGCCCTCGAAACCGGCGCATTTTCCCAAGGTTCCATGCAATTAGGGCCCTTTTCCGAATTTGGGGCCGAGTTGGGATTGGTGGCTCGGCCCTTGCGGGTGCGGGTCGTGATTCGCTACGACAAGGCGGCGCAGTTAATGCCCCTTTCCCTGATTCGGGAAACCCTGGATCCTATGCCAACCTTGCCGCCGGGGGAGCCGCTCACGCCTGAAGCGCTGTTAACCGCGCTGCCAGGGGTTTGGCAAGGACAGTGGGTGACGGTCTATCCCGATTTTCAGCCGGCCCAAACAGGCATGTCGCACTTGGAAGTTCGGCGATCGGGCGATCGACTGGTGCAAACGCTCAAGTTCGGGAATCAGGCGATCGGCTCTGACGCGGCGATCACGGGGAATCGGCTGGAGTTCCGCGCAGGCAACAGCACAGTGCTCCTGCTGCCCAACGGGATTTCGGCCACCTTTCCCACGCAACTCAATTATCGACAGCCGCTCTTTTTGGAGGCCGGTTGGCTAATCAACCCCAATCTGCGCCAACGGCTGATCCGCAGCTACGATGCCCAAGGAGCCTGGGCTAGCCTAACTCTGGTGACTGAAGAGCGCGTCGCCTAAGTTGCCCCAACAACCCTGGCCCAGTGGCGAGGCGCGATCGAACGCCATATCTGGCTAGGGCGTTGGTGCAGGGCTGGATTGGGCTGGGCGTTGGGCGGGCCCCTGAGTTCGTTTCAACTCTTCTCGCAAAATTTGACGATAGGCACTGGGCAGCAAACGGGTCATGCGGTTGGTTTCAATGCCGTAGCCCAAACTAGTCCAAGTCCCGGACAAACGGCGCAACACTCGATCGAGCTGGCCTTGGCGCAAGGCCTGGCGCAAATCAATTCCCCAAGCAGCCCGATCGTTCAGCCAGCGATAGACCACCCAGTCTTGATAAACCGGCTCGAAACTGTAGCGGCCCAAAACGCCCCAACTGTGGCGATCGGGGTGATAGGCCTTCGCCTTTTCAAACCAGGTGCGATCGAGCATTTGATAGCGACCCGCCGCCGTGGAGCAATTGCCCATATTGGGCCCCAGCAAAATCGTCACGCATTCCTGGGGATGCTGGCTCAGGTTCCGAACCCGTCGGCCGCCGTAAAGCATTGCGTAAGGATCACGGCCATTCGCCTCACTCACGGAAATTGTCCGCATCAAGGCCCGCAGGTAAGGGTCTCCGCCTTGCATGGCCAGAGGTGGAATGGCCACGCCTTCGCTCAGCTTCAAGGCTGGGCCCAAATAATTTGCCCCCGATGGCGACAACTCCGACAGGTTCAAGCCCAACCACAACAGGGTAATGGCACTGCCCGCCGCGATCGCCCCGTTGACCAAAGATCCCCAAAAGGTCGTCGATCCCTCTGCGGGTGAGGGTGCGGGCAACTTGGGTGGCAACTCGGTAGGCGAACTGTTGGCATGGTCAAGCATGGGCCAGAAGCCGGATAGAGCACCGGAGGCAAGGGGGCAAAATTGGGCGATCGGGAAACTGAGCCTGAATCGACGAACGGTCTGGTTTTGATCGATACCTGAGTCCACCGCTCCCCTCAGGCACATTCTAAAGCCCGATCTTCCAGCAGGCTGAGGGGAATCACCCCACAACACCCTTGTCCACCTCAGCTTCATCCATGCAGGAATTGGCGCACTGTGGCTAGGTAAGTTTCCGGATCCTCCAGCATTGGAAAATGCCCCGTGGCTGTCAGCTCGCGGTAGGTAATGCGAGGGTTGAGTGCAGCGGCCTGCTGTCCCAGGCGCGGCGGAATGATTTGATCAAACTGTCCCGCCACCAACAGGGTCGGCACAGGCAAGGCCGCAAAGGCAGCGGGCATCTCTTCCACGGCTCGCAGGCTAACGGAGGTGAAGATCGTGCCCAGGGCCGCCGCGCGATCGGCCTGAGTAAAGTCCTCCAGGAAAGCACGCTGCTCCGAGATCGGAATGGAGCGGTGCAAAAACCGCGCCATGAACAGTTGTGGCGCTAGGGGTAAGCGAGACAGCCAAGGGGGGCGAAATTGCACCACATAGCCCCCAAACCGGTAAAAGGCCGCAAAGGCCGCCGCGTCATATTCAAAAATGCCGCTACAGGTCAGGATGGCTTGCCGAATCCGATCGGGCGATTGCCGCATCAGCAACACGGCCACCGAAGCCCCCATTGAGTGGGCATTGAGATACACCGGTTCCGTGATGCCCAGGCGATCGAGCAGCGCGATCAAATCTTCCCCATAGGCTTCCAACCAGTAGTCAGGAGAATCGGCCGGGGGGTGGTCTTGGGGCAAGCGCGATCGACCAAATCCCCGCAGGTCATAAATCAGCGCATCGAAGCGATCGCTCAGGGCCGCCGCAGTCGATCGCCAATAGCGCCCGGAACCGCCCCAGCCATGCAAAAACACCATAATGGGCCGGCCGGTTGGGGTCGTTGCGCCCCCCTGTCGAATCCACTCGTAATAATGCGCTGTTCCGCGCACCTCCACATAGGCCATGGTTGCAGAGCAGCAAAGAAGGTTAATGCAAAACGGTTAGTGGATCACAAGATCAAACTTCGAGATCGGGTGCCAAGCCCCAAACATCAGGCTTGATCGGGCCATTAGCCCAATGAGCTGAGCTAGTCCAATTTCCGAAGGGCTAGGCAGACTCCGGCTTCGGCAGCGACGACGGGTGCAACAACAACTCCGCAGTCGATCGATGCTCCACCATGTGCCGCGTAATCAGACAGCGGGTCAAATCCTTCCGCGACGGCACTTCATACATCACATCCAGCATCAGCTCTTCCACAATGCTGCGCAGGGCCCTCGCCCCCGTTCGCCGTCGATAGGCCTCTTGGGCGATCGCCCGCACCGCATCCGGCTCAAACGTCAATTGCACATTATCCATCCGCAGCAGCTTTTGATATTGCTTCACCAGCGCATTACGCGGCTGCGTCAGGATCGCAATCAGCGCCTCCTCATCCAACGGCTCCACCACCGCCAGCACCGGCACCCGCCCAATAAACTCTGGAATCATCCCGAACTTCACCAGGTCTTCCGGTTCCAGGTGGCGCAAGGTATCCGCCGTGCGTTGCTCCCGGGATTGGGTTTCGCCCGCTCGCACAAAGCCCATCGACTTCTTGCCCGTGCGCTGCTCCACCACCTTCTCCAAACCAACAAACGCCCCACCGCAAATGAACAAAATATTGCTGGTGTCGATTTGGATGCAGTCCTGGTAAGGGTGCTTACGGCCCCCCTGAGGCGGCACATTCGCCACCGTCCCTTCCAACATCTTCAGCAGGGCCTGTTGCACCCCCTCCCCAGATACGTCGCGCGTAATGGAGGGGTTTTCGCTCTTGCGGGCCACCTTATCAATTTCGTCAATGTAGATGATGCCGCGCTGGGCTTCCTCCACGTCAAAATCCGCCACCTGCAACAGACGCAGCAGAATATTTTCCACATCTTCCCCAACGTAGCCCGCCTCCGTCAGGGTTGTGGCATCAGCCACTGCAAAGGGCACATCCAAAATTTTGGCTAAGGTCTGAGCCAGCAGCGTCTTGCCACACCCCGTGGGGCCCATCAGCAAAATATTGGACTTTTGGAGTTCCACCCCATCATCCAAAGCGGGCGCACTAGGATTACTGGGGCTTGTTGCGGATCCCTGACCATTTTCGGCTTCTTGCAAGCAGGCTAACCGTTTGTAGTGGTTATAAACCGCCACTGACAAGACTTTTTTGGCTTCGTCTTGGCCAATAACATGGTCATCGAGGTATTTCTTGATTTCCCGGGGCTTCAGCACCCGATGGGGTGTGGTGCGGGGAGTGCGGGTGCGCGTCCGCTCAGCCGGTTCAGGACGAGGCGGCGCTTGGGTTGCCGTGCCACCGTTGAAGAGTTCTTCGTCCAAAATCTCATTGCACAGATCTACGCACTCATCGCAGATATAGACTCCCGGCCCAGCAATAAGCTTGCGGACTTGCTCTTGGGACTTGCCACAAAACGAACACTTGAGATGGGAGTCAAATTTCGACATACAGGTTGCCCCTCGAAGTCGCGCACTCGTTACCGCATTTGCCCATGGCATTGGCTCATGGCAAAGGGGTGCTGCGCTGGTAGTGAATCAAGATCTGGCTGATGGCAGATTTGCAAAGTCCCTGGCTCCACCCGTAAACCGGTGGAACCCTTGACAGAACCTGAGTTCCGTCTCAGGGGCGATCGCACGAACATTTCCGCTGGCCAAACGCTGGCTTTGGGCGCGTGGTCACCCTAATGGTCACAATGCGAGAGCAAACATCTAACCAGAGGATACCTTTTTCCATTATGCCTCAAGCACTCCGCAAGCCGTTGAAAACCTGGCAAAGGCACGCCGAACGATCGCGCTGCCCTGAAGTTTTCAGGATCCCGATCGCCCCCACCCCCATAATCCCGATCGTCAATGGAAGCGCCACACAAGCGCCCCCACCCAGAAAAGCAACCAAAACAAAAGAGCAAGTGCATGGGTAACACTTACTCTTTTGAAAATGGCTTCATTTGGATTGTGCCGGCTCCCACAAACGGGTTCAGCCAAGCACTGTTTCTAAAGTTGCCCTTAAATAAGCTGGGCTAGTCAATCGGAGATTGCTGCCCAGCTTGATTGGCCACTACACCGTCATTTCAACGCGGCAGTGGGGTTGCAACTTAGAACTTAAAGACAGTCCGCAACACACCCAACACAGCAGTGTCGTTGTCGTTGTCGTTGTTGGGGTCGGTCACCACAATCACGCCAGGGGTGATCGAGATGTTGTCGTTAACCGCAAACTTGTACAAAGCTTCGATGTGCCAGGAATTGTCATCATCTTCGCCACCAACAGTGTTGTCGGCGTTGTACAGGTTA
This sequence comes from Limnothrix sp. FACHB-881, assembly GCF_014698135.1. Taxonomy (NCBI): domain Bacteria; kingdom Bacillati; phylum Cyanobacteriota; class Cyanophyceae; order Pseudanabaenales; family Pseudanabaenaceae; genus Limnothrix; species Limnothrix sp. FACHB-881. The sequence continues at coordinate 167,101 of NZ_JACJSN010000003.1, forward strand.
GGCTGTTGACCCACAATCAGAGCGCCCACGCTGCCTTCCTTGAACAGGTCGGGGAACGCGAAGGTCAAAGCCCAGTTGAACAGGTCAGCGTTGCCATCGCCGTTGTCTTCAGCGTTAGCAAACGTCCAGCCGGCCCAGCCGCTCAGCACGAAGTTCTTGCTCAGCTTCGCGGTGGTTTGCACGCCCACGTTGTGAGCGGTGGTGGGGTCGCGGAAGGGGTTGTCGCCCAGGAAGCTGCCGGTACCACCGGTCAAGCTCGGACGGGTGCGAGCATCGGTGCTGTGGTAAGCGTAGGCATACAGCAGACCGATATCCCAAGTCTTGCTGGGGGAGTAGTACAAGCTCGCAGCAGCGCTGTAGCTACCGTCGAACAAACCAGCACCGGTTTGGGGATCGTTGGCTTCGCTGGCCAGGTAGCTGGCGGCAAAGCGGAAACGTTCGCCCTTGTAGTTCACACCGATACCAGCGCCTTGGGGCTGGCGGAACAAGGGGTTGTAGCGACCGAAGCGCGACAGAGCGCCATCAGCCGAGGATTCCAACAGGGGGTTGGCGGTGTAGTGGATATCGTCGATGTCCAGACCGGTCGTACCCACGAAGGCGCGCCAGGTGTTGGCGCTGTTCAGGGGGAAGCGGTAGTACAACTCATCCAGGATGAAGTTGTTGCTGGTGTTCGATTCCCAAGCCAAACGAGCCATGTTGGTCTCGCTGCTGTAGTAACGAGGCACGTTACCCACTTGCAGACGGGTGCGCAGCAAGTCCTTACCAGTGAAGCTGGTGTTGAAGTTCAAGCGCACGCGGTGCGAGAAGGTGGCGTTGTCTGCTTCGTCGTTGTCGTCATCACCAACAATATCCGACAGGCCAGCAGCCACGGCCATCACCACTTCACCGGTCAGCTTGGTGGTGGTGGAGAATTGGTTGGCTTCCAGCTCGGAGGTGCGGGCTTCGAGAGCATCCACGCGACCGCGCAGGGCAGCCAATTCAGCCGCGAATTCTTCTTGCAGCTTTTGCAGCTTGCGCAGATCTTCCTTGGTGGCCAGGGGATCGGTAGCGGCCTTGATCAGGTCGTTGATCCGATCGAGGCAAGCGTTCAAACCGGCGGCAAACTCGTAGCGGCTCAAGGGGCGGTTGCCCTTGAAGGTGCCGTCCGGATAACCGGCGATGCAACCATAGCGCTCAACCAGCGATTGCAGCGCTTGGAAAGCCCAGTCAGTGGGTTGCACGTCGGACAATTGCGACACGGAGGTCACTTGGTCCATGCTGGCGAGATCGTCTTGCAGGCCAAGCTCGATCGCCGAAGGGCTAGCGTCAATATTGGTTTGGGTCGTTGCTTCACCGGCAAAAGCGCCTTGAGCAAGCAACAGCGAGAGGCCAGCAGCAGCCGGGCTCAGGCGCAGTGCATTCCAGAACAGTTTCATTCGCGTTTCCTCACACCGATACCAGTGAAAGTGTTACTGAGTCAGTACACTTCCTGTGGCGATTATAGATCGAACCGACAAGAGGCGGAACCGAGTCTTGGAAAAGATTCTCGAAAATTACGGTTAAGGAGGGTCTGAAACCCCTGATTTCATCGGTAATCGGGAAGGTCAGGAGGATTCGATCGAACTTGATCGAATTCGATCAAATCCAGTCAAATTTGATGGCATCTCAAGTTTTTGGCATCTTTTGGATCCAAGCGAACCGGAGAGCTACCCCCCAAAATTGGGTGCAACTAGCAAAAGGGCTGTAAATCTTCGCGACGAATGGCCACAATTCCCGGTCGGGGCGGTCGGTTGCGATGACCCTCCGGCCAATTGGAGCCAATCGGAACAGTGCGCCGCTGCATAAAAGGCGTACCATCGGTGGCCATCACCGCCAGTTCCACCACTTGAGTGGCATCCTGGCGACGAGTACCGCCAAATTCGCCAGGGTGTTGCACCGAAATCAGTAGGGTGGCGCGATCGGGTAAAAAGCAAGGCCCCGTTAGTTCCGTTTCCATGGGCCCATAGGCAAAGGGAATTGCCAAACCGGCCGCTGGCCCGCGCGTTGGCAACCACCAAAGGGAATTGTTGCCATAGATAGCCCTGAGATTCGATTGGCTCAGGGGCTGGCCTTGGGAGTCGCGGCGATCGGCAGGAACCGGACGATTTTGTTTATCGCCGCTCATGTCCGTCACCATCCAGAGATCACCCCCCGGGTCAAAGGCCAAATTATCGGGATTGGCAAACCCCAAACCTCCGGCCGCCGGTTCCCCACCTGTGGCGATCAACTGCCAGCGGAAGGTGAGGGCCGCCGGATCCTGATCAGTTTCCACCAGGCGAGCAACCCAACCATACTCATAGGCTCCTTCCCCTTGGGGCCCCACAAAGACGCGGCGATCGGGGCCACCGTCCAGGCTGTTGGTGGAACCGGAGGTGAAGGCAATTAGCACCGAGCCATCGGCCGCCAATTCCGTATCCTCCGGCCGAGCCGTGCAAGTGGCTCCGGCTGCATTGGCTGCAAAGTGGGCATCAATTAAAATTGCGCCTTGGCGTTCTGCGGGTGTGCCTTCATATAGGTCTCCGAGGGTGGCAAATTTCGCCTTGAAGGCCAGGGCCACCGCATCATCTCGCACCCAGGTAATGCCACCCGCCGGCCGCTGGGGCAAGGTGACCATTCCCCCGACGCAATGGCTGGGCAAAACCGGATCCACTGGCGTATCCGGGGCTAAGGGGATCCAACGCCCTGTCCCGTCGGGATCAAACTGGGCCGCGTAAAGCATTCCTTCCTGAAGCAGTTGGGAGTTGCGTTTGTCTTGAGGGTTGCGCACCCGGCCCTGGCTCACAAATTTGTAGATGTGGCCACCCCGTCGATCGCACCCGGAATAGATTGCTAAGGGGCGATCGGGGACAACTCGCAGGGCCACCGCTTCGTGGCGAAACCGTCCCAGCCAGGTGTGTTTGGTTCCGTAGTCCTGAGGGTTTTTGGGGTCAATTTCCACCATCCAGCCATATTTATTGCCCGCCAGACCCAACAGGCTGCCACAGCCTATGAAGTCGTCGGTGTCCATCTTGAATCGGAGTGTTTCAGGGGCAAAGGAGCTGCCATCCGCGTGAACTGGCTCCACCACCACGTCTTGAAAGTTTTCTTCGGCGCTGAAAACCGTTCCCCAAGGAGAAGTGCCACCCGCACAGTTGGCAAAGGTGCCAATGATTCGATCGCCCAGTTGGTCGTTGTAGCCCCGCATGGTGGCCTTTCGGAAAATGGCCGTGGCGGGGCCCGTGGCTTGCAGGTAGTGCCCGTCAGTTAGTCCCGAAAGGCCTGTCACTCGCCGTTCTCGGCGGGACGGTTGCCGCCGCCAGCGCCCAGTGCGATCGCGCTGAATACTGATGACCCCGATCCCTAAGTCTTCCAGAGCGGCGGTGGCAATTTGCCGCAGGGCCTCGCGGAGGGGATCTGCGGGGGCCAGTTGCCCCCAATCCAGGCCTTGACCACCGGCCTGGGCTAGGGCACGGGTCACCGGCTCGATCGGGAGCGATCGCCCCATCACCGTTTCGTAGGCCTCTAACCAAGGCTTGGCGCAAACATATTCAAAATTGACCACCAAATCTCCCCGATCACGATCGGTGGCCACAAATCCCAGGTAGTCGTTGTTATAGCCCACATGGCCGTTTCCAAGGCGATCGCCCCAAACCGCCAACAGGTCATAGGTAAATCCCTCAGGCAGCACCAAATTATCCTGCACCGTAAACGTGCAGTGGCTGGCAATTTGCTCCGCGATCGAGGCTCCTTCAAAATCCAAAGGAATTGCAAAGGGAATGGGCTGAAACTTCGCAGCGATCGCCTGGCGCAATGCACTTGCAGTTCCCGGATTTGCCCAAACTTTTTGCCAGTCCAGGGCCACCGCAGAACCAGCACCCAGGCCCAACAACCCCAGAAAATTCCGCCGCTTCATCGTTTGAAAACGGAGTCTGAAACCCCGCCCTTTAGGACTTGTTAGAATGTAGTTGGCCGCTGGGCTAGCGGTGTCAGTCTGTGGAGTGACCGTAAGACCCGAAAAGCAAGTCTCAGAAAGCGCGTGCTATGAAGCAGAAAACCCAAATCGGGAGACTCGGGAATGCTTGTCTGCTTACGGCGAGAAGGATGACAATTCACCCCCCTATCATTAGCCCCCGAAACAATCTACATGCCTGATTAATCTACTCAATTGCAATTGCACAACAGAATCCGTTGCAAGTGCCACTGTTTCAGGGCAGATGGGCCGTTGCGTTGGAACAATCAACCATTCCCAACGCAAAAACCGAAGGAACAACACAACAAAGCGCTGTCACCTTCGGTAATTGTCGAGTTCTAGAGTTCTGTTCGGCCTAGAAATTACACAAGCACTGGCATTAATACTAGGGCTTAGTACGCACGCTCACGGGGCCATTCACCAACACCTGGCAAGCCAAACGGTAATTGTCGGGCTTCTTGCGAAGGGTGCGATTTTCAAAATCCGTCCGATCGGACAAATTTTCTATCCCTTCCACAATTTCGACAACGCAGGTGGCACATTGGCCATAGCCACCGCAGTTCATCATTTTGCCGTACAGCTTATAGATATCAATGCCGTTCTCGATCGCCTTGATTCGCAGGTTGGAACCGGTGGCGGCGATTACGTCCTTGTTTTCGTTAACGAAGTGAATAGTGCCCATAGGGTGTTGGGAAAGGGACTCGCTGACGGGGCGTAGCTCAGGGGGAATTGTGGGTCTTTGCTGAAAACTGGGAACTCGTGTGGTGGGCAGGGCGATCGAGAAGGGGCAAAAACCACGACCAATGCCACTGCTTCGCCCAAACACAGGTGCAGTGCTGCAAGCAAGGGACACAACAGATGCAGCAACAGATGCAACAAACGCAATGAAAGCAAAGGCAATCGGTGAAAGATTGCAAGATCATTGCAAGATGTTGCAGTTTGTTGAGCTACCCCAGTTTAATGCGAGTGCCTCAGGAGCAATCGTGGCAGAGAGTCGAAAAAACCGACCTCGGCCCGATCGCCCCCCAAAACGCAAGACCGCTCAAAGCAGGCCATTCCAGTTCGATCGATCCCGATCCGTTGGAATGCAGACGCGGGCCGACCAAGCCCCCTACGGAGTAGCAGGGCCCGTCGGTGCATCAACCAGTTCAGGCAGTTGAATCGGTTCCGGAACCGGTTGAATCGTACCCGGCGGCAGGTTGCTGACGGCACGGTTGAGGGCGGCCAACGCGCGGTTGTAGCCAATAATCGCAATCAGCACGTTACCCCGCGCCCGGGTGAGGCGGGTTTCTGCGTTGAGTCGATCGGTCTGTGTGCCCACGCCGGCCTGGAACCGGAGCCGCGCCAAGCGCACTTCCTCTTGGGCTGACTCGATCGCCTTGAGGGAAGTTTGAATGTTTTCAGCGTTGGCTTGCAGGTTGGAGTAGGCCACTTCCACTTCAAACCGAATTCGATCGCGCGCCCGACCCACACCGTTTTCGGCCTGCTCGATCGCCACCGACTCCTGACGTGCCTGGGCCCGCGCCGCTCCGCCATCAAACAGCGTCCATTGCAACTGTAAGCCCGTGGAATAGCCGCTGACCAAGCTGAAGTCGTCATCGGGCTGAATCACATCCAGCAACTCATAGCGAGCAAAGGCACTGAGCTGGGGCCCCAACTGAGACAACCGGGCCCGCCGTTGGGCGCTGTTCAGTTCTCGCTGGGCCAGTTGCTGTTCAATTTCTGCCCGGTTGCGATAGGCCAACACGATGCTGTCTTCGAGGGGCAACGTCCATTCTCCCGCCTTGGCGATCGGGTCAGCGGTTTGGATATCGATCGCCTCCGGCAAACTCAACAGCCGGGCCAGTTCTCGGCGGCGCTGGGTTTGTCGATCGCGCGTTTGCACCACCAACTGGCGATCGTTGGCCAATTCCACTTCCGCTTGCAGCACCTCAAACCGCGTTCCCAACCCAGCCTTTTCCAAAGCTTGGGCATCCTTCACGCTTTGCTCCCGAAACTTGACCGCCGATTGGTCAATTTTGAGCTGCTCGTTTTCCTGTTGCAGCCGGTAGTAGCTATCGGTGATGTCGCGTCGCAAATCCTCAAAGGTGGCTTCGAGGGACAACTCAGTGGCTCGCAACTGGGCTTGGGCGGCGGCAATGTTCGCGGGCCGCAGTCCCGAAGTGTAGATGTTGTAGCTCAGTTCCAGAGCGCTGCTCCAGGTGAACTGATCTTGGGTGTCAATATCTACCTGGCCCCCAAAATTGCCGAGACGGCGAGCGGTTCGGTTTTGCAACAACAGATTCAAACGACTGCCGGCCGTGAGCGAATCCGTGAGGGAAGAGGAGAACCGCAATTGGGGATAGTTAGCGGCGATCGCCTGGCGCAGTTGGGCCCGGCTGCTTTCGATGCTGAGGTAGGCCTGGCGCAGGTCTCGGTTATTGCGACGGCCAATTTCTAGGGCCTGCTCAAGGGTAATCGGCTGGGTCAGCAAGATCCGCACTTCTTCCGGCAGGGTGGGAAATTGCAGCGGGTTTGGGTCAGATTCCAGCCGTTGGATCACCAGCTCATCCGCTTCTGTGTTGCCTTCAGGCCGATCGCCCAAGGAACCAGGCGCTGAGGGCACATTTCCGAACGGATCGGGATTACTGGAACTATCATTCGCCTGGGCCACGGGAGCTGAGTCTCCCCCGATCGACTCGAAAGCGTCGGCCCTGGGGGAGGCTGCTGCAAGCGCTTGCTCTTGACTGGCTTGCTCTTGGCTGGCTTGCTCTTGGCTGGCTGATTCTTGGGCGATCAACTCCTGATGACGCTCGGCAGCGATCGGAACTGCGGTGGCCACCACACCCACAGCCGGTTTGGCCGGTTTAGCTGGCTTCGGCAAATTCAGCGAATTAACAGGCGAATGAGGCGATTCAGCGGATTCAGCAGATTCCGAACCAGTCGCGGCGGCTGAATCCGGTGGCGAAGTAGGGGACTTGTCGGCTATGACATGATCAGCTTCAGCCAAGGTGGCGGCCGCATCCGCTTCCACCGACTCGGCGCGGGCGGCATCCGCCCACAGACAACACAACGCGACGGTAACCCCTAAACCCGTGGCGATCGCTCGATGGGCAATCTTCATAACCAAAACTTGCTTCGCTCCTCACGCCTAAAACCGGCTGTTTTGACGGCTGCCACTGGTGCAAAGTTCGTAAATTACTCAATTACTCGCCTATTGCTCGCATCGTCACCAGCAGACGCTGCCAACTCCCGAAAGTTCGGGGCCCGAAAGTTCAGGGATTGATTACTCCCTGTGGGGGTTGCCAGCGTCGGTTGGATGGCCTTGCGCAGTGGATACTCGATCGAACTGAGATCAAACTGAGAATCGACCCAGGATCGAATCGAGGTTGTGCCTCAAAAAGCATACTGGTTAGTCTAGCGGCTGGCCTACAGAATCGGCCGGCTCGCTCCCCCGAGTCCCGAAACTCCTACGCCAGCAAATCACTGGGCGCTTGGGGGGCGATCGCTTGGGGCCAAGCGGCGGCCACCGCTTGTTCAATCACCGCTTCAGCACTGGTGACAATCACGATCGGGACTTGCAGCCGATCGCTCACCTCCTGCACCGTCATATCGTCCAAAAAGCGCTGTTCACCATGGCGCAACATCAGCGACGGCAGCAGCAACGCATCCCCCAAATCTTGGCCCGCCAACTTTTGCACCAAATCCTGGCCCGTCAGCAAGCCGGTAACGGTCATGGTTTGGCCCCAATAGTCCGAATTCAGGGCCGCCAACTGCACCGTTAGCCCCGAAATTTGATTGAGCTGGCGCACCAAACCACTGAAGGGCCGCTCCACCGTGTTCCCCACCACCCAGGTGAGACGACGGGGAAAGGGGGTTGCACGCACCGGGTTCGCCGCCAGGGCCCGCTCAAACTGATCCACAAACAGCCGAATGGAACCCACGCCGTTGTCAATTTGCGGAAAATCTTCGTACTCGACCATTTCCGGCAAATCCTGACCCGCAATCAGAAACCACTCGTCGGCTAACCAAACGAACGTGGAACCGAGGGTTTGGCGAAAGGTTTGTTGGAGCGATCGCACCTGGGCAATAACTTCGCAGGCTTTGGCGGGGGTGACGGGCTGTAGCTCATCATCGGCCGGGCGGAATTGCGTTAGCCCCGCTGGCACGATCGCCACGGAGGTGACCGTTGGGCGATGGGGTTCCACTTCGTCTTGGTCGCCATCTAGATCATCACCTAGCTCGTTGGGGTGTTGATCATCCCAAGCGGCCCGATCGAACCCATCGGCCTCATCCCACTGATCATCCCCATCGGCCTGATCCTCCTCTGAATCCCAATCCGTTAGGCCCATGGGCTGCGATCGCGGATCGAACACACTTGGATCGAAAACATCTGGATCGAACGCATTTGGGTCAAAAACATTTGGGTCAGACAGATCCGACTCTGCCGCTTCTGAACCGTCGAGGCGATCGATCACCGCCACCCGATCGCGCTCAGATTCGATCGCCCCCAAATCGGCCCCAGGCGATCGCCCCGCCAACAGCGTCACATTTTCGGAAATGGCCCAGCCACCCCCGATCGCGGCTTGGTCAGCCAGGGCCGGCATAGCCCGCCGACTGGGCCCGGCTTGGCCCGCAGGCGATCCATAAAAGCCGGCTAAATCATGAATGGTTCGCTCCAAATGCACCCCGTCATTAATGCCAGGGCAGAGCACCACTTGAGCATGGATTTGCAAGCGCCGATCGCGAAACCAAGCTAACTGGTTCATGATCTCGCCCGCCCGAGAATTTTTCAGCAGGCGCGATCGCACCTCTGGCTCCGTGGAATGCACCGAAACAAACAAAGGCGACAACCGCAGCCGCTCGATGCGATCCCATTCCCGCTGCGTCAAATTGGTGAGGGTGAGATAGGAGCCATAGAGAAAACTCAACCGATAATCATCATCTTTGTAATAAAGCGATGCACGCTTACCGGGCGGCTGTTGATCAATAAAACAAAAGGGACAGCGGTTATTGCACTGAATCAGACCATCAAACAGGGCCGCTTCAAATTCCAAGCCCAACTCGTCGTCATAGTCCTTTTCAATTTCAACCAGGTGGGTGCGATCGTGCTGATCCAGCACTTCCAACTCCAACACCTCATCGGCACAGAGGAAGTTGTAATCAATCAAATCTCGGGGTTTTTGGCCATTGATGGCCACCAACCGATCGCCCACTTCAAACCCCACCTCTTGGGCAATTGATCCGGGCAACACTCGCGTAATTTTGGCCGGTCGCACCGCTGCTTCGCTCATCCCCACGCTCCTGAATAGACAACTGGCCAGGCGGTCACCAATCGTGTTTTCCTTGGGCACAACCGGCCAAAATACAGACACCCGATGGCGATTGTGCTGGGGCGATCGGGCCTATGCTGTTGATTCCAAAGCCTTGAACCCCACTGGGCAAGGCCAAGGCGGCTTTGGTGGCCGTTGATTGCTCGTAACCACTCTACCAACTGTTGATTAACCCTATGCCCGCCGCATCCGCTTCCGGCATTCAGCCCACTCTGGAATTCATTCCGCCCAACTACACCCCTTGGGTGCATCGGTTGGCGCGTTGGATCTTTCCTTGGTTGATTCGCCAACAGGGCATCGCAAAACTCCATACGGAAAATGCTGAAACGTTGGCGGAACTGTTTCGCGACTTCCAGGCGGGCAAACTCCGCTTTATTTTGGCTTTTCGGCATCCCAGCACCAATGACCCGTTCGTGATGTCCCACTTGCTGTGGGAGGCAGTGCCCCAGGTAGCGCGCGATCGGGGCATTCGGCTTCCGGATTGGCCGCACACGCACTTTATTTACGATCGGGGCATTCCCCTTTGGGCGGGGGATGCGGTGGCCTGGATGTTTTCCCACTTGGGGGGCACGTCAATGCAGCGGGGCAAGCTCGATCGCCCCGGGCTAAAAACGGCTCGCGATCTGTTGCTGAACGGGCGGTTTCCATTGGCGGCGGCCCCGGAAGGCGCAACCAACAGCCACAGCGAAGTGGTTAGCCCCCTGGAGCCGGGCGTGGCCCAAATGGCCTTTTGGACGGTGGAGGATTTGCGATCGGCCGGGCGATCGGAGCGGGTGGCCATTGTCCCGATCGGGATTCAATACACCTACCTTTCGCCCCCTTGGGCCGAGATCGATCGGCTCATCGACACGATCGAAACCAGCCTTGGCCTCACGAATCCCCTGAAAACTACCGCCCCCACCAGCCCCGAAGAAGGTCGCTACTTGCGGTTATACCTGTTGGGCGATCGGCTCCTGGACTTGGTGGAGCAGTTTTATCAAACCTTCTATCAACAAACCCTCCCGATCGTGGACTTGCCCGACCCCAACGAACGCATGGGCCAACGGCTGAAAAATCTCTTGGATACGGCATTGCGGGTGGGGGAAGCCTATTTTGGCGTAACCAACACTGGCACGGTTGAAGAGCGTTGCCGGCGGTTGGAACAGGCCGGCTGGGATCGGATCTACTGCGATGATGGGCGATCGCGCTGCCCAGTGGAGCGCGGTTTGGCCAACTGGGTGGCCGCCGAAGCCACCATCCGAATGCAACACATGCGCCTCGTGGAACGGTTCACCGCCGTCACGGGCCGCTATGTGCGCGAAAAACCCACCGCCGAACGGTTTGCCGAAACCCTACTGATTTTGTGGCGCGTCACCACCTGGATTCAGGGAGACGACACCAGCAAGCCCCCGCAACTGGGCAAACAAGCGGTTTGGTTACGGGTTGCTGACCCAATTTGGGTGAGCGATCGCGCAGCGGACTACAAAGCCAATCGCCGCGCCACCCTGCAATCCGTCACCCAGGAAATTCACCAATCCCTCAAAAACCTAATCGCCTAGCCGGGTCACCCTCAACCGGACTTTTCCTGGTTCGCCGCTGTCCGACGAGCCAGGAAGCGTTCGGAAATGACGATCACGGCGAAAATGGCCTCAGATGCCAAGAAATTGCACATCTTCGTATAAGTCCAGCACCGAAATTTCCAAATTCCAGCCAACTATTTGGAATCGATCGGCTGGGCCAAATTTCTCCGTTTCCCAGATGCCGAATGAATTTTTCTGGCGCACTTCCACTTGCATTTGATCTTGGGCAATTAAAAGATAAGTTTTTAGGGTTTCTAGTTGCTGATAGTCTTCAAATTTAGCTCCCCGATCGAACCGCTCCGTGGAAGGGGATAGCACTTCAGCAATCAATGAGGGATAGCACTTCATATATCGATTGTCCCGATCGCGTGGATCGCAAGTAACGAACACATCAGAGTAGTAGAAAAAATCATGATTTCGCCCCACTTTCACGTTGCCTGAGTGGACGAAGCAGCCTTGCCCCTTCAGGCGCGATCGCAGCAGGCTCACCAGCGCTAGGCTGATCAAGTCATGAACATCACTTCCACCGGCCATGGCATATACCAAGCCCGATCGATATTCATGGCGCATGGGGCTATTGGCTTCTAGGTTGAGATATTCCTCGGGGCTGAAGTAGGAGTAAGCAGCAACCATTGTTTTAACCAGTTGAAAGTTCAATTTTAGCCAAGAACTTGATCAAGTTAAAGGTTTTTAAACCAATCTTGATTAATTTCTACCACTTCAATTGTTTTGGTTTTCACACCCAATTGTAGCTTCACCAATAGCCTACATAGCTCTTCTCCATCAATTAGATCCAAAGCTGGCGCACCATCGCGGGTTGCTTCCTGCTTAGCAGAAACAGTGAAAGTTCCAGTTGTTAGAAATAAACCCTTATCGGTACGACCAATCATGGATCCTCGAAAATCTCGAATTTCACCAGGGCCAACAGAACCTTTATATCGTTTGCACTGGAAGAAAACCTGAAAGCTGAGGAGCGCGATTTTCAAAACACCAACGCCATCAATTCCTCCATCCCCTTTTCGCCCTGTAACTTGAACCTTCGTAAATCCAGATTCTCGTAAAATTCGCTGACACAAACGCTCAAAGGCATCCGGGGAAAGACTTTGTAATACTTCCAGTAATTTTTCAATCCATTGATCTGAGTTCAAAAGAAGAGCAGGCGCTTGAGTATCACCGACCAGTTCATCAAAACTTTCCATGTCTGATTCAGTGACTAACTGGTCTTGAGCAGCATGATGATTCACTCGCTTTTTGGAAGCTGAATTAATCATAGTTCGGTTGATAGTGACTGGCGTGAGCTGCCATCCAGTGGCAGTGAGTGACCAATTTCCCCGCTCATTGCTTTCAATTGCGCCATAGTTTTTAAGATACGTTCTTGTCCAAGCCAATCGATAAGCAATTAAAGTTTGTGGCCCATTTTTATGAAGAATATTTTGTTGTTCTTCCGTGAATCCTTCGAGTTCGCAAACTTGATCATAAATTTCTTGAATCGTGCCAGAACCACCCAGAAGCTTAAGTGCTTCGATGGTTGAAGCATACATTTGGTCATGTTTAGGTAAATGAGTCATTGCGAGGGTTCCTGTTCCAAGGTGCTGAAAATTTCCGCCAGAATGCTGTTAGAAAATAGCAGACCATCCGGTTCTGCAAGAGCAAGCCGATCGCCCGATCGCACCACCCAACCCTCCGCCACAAATCGATCGAGGCATTGCAACACCCGATCGACCCAAACCGTGCCAAATTCTCGGCGCAGGGGTTCCAAGGCCAAACCCTCCGCCAACCGCAACCCCAACATCAGCGTTTCTGCCAATCGATCGGGCGCAGATTGAGGTGAAGCGGGTGGTTCAATTGCGCCGTTGTTCAGCCAATCGTAGTAAGCAGCTCGGGTGCGGGGCCGGCCAAAGCGCTGCCCGGCCACGTAGCTGGTGGCTCCCATCCCAAAACCGTAGTAGGGGCGATTTTCCCAGTAGGTGCGGTTGTGGCGACACTGAAAGCCCGACTGGGCATAGTTGGAAACTTCGTAGTGCTGAAAACCCGCTGCCTGGAGGGTTTGGGAAGCCATCCGATACATTTGAGCCGTTTGTTCATCGGAGGGTAGGGGCCGATCGCCCGGTTGGTAGCGTCGATCGAACACGGTTTGCGGCTCAATGATCAGGTCATAAACCGACAGGTGCGCCGGGCCACAGGCCACAGCCCGATCGAGGGACGCTTGCCACTGGTCGATCGACTGATTGGGTAATCCCGAGATCAGATCTAGGCTCCAATTTTTGACCCTCGCCGCCTGCAAAAGGGCCACAGCCTGTTCAATATCTTGGACTCCATGCGATCGGCCGCAGGCGGCTAACAATTCCGACTGAAAGGCTTGCACCCCCAGGCTAATGCGGTTGACCCCAGCCGCCAAAAAGCCCGCCAACCAGGCGCGATCGAACGTGCCCGGATCGAGTTCCATGGAAATTTCCACTTGGGAAGCCAACCCAAAGCGGCGATCGAGCAGTTGCAAGAGCCGATCGACCTGTTCGGGGGCCAGCAGGGACGGCGTGCCGCCCCCAAAAAAGACGGTTTCCAAGGGTGGTTGGTCTGCGGCGGCGCGATCGGCCCCAAGGGTGATTTCCCGCTCCAAGGCTGCCAAGTATTCAATGATTTGGGGGCTGTTGCGACCTGTGGCGGGTTCCGGTGGTTGGTCGGGGCGATCGCGGAAGGTTTTGAACTCCCCCACCACGGAAATGGGGAAATCGCAATAAAAGCAACGCCGCCGACAAAAGGGAATGTGCAAATAGGCGGCCCGGGGCGGGGCCAGGGCGACGGGATGACTCATGGGATTCTGTCGGCGTTTCGGGTCGGTGTTTTGGGTCGCTGTTGCCGGTTAGCTCGATCGGCTTGTGGAAATCGGCTGGCGCGATCGCGTGCCTTAGCTCGTTTGATTTGCTGGCCCGATTTGCTGGCTCGATTCGCTAGCTCGATTTGCTGGCTCGATCGGTTAACCGCCCTGGGTTTCAGCCAAAGCCACCAAGCCACGGGGCTATAATACTCATCAAATTCTGTCAAGAATTGGGCGCAATCGTTCTGAATCGCCGCCCCTGGGCGACCGATCAGAAGCAACCACCGCGACCAATCCCAATTCGACTCAGCCCCCACCCACCGAAGAGCCTGGAATTAGCCACCGCGATCGTTCCTGCATCCACCGCCTGCAAGCAATGCTCTGAGCAATGGTCGCGATGACTCGGGCGATCGTCCACTCGATCGATGACCATGATTGACACCGTAATTATCCTTTCATTTCTGATCGCCGGTGCGGGCATTGGCTTTTTCGGCATTGACTTTTTGCCCGCCCAAACCCTGGCCCAAGTCACCAACCGCGAAGGTCTCAGCTTTGCCACGGGTGGTTTTGGGGCCCTGATTGGCTTGGTGCTGGGACTGGCTTGCCAAACCACCTACCGACGCATTGAAAACCAGGTGCGCCAAATGCCCCCCGATCGGCTGCTGACCCGATCGGGTGGGGTGGTGTTGGGGCTGTTGATGGCCAACTTGATGTTGGCTCCTTTGTATCTGCTGCCGTTTCCTTGGGAGCTGGCCTTCATCAAACCCCTCGTGGCGGTGTTGGGCAGTGTGCTGTTTGCGGTCACGGGCGTATCGTTGGCCGACACCCACGGGCGATCGTTCCTGCGGTTAATTAACCCCAACAGCGTTGAATCCATCCTGGTCAGTGAAGGAACCCTGGCTCCGGCCGCCGCCAAGGTGGTGGACACCAGTTGCATCATTGACGGCCGGCTGACGGCCCTGCTGGAAACCAAATTCATTGAAGGGCGCTTGATTGTGCCCCAATTTGTGTTGCAGGAATTGCAGCGCATTGCCGATTCCGCCAGCGACCAAAAGCGATCGCGCGGGCGGCGGGGTCTGGATATTTTGCAGCAAATGCGTGAGGCCTATCCCGATCGACTCACGATCCATTCCGCCGACTACGAAGACATCACCACCGTCGATGCCAAACTGGTGCGACTGGCCCAAGAAATCAACGGCGCACTGCTGACCACGGACTACAACCTGAATAAGGTGGCCACGGTGCAAAACGTCCCGGTCTTGAATGTCAATGACCTGGCCGATGCCCTGCGCCCCGCCTACCTGCCCGGCGACAGCATTGAGCTAAAAATTGTTCGGGAAGGCAAGGAACCGGCCCAAGGGGTGGGCTATCTCAGCGATGGGACGATGGTGGTGGTTGAAGATGGCAACTCCTATTTGGGCGGTGAATTGCGGGTGGTGGTCACCAGCGCCCTGCAAACTTCCGCCGGGCGGATGATTTTTGCCAAACCCGAAGCCGCCGTTTCATAGGCCATTGCATCTAGGCCATTGCATCAAGGTTAGGCAGCGGTTCGGATCCAGAACAAAGCAACAAGGAACATGGCAACGTTAACGGATTGGACGGTGGGGCTAACTCGGCGGCGGTTGCTGTGGGCCTTGGGGGGACTGTCGATCGCGGCGATCGGGGGTTGTGAGCGATCGGGCAGCACGGGCGGTGGCGGGCGATCACAACTGGTCACCAGCATCCTCAGCGAACCCAAAACCTTCAACTACGCCATTAACGAAGAATCGCCCAACATTTTCGGCATCACCTACGAAGGCCTGGTGGAAGAAGATCCAGAAACCGGCAAGGTGGAACCGGCCCTGGCCGCAGGCTGGGAAATGAGCAACAACGGCCAGCGGATCGTTGTCACCCTGCGATCGGGGTTGCGTTGGTCGGACGGTGCGCCCCTCACTGCCGATGATGTGTCCTTCACCTTCAATGAAGTCTTCTTCAATGAAGCAATTCCCACGGGTATTCGAGACGTGTTGCGGGTGGGCCAAAGCAATGCGCTGCCCCAAGTGAAAATGCTGGGCCCGCTCCAGGTGGAATTCAGCGTTCCGGAACCCTTTGCTCCCTTTTTGCGGAGTTTGGGCGTGGGCATTTTGCCCGCCCATCGCCTGCGCCCCACTCTCAAAACCAAGGGAACCGACGGCCGGCCGCAATTTTTGACCACTTGGGGCGTGGACACTCCGCCCAGCCAAATTGTTGGCAATGGCCCCTACCGACTCAAGGAATATGTCACCAGTCAACGGCTGGTGTTTGAGCGCAATCCCCACTATTGGCGCAAGGGGCCAAACAATGCGCCCCAGCCCTACATCGAAGAGTGGGTTTGGCAAATTGTGGAATCCCAAGACACCTCCCTCTTGCAATTTCGATCGGGCGGTTTGGACTCGATCAGCGTCACCGCCGACTATTTTTCCCTGCTGAAGCGGGAGGAAAAACGCGGCAACTTCACGATTTACAACGCTGGCCCCACCTTGACCACTTCGTTCATCTGCTTCAACTTGAACAAAGGCCAACGGGACGGCAAACCTCTCGTTGATCCGGTCAAGTCTGCTTGGTTTAATGATTTGCGATTTCGGCAGGCGGTGGCCCACGGGATCGATCGCCAAACCATGATCGACAGCATCTTTCGGGGGCTGGGGCAACTGCAACATTCCCCGATCGCCAGCCAAAGCCCCTATTACCTCTCGCCGGAACAGGGGCTGCTGACCTATGGTTTCAACCCGGAGCGATCGCGCCAACTGCTGACCGAGGCCGGCTTCCAAAATCGCAATGGTGAATTATTCGACGCGGCCGGCAACCGAGTGCGCTTCACCCTGATCACCAACGCAGGCAACAAAATTCGCGAAGCCATGGGTGCACAAATCGCCCAAGACCTGGCCAAACTGGGAATGAAGGTTGATCTTCAGCCGATCGCCTTTGGCAGCTTGGTTTCCAAACTCTCCGATAGTTTGGATTGGGAATGCCATTTGCTGGGGTTTACCGGCGGTGTTGAACCCCACGGCGGTTCCAATGTGTGGCGGGTCACGGGCCGGCTCCATGCCTTTAACCAAACGCCGGATCCCGGCAAGCAACTGGTGGGCCAGGAATTTGCCCCTTGGGAATTGGAGATCGATCGCCTCTATGCCCAAGCCTCCCAGGAGCTAGATGAAACCAAGCGCCGCGCCCTTTATGCCCGCACCCAGCAGTTAACCCAGCAATATCTTCCCTTCATCCACCTAATCACGCCCTATTCTTTGGTGGCCGTGCGGAACACAATCCAAGGGCTAAAGGTGAATGCCCTCGGCGGTGCATTCTGGAATATTCACGAGTTGCGGCTCGATCGGGAAGCTTGAGCAGGTCTCTGAGCAGCCGCAACTAGCCACCCTGTGTGCCCCAGCGATCAACGCAGACAAACGCAGACAAACACGGACAAGGAGCTAAAGCCCCTTGCCCCCACGACTGATGATTGGACTGATGATTGGGGTGCTTGGGCCAAAGCCCCCTGGTTTTCACGCATCAGCCACCCAAGTCCACCGTAATCGGTGAATCCTGGCGCACGGTGGCCGCTTCTCGATGCATCAGGGCCTCCCCTTCTCCGGGCGGCTCCAGCCCGATCGCCCGCAGATCCGCATCCACCATGATCTTGACCAATTCCTCAAAGGTCACCGACGGTTCCCAGCCCAGCTTTTCCTTCGCCCGGCCCGCATCCCCAATCAACAGATCCACTTCAGCCGGCCGCAAGTAGCGCGGGTCAAACTCCACAAACTGCTGCCAGTCCAAATTCACATAGCCAAAGGCCACATCCAAAAACTCCCGGATCGAGTGGGTTTCATTGGTGGCCACCACATAGTCATCGGGTTGTTCCTGCTGCAACATCAGCCACATGGCCCGCACATAGTCCTTGGCATAGCCCCAATCGCGCTTGGAATCGAGATTACCCATAAAGATTTTCTTTTGGGTTCCGGCCAAAATTCGCGACAGGGCCCGCGTAATCTTGCGGGTCACGAAGGTTTCACCCCGGCGGGGCGACTCGTGATTAAACAAAATGCCATTGCAGGCAAACAGCCCGTAGGACTCGCGGTAGTTCACCGTTTGCCAATGGGCATAGACCTTGGCGCAGGCGTAGGGACTGCGGGGATAAAACGGGGTTGTTTCCTTTTGGGGAACCTCCAGCACCTTGCCGAACATTTCGGAAGAGCCAGCTTGGTAATAGCGAATTTCTTGGCCGGTGCGTTGTTGGGTTTCGCGCAAGGCCTCCAAAATCCGCAAGGTTCCCAGCCCTACGGCATCCACGGTATATTCCGGCTCGTCAAAGCTCACCCGCACATGGGACTGGGCCCCCAGGTTATAGACTTCGTGGGGCTGAATTTTGTCGAGGATCCGGCGGAGGGTGGAGCCGTCGCACAGATCGCCGTAGTGCAGAAACAGCCGCACACCTTCGTTGTGGGGATCTTCGTAGAGGTGATCGATCCGATCGGTGTTGAAGGTGGAGGTGCGGCGGATGATGCCGTGAACTTCATAGCCCTTTTGGAGCAGCAGTTCCGACAGATAGGAGCCGTCTTGGCCGGTAATGCCGGTGATTAGGGCGCGCTTGGGTTGCGTCATTAGGGACAGGGTTTACGACTGAAGGGAGGTTGGGATCGTCTGGGCTGGGCGATCGAACCTGAAGGGAGAACAGCACCGCAACCCAAGCGCGATCGAACCGTCGCCATTATCCATGACGATCGAGCAAGGCCGCCACCAACCGCAGGGCATCGTTGCGGGCGATCGTTGCGGGTCATTGCTGATGGATCGAGGACGCTAGGGCCTAGTAAGCGCCGTTCTCCTTGGTGGCCACCACCACCCAGAGGGTCTTTAACACGATCCAAATATCAAGCCAAAGGTTCCGAGCGCTGGCATAGTACACATCGATCGAAATGCGGCGATCGTAGGGAATATCGTTGCGTCCCGACACTTGCCATAGTCCAGTAATTCCCGGCTTCACGGTCAGCACCTTATGGATGTGACGACCATACATGGGCAATTCTTCGGGAACCAACGGCCGCGGCCCCACCACACTCATATCCCCCAGCAATACATTTAAAAACTGGGGGAATTCGTCCAAGCTGGTCACCCGCAAAAAGCGACCAATCCAGGTGATGCGGGGGTCGCGCTTGAGCTTGCAGGTGGCGGCATATTCGGCCTGCAAGGCGGGATCTTTGGCAATCATGGCGGCTAGCATTTCATCGGCGTTCACCACCATGGTGCGAAATTTGATGCACCGAAAACGGCGAAAGTTTTTGCCGACGCGACTTTGGGTATAAAAAACGGGGCCGGGCGAACTGAAGGCCACAAGGGCAATCAGCAGCAGATACAGCGGCGAAAAAACAGTCAGTACAAACAGGGAAAAAACGATGTCAAACAGTCGTTTAACAAAGTCCGCATTCAGGTTGCTGATAACGGCAGGCCCGAGGCTTCGACGGGAGGTCGATCGCCCGGCCCGGCTGGCAACGGAAGGACTCTTAGCCAGCATGACACTCCTTCAAGTTTGTTCACACCACACCTGAGCCTAATGATAAGGCTTGGTTCCGAAAGTCCGGCCCGGACAATACGCTTCAAGAACTGACTACCGGGGCGATCGAGCCAATTCCGGTGGCTAATTCTCGGTAGCCAAGGCCGCCAACCAGGGCTGAATCTGCAAGTCATATTGGCCTGCCTGTTCCGGGGGATACCAACCCTGTTCGATTTTGGCCAGAATTTGCGGCAGGGCGGCTAAAAATTCGGGCGATCGGAGGTTGGGATGCACCGTCCAAGCATCGGTGGACGGCAGCACCGCCCGCCACCAGGGGCCCAGTTCCAGCCGCTTGGAAACCATTAATTCCCAGGAGTCTAGGCGACCGCGCCCGGTGGTTCCATACAGAGCGGTGCGCAGGGCGGTGGGGAGCTGATCGAACCAGGGCCGGGGCGATCGATGCCACAAAATGGGCCAGGGCAAGAGTTGGTCAAACCTGCGGCGATCGATCAAAAAGGCGCGGCTGCTGAAAAATTTGAAGCGATAAAACCCATCGGGGTCTTGGGTGAAGGGTTTGACCTGATGCATGGCATCGGCCGGCGGCCCCGTCAGTGGCCGCACAGACATCACATCGGGCCGAGCCTTGAGCAGTTCCACCCCTTCGGAAATCCAATCATGGCCGGGCTTTTGATAAAGCATCATGTCGCTGTCGAAGTGCAGCAGGTAGTCACCCGCGATCGCTTCGAGGGCGTAGAGACTGCCAAAAATGGGGTAGCCCTTCCAGTTGTGGGTGTGGGGCAGGGGCCAACCGAAGTGCTTGCGGTAAACCTGGGGCCGTTGGCCATAGTCCATGTCTGCGAGCCGATCGACAATGCCGCGATCGAGCAGTTCTTGGCAGGCGGCCCGCAATTGCTCGATCGTCCCCAGGCCCGGCCGCTGCACCTTATCGCCAGACAGGGGAGCCGTATCCACAAACAGCACCCGCTCCACAAAGGGAAAGTTGCAACTCCGAACCAGGTGCGGAATGGTGTGCATCATGAATGGCAAGTCCGTGCGGGCCACCATGATCGACAGGGAACAAGAGGGAACAGCCACCGCGATCGCAACTCCTCAGCTCAAGGTTATGAATTCAATTGATGAATTCAATCTATGAATTCGGCCAATTCCACCCTACTTCGATCGCCCCAGCCGTCAATCAGCCGACTTTCTGCAACTGATCCAGCCGTTCCAGCACTTCCGCGCTGTGAACCACCGGCCGCACCTTCAAGAATCGATCGCGCAGCATCCCTTCCGGGTCGATCAGATAGGTATGGCGCATGGACATGGGATTCATCCAGGAACCATAGGCCCGGCTGACGGCCCCGTCGGTGTCTGCCAACAGGGGAAAACGCAATCCCTCCGCATCACAGAATTCCGCGTGGCTGTCCACATCATCGGCGCTGACTCCCAAAATTTGGGTGTTACGGGCTTGATATTGGGGCAAGTCGCGCTGGAACCGCTGGGCCTCGATCGTGCAGCCAGAGGTGAAATCCTTGGGATAGAAATACAACACCACCCACTGACCTCGGTAATTTTGCAGCGAAATCATGCCATCACCGCTGTTGCTGGGCAGGGTGAAATCGGGAGCCGGGGCATTCAAGGCCGGCTGAGGGCCACCCAAGGCCCAGGCGGCATTGGGGCCAACAAACCATAGCGTTAGGGCGATCGCCCCAGCCAAGCAACCCACCAACGCGCGATCGAGCCAATGGCGCACCCGAGCAAAAGACCCCAAGGGGGCCAAGCGGTGTGAAAGCAACATCAAACAAGCCTCCTCAGACCTGAGTTTCGGAATTGGGGTTAATCAACGGTTTTGCTGCTTGGGGTCGATCGAAATTTCGGACTAAACCTCAAACTCCGCGCCCCTGATGGCCAAGTCGCTGGTGGTGCGACGCACGGCCACGTAGCTGCCCAAGAGGCCCACGGAACAGCCAAACCCTACCAAAATCGAAAGCAACAATAGCAAGTCAGAACCCGTGAGGGGCAAGTCTCGGGCCAGCAGTTGCACCAATCCCAAGCGGCTGTTCAGCAAGGAGCCGAGGGACTGTTGCAAGGCCATGACGGCCAAACTGGCGATCGAGGCTCCCTGGACTCCAAAAACGGCCCCTTGGAGAATAAAGGGCAGATAGATCCACACAGGGGTTGCCCCCACCAGTTGAGCAATTTCAATTTCTTGACGACGGGCGGCCACCACCAACCGAATGGCGGTGATGATCGTGGCGATCGCGGCGGAAACCAACAGGACGATCGTGCCCGTGGCCACCACCTTCAGCCCCCAATCCAGTTCCCGCAGCCGCACCACCACTTCCGCCGCGTACCGGGCCGCATCTACGCCGGGCAATTGGGCAATGGTGGCCGCCAGTTGGGGAGTCAGCTCGGCCTGGGCTGCTTGGGCTTTTAGCTCGTCGGTGAGGGGGTTGCCTTCCAACTGTTGGGTGGCGCGGGCAATATCCGAAATGCCCAAATCCCGAACCAGGTCTTGCCAGGCCTGATCTTTCGGAATCACTTGCACGGCCACCACGCCTTCGAGCTGGGCGATCGATCGGGCAACGGCGGCGGTTTGGGCCCCGGGTTGCAAATACACGCAAATTTCGAGCTGGCTCCCCAGTTTGGCCAGGGCCCGATCGAGATACCAAGTGCCCTGCAAGCTAATGCCAAACAAAAACAAGGACACCGCCACCGTACCCACGGCGGCCCAGTTCATCCAGCCGCCCCGTCGCAGGCCTTGCCGGGTTTCTTGCCACAGATACAGCCAAGGGATGGCCGTCCGATCGCCCATGGGGGTTGCCTTCGCCTCCGACTCGCCTCTGAACCATCATAATCAGAGAAATGGCGGTCTCGACTCCTGGCCAGACTTCTGACCCCATTCATTCCACACCCTCGAAAGCCGCCCGTGACACACTCTGCGCCCCAATCCACACCCAAATCCACACCCAAATCCACACCAAGCACACCCAAGCACACCCCGGCTACCGCTATGACCAACGCCGCTGATTCTGAACTCCAGTCCCAAAACCAGCCTGCGGCCGAGTTGGGTGCAGGGGAAAATGGGCGATCGATCCTGATTTGCCAAAACGTTCACTGCTACCGCAATCGATCGGGAGCGGTGTTGGCTGCTTTCCAGAGCGCCGCCTTGCCAGCGGGGGTCACCGTCACCGCCAGCGATTGCCATGGCCAGTGCCATTTAGGCCCCAGTGTGCGAATTGTGCCCGATGAAACTTGGTATGCCCGGGTCGAGCCAGCGGATGTGTCCAGGATTGTGGAGGAACATCTGCGGCAAAATCACCCGGTCTCAGATTTGCTGAATCCTCGCTTACATATGGATTACAGCGCCTATTACGGCCAAGCGGGCTACGGTCAAACCGGGGCGGCCTCCTGAGCGTTGGTCAAAGGGCCCATTCCCAGTCACGATCAAAAAATTCACCCCCCAACGCTCCAAGCAAACGGAGGAGAAGGGAGGTGAAGGTTAATCAACGGTCTGAAGGGACTTCAAGTCCTTAATTACAGCGACTGGCGCACCAGAACTTAATCGTTTCAGCCTCGCGCCAGCCGATGACAATGGCCCCTAGGCTTCAACCGGAGGCAGATCCAACCGCAACGAATCCAAAACGCTTTGGACATTGCTGGTGGCATAGCCCACTTCGAGGGGGAACTTGGCTTGCAAAACGGCCAACACCCGATCGAGCTGACCTTCAAGCTGGCGATCGTTGCGAATCAGCTTCCGCAGCCGATCCTTAACGGCCGGCAGAATCGGCCCCGTGTCTTTACCCTCAGAGGCTTCGAGGGCATGGGTACGGAACAGATCCAGGCGATCGATCTTTTGCGTGCGCAACAGGTCTTGCAATTCATAGCAAGCTCGATCGGTAAACTCTTGGGTCACATATTCCAAGACCACCGGTTGCAAGCCAAACATGGCCCCACCGGCCGCGCCACGCTCAATCAGCGATCGCCGGCCCAGGGATTCCAACGCTTCGATTAATTCCGGTTGCGAGAACGGAATCGAAATTTTGTCGCGCAGTTGGCTCAAAGACAGAGGTTGCTGTTCGATCGCCAACCAATAAACAATCGCCCGTTCAATATCCGACAGGCGATCAAACTGGCGTTGCAACAAATCGCGAATATCCCCAAACACCAGGGTCGATTGCTTCAAAAACTCCGACACCCGACCGCCAAACAGTTCTTGAATCGTGGTCGAAGCAATCTTCAAGGTGAGCGGGTTTCCCCGATACAAATCAATCAACTCCTTCCAGAGTTTTTCCTCTTGCAAGCCCTTGTCGCGGAAAATTTCACCCGCTTCATCGGGGCCCAACGCGCCCAACTGCGACACCCGCACCGGCAGCGTATTGCCCTCTAGGCGAGCCACCTCACGGGGCTTTTCGGAACTGGTGAGCAGCAAGCAGCTTTGGTGCGACTCTTCGCCCACCCGGCGCAGCAATTCACCATAGTCCTCAAACCCGTCGCGGTACTGTCCGGAGATATCCCCTTGGCGCAGTACCGACTCCACCCCATCCAACACCAACAAGCAGCGGTGTTGACGCAGATAGTCAATCAACAACGTAATGCGGTTGTGGGCACTGTCTGGCAGATAGGTTTGGCGCTTGCGAGACAGGGTTTGCACCAACCGGCCAATCACCTCGCGGGGCGAAACCCCATGGCGGAGCGATCGCCAAATGATGAACTCAAACTCGTCTTGCTCTTCGAGCGATCGAGCCAAACGAACCGCCAACGCCGTCTTACCGATCCCCGCGATCCCCAGCAAGGCCACCACGCGGCAGTGATCTTGAGAAATCCAGGTTTGCAGGGCAGTCAGCTCCTGCGCACGACCATAGAAAGCCGAAATATCCGGCGCTTCTCCCCAGTCATACTGCGGCGGCAACTCGCCCACTTCCACTTCGGGGGTGACCGGAATTGCCACGATCGGCCCTTGTGTTTGGCGGGTTTGATACTGAGACACCAAAATCTGCTGAAGCTTGGCCAATTTTCCTGGCCCAGCACCAGCAATATGAAACTTTTTATACACTTCACCCAAGCGCTTACGGGCCGCTTCTGGGCGGATTCCTAGGCGTTGGGCAATGGCATTCATCGGCTCACCATTGATGGCTGCGGCCAGCACATCCAGCTCGGTATTCGAGACACTATGCTCCTTCGCAATTTGTCTCAAAAAGTCTTGAGGAATCAATTCACCAATCTCTCTGTACTAAACAATCTTCGGCCTTCATCTTAGCCTCGAAAATGTATTTCTTATATGAATATTTTCTAGACATGAGTTCGTAGCTATCAGGGGAGAGTGGGATAAGCTCTCGCATCTCGCACGGTGGAATATTGCGTTTTCAAGATACTTGTGCCTCCTAGGCAGGTTTTGCCCTGCTCTGGCCGAGGGGTCTTGGAATTGAGGATTTTCTGAGCATGAGTTTATGAGCATTAACTACAGGGGTAGATGGGGTCGAAATCACTCTGCAAATAGCGGACAGGGAGGCAACCCAAACACCACCCCAAACACCACCCCAGACCCGACTCAGAAATGAACGAAGATCGACGGCGCACCCTGCGCCCAAAAACTTGCCCGAGAACTTGCCCGAAAACTTGCCCGGGAACTCGCCCGAGAACTTGCCTCAAAATTTGCCCGAAAATTTGACCCGACTGGGATCCCTAAGCTCGATAGAATGGGGGGTGCTAGCAACGCCGCTGTGTTTCGCCGAGTTTTCAGGTCTTTGCGTGGATCTAGATCGAGTCTTTAAACATCCTAAGCCAATCATTGGAGTCGTCCATTTGTTGCCGCTGCCGAGTTCTGCGCGGTGGGGACTGAGCCTTAAGGCAGTTATTGAGCGCGCTGAACAGGAAGCAGTGGCGCTGGCTGCCGGTGGGGTGAATGCGATTTTGGTGGAAAATTTTTTTGATGCCCCTTTTCCGAAAGATGCGGTTGATCCGGCGGTGGTGAGTGCCATGACGCTGGTGGTTCACCATTTACAAAATTTGGTGACTTTACCGATCGGGGTGAATGTGTTGCGCAATGATGCCCATTCGGCCATTGCGATCGCATCTTGCACCGGGGCGCACTTTATTCGGGTCAATGTGCTGTCGGGGGTGATGGCCACCGATCAGGGATTGATTGAAGGCCAGGCCCACCAGCTCCTGCGTTACCGGCGAGAACTGGGCAGTGATGTCAAGATTTTGGCGGATGTGTTGGTGAAACATGCTCGCCCGATCGGGTCGCCCAACTTAACGGTGGCGGTACAGGACACGATCGAACGTGGCTTGGCCGATGGGGCCATTTTGTCGGGCTGGGCCACTGGTAGCCCCCCAAACATCGAAGATTTGGAATTAGCCAAGGCTGCGGCGGGAGATACGCCGATCTTTGTGGGCAGCGGGGCTAATTATGACAATGTGGCGCAACTGCTGGAAGTGGCGGATGGGGTAATTGTGGCCAGTTCCCTGAAGCGGCGAGGCCGGCGGGATTTGCCGATCGACCCGAACCGGGTTAGCCAGTTTGTGGAGGTGGCGCGGCGGGGCCGGCCGGCTCCTGCGATCGTTGTCCCTACGCCTACACCCATGAGTTAGTGCCCATGAGTTAGTACCCATGGGCTGGCACTCAGGAGCTGGCACTCAGAGGCTCAGGCCTAATTAATCGGTACTAATCAGTTAATCAGTCCAGGGTTATGGCTTGGGCGGCAATGCAATGGCCGGGACCAGTTGAAACCCGGCGATCGCCCCTTGCAAAATGGCTTGGCGCGATCGCTGGCGCAAGCTTTCCACTGCGATGAGATACGTATCCTGGCCTTCGGTGGTGGCGGCCACCTGCACCGGGCTTTGGGGACTGGCATAAAGCTGCCAAGTGCGCCCGCCCACCTGCCGGGATCCTTGGGCGGTCAAGGGCACGGTCAGCCCCAACCGTCGCAAGGCTTGGGGGCCGGTTTCGCCCACCACCCACATGAAGCTGATGCGGCCTTCATTCGGTTCTGTTTCGGGCGATCGCCACAGGTTGGTCAAGATCGAATCTCGCTGCCAGCCCAAGGGGACGAGCGATCGAACTCGAGTGCCCCACACCGCGATCGCGTGCAGGGCAGGAATCATCGGCACTTGGGGCATAAATTGCACCTGAGCCGCACAACGCCCATCGGGAGCTTGGTTTGGATCGCGCAAAAAATCGCGAACCAGGCGGTTGGCGCAATCACTGCTGGCAAAGGCCCCATGGCCCAACCCGGGAAAGGTGTAGTGATAGGCGTGGGGCAGACCGGCTGCCACCTGATTGCCAAAGGGTGGCGGCGTGACCGGATCTAAGTTGCCCGACAGCAACAGGGTTGGAATGTTGGTGCGCACGGGGCGGTTGGCTTCGGGGCCCAAGGTGGGGACTGGCCAGAGGCGGCAACTGTCTAGAAATTCTTGTGGATCGGTGCTGAGGGAGCGCAATTCCGGCAGAATGCTGCCCAAGTCGGTGGTTCCGGGGGTGGTGAATCCGGCTTCTTCAGCACAAAGCACCGATTGTTGCATTCCGTCGGCTAGGGGGCTGAACCAATCGGACGCTAGCTCCGTGAGGGAAGACCAGTCGCCCGATCGCATTTCGCGCAGCCATTCCGGGAGTTGCGGAATTAAGCTGCTGTCGTAGAGCGCTGAAATGACCAGGTTAACCAGCCCATCGCCGTCGATCGCCACGGTGCGCCAAAATTGCTCACCATTGTCGGCCAGGACTCGGCCCGATCGCCCCGCTTGCAATTGCGCATCCACATAGGCGATCGCGTCAAAGCCTTCGGTGGTGATGGGCTGGCGCTCCAGTTGGGCCACCACGGCTTGGAAGGTTTCTTGCAGGCGGGGATATTCCCGCTGGCAAACGGGCGATCGTCGGCATTGTTCAAACAGTTGCCGCAGGGCCCGATCGTGACTGCGCAAGGATTCGGTGATGTAGTTGGTGTTTAGGGGAACCACCGCATCTAAGATCACGCTCCGCAGTCGATCGGGATGGCGCTTCATCAGGTGTTGGCCCAGCATTGTCCCGTAGGACACCCCATAGAAATTGAAGCGGCCATAGCCCAGGGCAGACATCACCAGCGGGATATCGTCAGCATTTTCCCAACTGTTATAGGCTCCCAGGTCTATCCCCTGGCCCAAGAGTCGATCGCGACAGGCCCCATAGGCCGCCAGGGTTTTTTGGTTGATGGTTTCCTCGCTGAGCTGGGGCAGTTGGGGCGCAATCTGTCGATCGACCTCGTAGATTTCCTGGCAAAACAAATAGGGCTGGGAAAATTGCGTGCCCCGTTGCTCAATCAGCACCAAGTCCCGATCGCTCAGGCCCGGCGTGGCGGCGATGGCTTCCCACCAAGGTTCCAGCAGCATCAGGGTGGAACCGCCGGGCCCCCCTTGGGCCATCACCAGTGGATCCGGTTGGGCCTGGGGGCGATCGCTGCGAATTTGGGCCACGGCCAGGCGAATCGTGGGCCCCGTGGGGTTGGCGTGGCGCTCCGGCACGGTCACAAAGCCACAGCGCAACCGATCGCCCAACCGGGCCAGGGCATCGGTGCGCAGCAGCGATGGGCAAGGGGCCGCTTCAAATTGACCCACGACTGCACTGGGCCGAGTCATGTCGGATTGGATCGCACCGGGTTGAATCGCACCGAGTTGAGTCGCACTAGCTTGGATTACTTCGATCACAGCCGATTGGAACCGGGCGATCGGCCGTGAGGAGACACCAGAAAAATCCTCGGCGGAAACACTGGATAAAAACCCTTCCCCCACAAGGGTTACCGCCACGGTGCAGCCCGATATCCATGCCCACCGCTGCCACCAACGCCCCCTCCGCCCGATGACCATCACAGTTTCTTAAGAAAAATAAAAATTTTGTAGCAAGGTGCGATCGATAGCTTAACCGATGGCGGGCGATCGACATATCCCTTTACAGATCCGGGTTTTGGGCGTTGAAACGGGTGTAAAACAAATCCCGACTTTTTTAATCGGGATTGTTTGCAGCCCCCTTGTAACCCGTGATACGCTTTTTGCATTCGATGGGATACTCCCTAATCCCGTTGCCGCAAAACAGGAGCGAAACCGCCCCATGACTGGAGTTCTCGATACCCGCCGCACCGCCACCGAATCGCCCGATCATCAGCACAGCCACCCAGCCGATGGCCACCATAGCCACAGCGGCCACTTTACGCACCTGAAGTGCAAAGAATGTGGTGCTGAATACGAAGCCACCGCCATGCATGTGTGCGAGTTGTGCTTTG
The DNA here is from genome assembly GCF_014698135.1 of Limnothrix sp. FACHB-881. Taxonomy (NCBI): domain Bacteria; kingdom Bacillati; phylum Cyanobacteriota; class Cyanophyceae; order Pseudanabaenales; family Pseudanabaenaceae; genus Limnothrix; species Limnothrix sp. FACHB-881. Next base: position 195,502 of record NZ_JACJSN010000003.1, read on the forward strand.
GCCCGCTGGAAGTGAAGTATGACTACGAGGCGATCGCCCGCAACGTATCGCGCGAAAAAATCGCGGCCGGCCCGAACTCCATCTGGCGCTACAAAGATTTTCTGCCCGTAGGCAGCGACCCGATCGACGTGGGCACGGGCATGACTCCCCTCCTGAAGGCTAACCGCCTGGCTCGTCGTTTGGGTCTCAAGAACCTCTATATCAAGAACGACGCGGTGAACATGCCCACCTTGAGCTTCAAGGATCGGGTGGTGTCCGTGGCCCTGACCCGCGCTCGCGAGCTGGGCTTCACTACGGTTTCCTGCGCCAGCACCGGCAATTTGGCTAACTCCACAGCAGCGATCGCAGCCCACGCGGGTTTGGAATGCTGCGTGTTCATTCCCGCTGACCTGGAATCGGGCAAGGTGTTGGGCACGTTGATCTATAACCCCACCGTGATGGCGGTGCGCGGTAACTATGACCAAGTGAACCGTCTTTGCTCGGAAGTGGCCAACAGCTACGGCTGGGGCTTCGTGAACATCAACTTGCGTCCTTACTACTCTGAAGGTTCCAAGACCTTGGGCTTTGAGGTGGCGGAACAGTTGGGTTGGCAACTGCCGGATCACATTGTGGCTCCGTTGGCTTCTGGCTCCCTGTTCACGAAAATCCACAAGGGCTTCCAAGAGCTGATCGCCACGGGCTTGGTGGAATCGAAGCCTGTGAAGTGTAGCGGGGCCCAGGCGGAGGGTTGCAACCCGATCGCCACGGCCTTCAAGGAAGAGCGGGACTTTATTGCCCCTGTGAAGCCCAACACGATCGCCAAGTCGATCGCGATCGGGAACCCCGCTGATGGGATCTATGCGGTGGAGCAAGCCCGCAAAACCGGCGGCCACATTGAAACCGCCACCGATGAAGAAATCGTGGAAGGCATCAAGCTGCTGGCGGAAACCGAAGGCATCTTCACGGAAACCGCTGGCGGTACGACGATCGCCGTCTTGAAGAAGTTGGTGGAAGCGGGCAAGATTAACCCCGACGAAACCACGGTGGTTTACATCACCGGCAACGGTCTGAAAACCCAAGAGGCGGTTCAAAGCCACGCGGGTCAACCGTTGGAAATTGATCCGAAGCTGGATAGCTTTGAGCGTGCTTGGGATCGGGCCCGCACGCTCGATCGCCTGGAGTGGCAACAGGTTTTGGTCTAGGGATTTTCCCAAAAACCGGGTGATTCGCGGCTTGGGTTGTGAATCACCCCCACCGCGCGGGAGTTGGTCACGCGCTCATGGCTCTTGCCCATGGGGAGTCTGTCCACTGACCTGGCCAGCCCAAGCGGCGGCCGACCGAACCCCACCACCGAATCCCACTGGGGTGAGGCTAGGGCCAATCTCGGGCGATTCATGCCTGCTGTTTGCGGGTTTGCTTTTGACTGTTGTTGATTGTTCGCAATCATGATTCGTCGTCACGACTCGCAATCACGATTCGTTGTCACGACTCGATGTATTGATTCGATCGCCTGCCCTTTTTTTTGCGTTGTTCTGAGTTTCTGAATCTGCACGACCATGGCCATTAAAGTTTTGATTCCTACCCCGCTGCAAAAATTCACCGAGGATCGGGCCGAAATCGAATGCAGCGGCGACACGATCGACGCGATGATCAATTCCCTGGAAGAAAGCTGTCCAGGAATTAAGGAGCGCATTTGCGATGAGCAAGGCAAACTCCGCCGCTTCTTGAATGTCTACGTGAACAGCGAAGACATCCGATTCCTGGATGGCCAAGCCACCAGCCTGGCCGACGGCGATGAGGTGAGCATCGTGCCGGCCGTCGCGGGCGGTTGAACCAAGGCTGCGGTTGATTCCTCGGAATCCCCGTTGGCAGCTTCCCAGCTTTTCAGTTTTTTCAGTCTTTGGAGAAAGTCGGGCGATCGCCCTAGCGCATCAATTGGGGCGATCGGGATCCGATAGACTTCACTAAATTTGCGGCAACACGAGGGAACCCTAGCGGTATCCTCGTTTTTTCTTTTGGTTTGGCTGGGGGTCAGGCGCTGAACCTGCCCCCCCCAATCGATCGCCCCAATATCGCCCCCAGTTAGGAAATTAGGGACTCATGGGGCAAGACTTACCCGATCGAGACCGTTTCCGTTTGGGGATTGCGCTTCCCTTCCGTTTGCAGGGCCGCTGCCAACCGGTTGAGGGCGCTGACGTAGGCTTGGGCGGAAGCCACCACGATGTCGGTGTTGGCCGAATGGCCCGAAAACACCGTGTCCGTGTGGCGAATCCGGATCGTCACTTCGCCCATCGCGTCGATCCCTTCAGTGACGGATTGGACGGAGAACTCAATCAAGTCGTTGTCGATTTGGGCGATCCGGCTGATGGCGCGGTAAACCGCATCCACGGGGCCCGTGCCGGTGGCCGCATCGGTGCGATCGCTCCCGTCGGGCATCCGCACCGTGACCGTGGCCGTGGGGCAGGACTTATCGCCGCAGGACACTTGCACATGCTCCAGGCGGTAGAGTTCCGGCACTTGGCGAATTTCGTCGTTGACGATCGCCTCCAAATCCCGATCGCTCACTTCCTTTTTCTTGTCCGCCACGTCCTTGAACCGCACAAAGGCCTTGTTCAATTCCGTTTCGGTCAGGTCAAAGCCCAACTCCTTCAGGCGCGTGGCGAAGGCGTTGCGGCCCGACAGCTTGCCCAAGACAATTTGGTTTTCCGTGCGCCCGATCGTTTGAGCATCGATGATTTCGTAGGTCAGCTTGTTCTTCAGCATCCCGTCTTGGTGGATGCCGGACTGGTGCGAGAAGGCGTTGGCCCCGACGATCGCCTTGTTCGGCTGGACGATCATCCCCGTCAGTTGCGAGACCATCCGCGAGGTGCGGTAGATCTCCTTCAGGTTCACGCCGGTCAAGGGTTCTTCCGACTCGGGCGATCGCCCAAAGAACGGGTTATAGAACGATCGCCGCACGTGCAGCGCCATCACCAACTCTTCCAGGGAAGCATTGCCCGCCCGTTCACCGATGCCGTTCAGGGTGCATTCCAACTGACGTGCGCCGTTTTGGACTGCCGCCAGGAAGTTGGCCACCGCCAAGCCCAGGTCGTTGTGACCATGGACGGAAATCACCGCCTGATCAATGTTCGGCACGTTTTCCTTGATGCCGCGAATCAGCACGCCAAATTCATCAGGGGTGGTGTAGCCCACAGTATCGGGAATGTTCACCGTGGTCGCCCCAGCGGCGATCGCCCGTTCCAGCACTTCATAAAGGAATTCCGGATCGCTGCGACCCGCATCCTCCGGCGAAAATTCCACATCGTTAGTGAAGCTCTTGGCGTAGGCCACCATTTCTTCAGCGATCGCCACTACTTCCGGCCGCTCTTTTTTGAGCTTGTACTTCATGTGGATGTCGGACGTGGCAATGAAGGTGTGGATCCGCCACTTCGACGCTTCCTTCAGAGCTGCGGCCGCCGTTTGGATGTCTTCCTTGCGGGCGCGGGCCAAGCCGCAAATGGTCGGGCCGTTGGGGGTTCCCACTTCGGCGGCAATCCGCTGGACGGCATCGAAGTCCCCGGGGCTGGAGAAGGGAAAGCCGGCTTCGATGATGTCCACTTGCAGTCGAGCTAGCTGGCGGGCGATCGTTAGCTTTTCTTCGACGTTCAGCGATGCGCCGGGCGACTGTTCGCCATCGCGCAGGGTGGTGTCAAAAATCAAAACGCGATCGGGATTAATTACCGGGCCAGCAGACTGAGCGGTCATGAACTTACCTCCGAGGAATCGGCCGCGACCAATGCGGACAACTATTCATAAGGGACAACCAAAAATGCAAAAGCGCAACGCTAAATTTAGGTTGCGCCCATGGGGTTTATTCTAACGATTTTGGTTGCCGATCGCGCAAGGGGCGATCGGGATTGTAATCAGTCAATGGGATGGGCGTACCGAGTCCACCCCTCAAAGCTCTGGACAATTCAACCAGGTAGGGGCGCACCGCCGTGCGCCCACAGTCAGTGATCGCTGAAGTCCCGATGAATAGTCATCGGTTAATAATCCGACTTTTCGATTTTGCGGCGGATGTCGTTAAGGTCAATGTAGCGATCGGTCGCGTTGCGCAGTTCCCGGGCGATCATCCCTTCGGTGGAAACCACGGTGATATGGGTGTTTTTGGAGCGCAACAGCTCGATCGCCCGCTCAAAATCTCCATCCCCACTGAACAACACCACTGCATCATATTGATCCACGGTGTTGAACATATCAATCACGATTTCAATGTCCAGGTTCGCCTTTTGGGAATAGCGCTCAGACTTGTCGTCGTAATATTCCTTCAGCAATTTGGTGCGAACCGTGTAGCCCAGATTAATCAATGCATCCCGAAATCCCCGTTGATCCTGAGGATCCTTCAGCCCCGTATACCAAAAGGCATTAATCAATTGCACATTAGCTGGTTCGGTGAAATATTCAAGAACCCGCCGAGGATCGAAAAACCAGCCATTCTTTTGCTGGGCATAAAACATATTGTTGCCATCCACAAAAATGGATAGACGGGCGGTATTAATTGTCATAGAGAAGGAAGCCTAGCTGGTTGATTCAGATGTTTTGAGAAGTGTTTAGGGATTTAGACGCTAGCGTATGGCAGCTTGGTCTAACGAAGGGGCTGGCTGAGGGTTAGGGTTGGCTGATGCTTGAGACCCCGATACAGCGGGAGCGATCGCGCCGTGAGCTGCCTAATTTGAGCCTAGCACTTCATAATATTCCTTAACTTTTACATATTCCTTAACTTTTACACAAACCACCGAGGGGCCGAATCGCCCGATCTCCCCCACAAGCAATCCTTTGCGGCCACCGCTGAGAACACCGCGCCCCGAAACTGACTCACCACGATCGCGGCTGGTCATGGCTCCCTGAAAACAAAAAAATTGAAACTGTTCCCAAAACCCTTCACAGAATCAAAAAAACTCTGCTACTATGTAGCTCGCGTTGTCAACACAGCGCCTTCTGGAGAGATGGCTGAGTGGTCGAAAGCGGCAGATTGCTAATCTGTTGAGGGTCGTTTAGACTCTCCGAGGGTTCGAATCCCTCTCTCTCCGTTCTGAACAGGCTTTGAGCTAGGGTCTGAGTTCAAGGCCGAACCATCAAGGCCGAGCCATTATCAATAGAATGGCAAATAGCTGCCAATGACTGTTCAAGCGCGATCAGGATAGTCATCACTCGCAGATATTTTTAAAAAAATATTCTTAAAAAAATATTCTTAAAGATCCATCAGCCTGAGCGGATCTCCAAACAGTCAAATCTAAACAGCCAAATCTAAACAGCCAAAATTAATCCGTGGTCGATCGACGGAGCTAAAGGGCTGCAATGCCTTGCATCCACGATTATGGGTGCTTTGCCAGTCTCCAAAGATACTTTTCAGGCATCCCTCAGGGGCAATCATTGAGATGCATGAGCGCATGGAACACTCATGGATTGCAGAGATGAGTTCTAGAGATGAATTCTAGGGATCAGTTTCAGAGATCGAGCCGGAATATTAGATTGAGAGATTAAATCCGCCTGGGCTTCAAACCGGCCCCTGATTTGATCAACTCATTCGATCAACTAATCTGATCAATTAATTTGATCAACCCAGGAGCAAACTCAGGGCCGAGACTCCTGGGCGATCGATTTGCTCGATCGAGCCAGAACGGGCTAAGACTAGGCCGCATTGGGTTTTCCAATTCTTGAGGAGTGAATGACCATGACTGCGATGCCCGAGCATCACGACCCCATGAAACCACAATTGACCTCGCGAGCCAGACAGCCGCGTCGCACCTGGCCCGCCCTGATGGCCGTGGCGGCCTTGACCAGTTTGCTCGGAGCCTGTGCCGGACAGCCCAACGCATCCCCCGCCGGAGGCAGCCCGGAAGCCGCTGCGCCTGCCGATGGGCTGAAGTTGGGGGCCCTGCTGCCCACCACAGGCGATTTACAGTCGATCGGGCAGCCCATGTCAGAGGTTTTGCCCCTGGCTGTGGAAACCATTAACGCCTGCGGGGGCGTGAACGGCAAACCCGTGAGCCTGGTGCTGGCCGATGACCAAACGGATCCGACCGTGGGCGTGGAAGGGATGACCAAGCTGGTGGAAGTGGACAAGGTGGCCGGGGTGGTTGGCTCCTTTGCCAGCAGTGTTTCCGGCGCGGCGGTGGATGTGGCCGTGCGCAACAAGGTGATGATGATTTCGCCCGGCAGCACCAGCCCCGTATTCACGGAACGGGCGAAAAAAGGCGAATTCCAAGGATTTTGGGCCCGAACGGCCCCGCCGGACACCTACCAGGCCGAAGCACTGGCCAAGCTGGCCTTTGAGCGGGGCCACAAGCGGGTTGCCACGATCGTGATTAATAACGATTACGGCGTGGGCTTTGAGCAAAAATTCATCGCCGCGTTCAAAAAACTGGGCGGCACGGTGGTCAACGAAGCCAAACCCACCCGCTATGACCCCAAGGCGGCCACCTTTGAGTCGGAGGTGAATGCGGCCTTCAGCCAAAAACCCGACGCGGTGGCGGCCATTCTTTATGTGGAAAGCGGGGCCCTGTTGTTGAAGGCAGCCTATGAGCAGGGCCTGAGCAAGGGGGTGCAAATCATGCTGACGGACGGCATGAAAACGGACGACCTGGCGAAACAGGTGGGGATGGGATCCGATGGGAAACCGATTGTGGCCGGGGCGATCGGGACAGTGCCCGGAGCCGACGGTGAAAGCCTCACGGCCCTGACGGAGTTGGTGCAACGAAAGCTGAACAAGGCCCCCGCCGCTTTTGTGCCCCAAACCTGGGATGCGGTGATGTTGATGGCCTTGGCAGCCCAAGCGGCCGGCGAAAACACGGGCACAGGGATCCAAAGCAAGATTCGGGAAGTGTCTAGCGGCGACGGGGAAGCGGTTACCGATGTCTGCAAGGGGCTGGAGTTGCTGAAGGCGGGCAAGAAGATTAACTACCAGGGCACAAGCGGCAACGTGGACATTGACGAAAACGGCGACGTGGTGGGGAACTACGACGTTTGGAATGTGGAGAGTGACGGCAAGATTTCGATTAAGGGCAAGGTGAAGCTGCAATAGGGGGCGATCAAATCTCGTCAAACCCAATCAAGCTTCAACAAACTTCATATCACTGGGCACTGAGCGCCACTGGGGCGATCGAGCAGGCTGCAATGGGCCACTCGATCGCCCTATTGATTGCGGTGGCGTGCTTCCTGTCCCTGCCCCTTTCCAAACAGCACCCATTGATCCAGATTCAAATAGGAAAATTCAATCAAACAATTAAGTTTTTATGTCAGTCTCTAATTGACCAAGGCGATCAATCCTCAAGCGCTCCATAGTATAGTCGTTAAGTCAGTACTAAAAAAGAGTAATCAGATCATTTGGTTACAACAACACCCTATTTAATTTGAATGAGCCAAGTAGGCCCAAGCCGTTTTTCATCGCCCTGGACATTTCCAACTTCTTTGCCCAGGCATTCCGTCAGAATATGATCGGATTGTTTTGTCTTAGCAATCTGTGCAACTTGCTCTAATCAATCTGTTCAATCTGTCCTAAGTCATCTTTCATTGCATTGGTTTGCTTTCAGAATTGCTGATTCAAATGACCTTCACCATAGAGTAATGAGCCATGTTAGAAGGATTTATTTTTGCCACTATTTTATTAGGATTTTTCGGGATGGTTTTAAAGAAAAATCTAGTCATGAAAATTGTCTCAATGGATGTCATGAGCACAGGTGTCATTGCCTACTATGTGCTCATAGCGGCGCGATCGGGTCTATTTACACCCATTTTGCAATCACCTCCCCGTGATGTGACCTATGCAGATCCAGTGCCCCAAGCGGTGATTTTGACGGCGATTGTGATTGGCTTTTCCATCCAAGCACTGATGCTGGTGGGCGTGATGAAGTTAGCGCGGGATAACCCAACCCTGGAAACGGCTGAAATTGAAAAAAACAATCAGCGATAGGCCGTTCACTGGTTTTTAAATCGATCCTCAATCAGGGATTTATCCAGATCAACTAGCAACTAATTTTCAGTTAATTTTGTTGAAATTAGTTTCAAGTAACTCATCTGAGTTAATCCTGGTTTCATGGCTCTTAATTGGGTCGCCTACGGGTTCAGGTTTAAGTTCCAATTAACTTTGAGTTAAGTCTGAATTCACCCCTTGGTCAACTGTCCCGTTGACCATCCATCACCCCACAAATGCTTGCTGAGTTGAGTGGCGTTGCTTGCCCAAACTCCGTCAATTCTCAGCATCTTCAATGGCTCAACGATGGTTCAGATGGCGCGATCGCGCACTGAGCTAGTCCTCCCCTAGATTGAGTCGCTAATAGCCCCTTGATGGCTCATTTACCACCCCCAGAAGCCACCATGCTTGCATCTTCTATCTTGGAACCTTTAACCGTTGGCTGGGTTGTTTTTTCCCTGATGGTGGGGTTTGTAATTGCCCTGCTGCCCAAGCTCGATCGAGTCTTGTCCCTGCTGGTCGCCGTCACCTCAGCGGTTTATGCCGGGCTACTGTTAACCGCCAATGCTCCCTTGCCGCTAACCCTCTTGGATCGGTTTGGGGTGACTTTGGTTGCCGATTCCTTGGCAGCTTTTTTCATTTTGACCAATGCGATCGTCACCCTCGCAGTCTTGTGCTATTCCTGGAAAAGCCCCAAAAAAGCTTTTTTCTACAGCCAATTGTTAATGCTCCATGGCAGCCTCAATGCGGCATTTATTTGTGCTGATTTAGTCAGTATTTATATTGCCCTAGAGGTTAGCGGCATTGCGGCTTTTTTGCTCATTGCCTATCCCCGCAGCGATCGCTCCATTTGGGTCGCCCTGCGCTATCTCTTCATTAGCAATGCTGCCATGCTGTTTTACCTGGTGGGGGCAGTTTCTGTTTATCAACATCAACATTCTTTTGCCCTAGCAGGTCTTGCCAAGGCTCCACCGGAGGCGATCGCCCTCATCTTTTTGGGACTGCTGGTGAAAGGGGGGGTTTTTATCTCCGGCTTGTGGCTACCGCTCACCCACTCAGAATCAGAAACCTCCGTTTCAGCCCTGCTTTCGGGAATTGCCATTAAAGCCAGTATTTTGCCTTTATTACGCTGCGCTTTCGTATCTGATGATTTGGATTTAATTGTCCGAATTTTTGGGGTCGCAACAGCCCTTTTAGGGGTTAGCTACGCCATGTTTGAAAAGGACACCAAGCGAATGTTGGCTTTTCACACCATTTCGCAGTTGGGGTTTGTTTTGGCCGCGCCCTTGGTCGGTGGATTTTATGCCCTCACCCATGGTTTGGTGAAGTCCTGTTTGTTTTTATTGGCGGGTTCTTTGCCCAGCCGCAACTTCAAGATTCTAAAGAGCCAAACGATCGATCGCACCCTTTGGGTTGGGTTGCTGCTGGCTAGTTTGTCAATTTCTGGATTGCCCCTTTTGGCTGGTTTTGCGGCCAAGGCCTTAACCCTGAAAGAACTGCAACCTTGGCAAACCATGCTGATGAACGCAGCCGCGATCGGGACAGCCATTTCTTTTGCGAAATTCATCTTCCTCAAACCCAATGGATTCCCATCCCTTGACAAAGCCGTCAGCGGTGACCAAGGAGCAGGTCAAATCACTGCCCATGCTCTACCGAAACCCGAAGTGGCCGTCATGGCTAGCTCAACGTTAGCCACATCAAATTTGGCTACTCAAAACCTCAATTTTTCTGGCACGAGTGCCGCTAATTTAGAACTCAAAGCAGCCGCCACAGCTCCCAAGTCTGGGCTTTGGATTGCTGTGAGTTTGCTACTAGGAAGTTTAGTGTTCGCCAATGGTTTTTATGGAGCGGCTTATACGGTGGATAGTGCCAGCAAGGCCGGTTTAACCATTGCCGCAGGCTGGCTAATCTATTGGGTTGTGATTCGTCAAAGCACTGTGAAATTACCTCAGGTGGCCGAAGAATTTGATCACCTGGTGGGGGCCATGAGTTTAACGTCTGTTGTGCTGTTTTGGATGGCATTGTCATGGTAAAGATCGGCCGGCTCGCAATTATTTTATTTCGCCTTCTGATTTGGTTGTTGCTAACAGCCGATGGCAGTGGGGTCAACCTCGCGATCGGGATTGTGGTTGCTGTGCTTTTGCCGCGTCAATCCTTTGCGCCCGATCGCCTCAAAGATTGGCTCACCGTTTTCTGGAAGATCGTGACCGCCATTCCCATGGCCTATATCGAATCCATTGAAATTATGTTCCGTCCCCATCGTCGGGAAAGCATTGTTTGGGAACAGGTTCCTCAGCGGCGATCGACCCAACTAATTTTTTTGGACATCTTTCTCATTACCTTCACCCCCAAAACCATCGTTTGCCGATACGACAAAGAAACCGGCTATGCCGTTCACAAAATTGATCCCTAGGACTTGATTGCTTCGCCGTGACTGCTCAACTTCCTGACTCAGGTTGCTCAATTCACCATGACCAATGCCATTTTGATTGCTGCCATTCTGGCTTTGTTAATTCCAATTTATAAAGCCTGCACAGAAGAAGACGTTTGGCAAAAGATGTTGGCCCTGTCGAGTGTTTCCAGCAAGGTTTCAATTGCCATTTTGCTGGTTTCAGTGCAGCGAGATGATTGGTCGATCGGGGTCGTAGCCGTGATTGTGTTGAGCGTGGGCAATGCTGGATTAATGCTGTTGGCTAACGTTTTGAAACGAATGGGAGAAGCCTAAACATGACCTGGACAGAACTGCCTTTGGTTGACGGCATCAGCAATCTTTGTTTAGTGGGCGGGATGGTGTTTTGGTTTTGGGGCACAACCCAATTACTCACCCGCCGATCGGTGCTTTTTAAATTACACGGCTTATCGGTGTCGGACACCTTGGGATCTTTGGCGATCGTGTTTGGATTGTTATTAAAGATTCCCAATGAGTGGCCATTGCTCATTTTGGCCATGATTTGTTTGGCCGTTTGGAACACTATGTTGGGCTATGTTTTGGCCTACTGCTCCACCAGCGGAGACCAACCATGAATGAGTTGAACTGGGTTAATGACCTGCCAATTTATGTGATCACTGCGCTGTTGCCGCTCTCGGCAGCGATGGTAATTTTTCAATCGAATCCTTACCATGCACTGGTGATTCGTGGCATTTTGGGCGCTTTGGCGGCGGCTGTTTATGCGGTTTTGGGTGCTGCTGATGTGTCTCTAACGGAAGCGCTGATGGGCACATTACTGGCAATTACCCTATATGCAATTGCTGTGCGATCGTCCTTGGTTTTGCAGTTAGGATATCTAGAAGATCCAACCATCGTTACCCCGCCTCATCTACTGCATTTAGACCCGGAAACCCACGCACCTGACTTAACCCAAGAGTCTGCCAATGGGGAATTAGATCCCACGGTGGTGGAATGTTTAGCAAATACATTCAAGCCCTTTTACCTCCGCATTGAATTGGTTCCCTATCCCAGCCTGACGGCACTCCAGCGAGCCTTGGGTGATCGGGAAGTTCATGCCATCTATTCGCCCACATCCAGTCTTTTAAGTGCCCCTGAAGACTCAACAGCGCCTCAGCCCCATTCCGGAAAGCCACAACTCATCACCCGCGTTCAACGGCTCTACGAAATTATGCGGGAAAAGCCCTTGTCAGACTTGGCCACCATTACTTATCAGTCAGCACATCAGTCAGCCAATTTATTAGCCAATTTATCAACTGATTCGTCAGCCAACGTCACCCTTACCCAGGAGCGCAAACCCTCATGATTAAGTGGATTTATGTACTGGCAGGCTTAGCGCTCTATTGCAAAATGGTGTTGTTTCCCAACTATGCGCCAGATGTGATCGGGGCTGAAATTGTGCAGGCAGTGGTGACCGATAGCGGGGTTCCGAATGCTGTTTCGGGGATCATTTTTCGCAATCGGTTATACGACACCATTTTTGAGGTGGTGGTTTTTACAATTGCAATCATGGGATCGCAATTTTTATTAGCCAATGAAAATCCATCCTGCTCAATTCAACGCTTGGTGGATCAACCCTCGATCGTACTGGCGCGGTTAGGAGCCACGATCGCCGCCCTGGTCGCGATCGAGCTAGGAATTCGCGGTCACCTCAGCCCCGGCGGTGGTTTTGCAGCGGGCGTGGCGGGGGGCACTGCGATCGGCCTAGTGACCATTACCGCTTCGCCAGATTGGATGCAAAATCTTTATCAACGCTGGCGAGCCGCCACCTGGGAAAAAATTTCCGTACTCGTTTTCATCGCCTTGGCTGTCGTCACCTTAGTTGGATATGAATTGCCCCACGGTGAGTTGGGAACCCTTGCCAGCGGTGGTTTATTACCGGTTTTAAACTTCTTGGTGGCGGTGAAAGTGGCCTTGGGATCTTGGGCGGCGCTGTTGGTTTTTATACGCTACCGTGGACTATTTTAGGTTTGGCTTTTACAGTTGAGTGATCCGACTGATCGTTTTCTGTGATGTTGCTGGCCACCCCGATCGACCTTGGGAAGGAATGCTTAGACATGACTCGTGAAACGAATTGTTGACAGCGATTCTTCAAGGGAATTTCAATCACACTCTGTGAAGAAATGTTCAATCACGCTTTGTGAAGAAATAGATCCCATAACGCTGAAGAATTGCTGAAGTTCCCCTTCAGGATCCAAAATCAGACTGAGGATGGGAACACAATTCCCCAAACCTTTGCCCCTGCCTCATTGAAATCCTAATTGGGCAAGACCCGCTGCAAAGCAAGCGACCTCAACCGATCCTTCCGGATCGGTTTTGACCGCAATGGGGAAAATTCAGTCTTGATTTTCAAGGGATGGCTCGGGCCATTGCCCAATGCTAAAACCATTGGAGATCAGATCATTTGAAATCGTCATGGTGATCTAGCCATATGACTGTTGCAACCAATCCGGCTGACATTCGGATGAATTCAGCCCCAACTGTGCCACGGTTAGACCGTTGTTGCTCGCAGGAACTGCTGCATTATTTTCAGGATGCCTGGGCTTTAGAAGATAAGCTGCTAAGCAGTTTGGCAGAGCCAGCAACCTTTTATTTACGACCAGATCCCCTACGCAACCCGCTGATTTTCTACTTAGGACATTCAGCGGTTTTTTATGTCAATAAGTTGGTGCGGGTTGGCCTGTGGTCACAACGGCTGAACCCAGACTATGAGCAGTTGTTTGAAATCGGGGTTGATCCTAACACTGCTGCGGAATTAGATGCCGTCATTGGCGAGATTCAATGGCCAGAAGTGGCGGCTGTTTGGGACTATCGCGATCGGGTCAAGGCCACGATCGAGCAAGTGATTCAGACTGTTGATTTTGAATTACCCATTCACCCCCAACATCCCCTTTGGGCCCTGTTGATGGCGATCGAGCATCAGCGGATTCACATTGAAACCTCTTCGATGTTGTTGCGCCAATTACCCCTCGATCGCCTGCGATGTCCGGCCGATTGGTCGATCGCCCCAACGGATTTGCCCGCACCGCAAAATTCCATGCGCCTGATTCCCGGCGGCACAGTCACCCTCGGAAAATCCCCAACCGATCAAACCTATGGTTGGGATAGTGAATATGGTCGCCGCCCAGTGGAAGTACCCAGCTTTTGGGCGAGCCAATTCCTCATCACCAACCAAGAGTATCAAGCATTCGTGGCAGCCGGTGGCTACCAAAACGCAGCCTACTGGTCGGCTGAGGGTTGGCAATGGCGCGAAATGCATCAGGCTTCCCACCCCAAATTTTGGATTCCGCAAGGCGATCACTACCGGTATCGATCGACCTTTTTTGAATGTGATTTACCCCTCGCCTGGCCCGCAGAAGTGAACTATCACGAGGCGATCGCCTTCTGTCGCTGGAAGGGTGAAGGCGTGCGATTGCTCAGCGAGGCGGAATGGAATCGTGCATTGCAATGGTCAACAACAGAGGCACAAAACCCTGCGCAAGGTCATGATTTCCAGCCTTGGAATCAGCAAACAGATCCCCACTTCAATCGCCCTTTCATCCAAGATCTAGATCAAGATTCTGGGCAAGCTTTCGGGCAAGACTTTGGGCAAGCTTTCGGGCAAAACTCAGGCCCCATTGCTGAATTGCCTCCCAATTTGCACTGGCAATGGATCTCACCCCGAGCGGTCAATTCAAACGGGGCGATCGCCCAAGGACTTGCGGATTTGCGCGGCAATGTTTGGGAATGGATTGCTGATGCTTTTAATCCATTACCCGGCTTTGAACCTCATCCCCTTTATAAGGATCAGTCAGCGCCTTTTTTTGATGAAGATCACCGGATGATGCTGGGTGGTTCTTGGGCCACTAATGGCTCCATGGCCCTGCCATCCTATCGCAATTGGTTTCGACCTCATTTTTATCAACATGTGGGCTTTCGGATTGCCCAAGGAACAAGTGATTTATGCCACTAGAAAGCCGGTATTCGTCTGTTCAATCGCACCCTGTAAACGCCGCTGAAATGGTTGATGCGGATATTCGATCGGGGGCGATCATTGTTTTGGATCACAGCCACGCACCCGCCACCCCAGAAGGGGCAGAAGTGATCCAAGGCTTGAGCAAAACCCCTAAGCAGTTGTCTCCCAAGTATTTTTATGACGATCGGGGATCGCAACTCTTTGAGGACATTTGCCAGCTTCCGGAATATTATCCAACCCGTACAGAAGCTTGGATTTTGCAAACCTATGCCACCGAAATTGCTGCAATCACCGACAGCCACGAGCTGATTGAATTGGGCAGCGGCAGTTCCACCAAAACTCGCTTACTGTTGGATGCCTATCGATCGCTTTGGGCCGATCGCCCCGACACTTGCCACTATCTCCCGGTGGATATTAGTGGCGGCATTTTGCACAGCAGCGTGGTGCAACTGCAATCGCAATATCCTGAATTTTGGATCCAGGGACTATTGGGAACCTATGACCAGGCCTTGGACTATTTAGCCCACAGCAATGAGCGATCGCGCCTGTTGTTTTTCCTGGGCAGTTCGATGGGAAATTTCTCCCCCACAGACTTCAACAGCTTTGTCGATCGCGTGGCCCAATCGCTCAAGCCCGGTGACTATTTCCTGTTAGGAGTTGATCTCGAAAAAGACCTGGAAATCCTCAAGGCAGCCTATAACGATTCTCAGGGAGTGACGGCCGCCTTCAACTTGAACATGCTGGCTCATTTGAACCGGCGTTTTGGGGGCAATTTTGATCTCGATGCTTTCAGTCACGAAGCGGTTTATAACACCGCAGACTCGCAAATCGAGATGTATCTCCATTGTCACCGCGATTGCCAAGTGCAGTTCGATCGCCTGGATTTTGTCGCCAACTTCCAAGCCGGGGAGTCGATTTTGACGGAACTTTCCCGCAAATTCCGGCTCGATCGCTTGCCTCAACAACTCGCAGAGCGCGGCCTCACCACCGTCAAAACCTGGAGCGATCCACAGCAATGGTTTGGACTGCTGTTGTGTCAAGCTACCAGCTCGTAGATTCTTGTTCTCCTTTCTTCAAACGTCAATCAAGCTCATGTGATTGATAGTTTGATTGATAGTCTGGTGGATAGTCTAGTTGACAGTCAAAACTATCAATCATCCATCGAGACTTGATTGGATCCCCAAGGAAGTCAAGGCATTTTCTTAGGCGAACTGCTAAATTGAGAGGGTGAACGTTTTTGCCCTCTCAGTTTGCTTGTTTCCGTGAGGTACAGCGATGACAGTGGCCCGGGACAATTTGGCAACGTTGTATGAGTGCGATTACGCCCTTTGGTTAGACGCAACAATCGAACAACTGCGCCGCCGTGACTACGGCAATGTGGATTGGGATAATTTATTAGATGAATTAGAGTCAATGGCCCGCAGCGATAAACGTGCCATTAAACATAATTTGGTGGTGATTCTTGTGCATCTTTTAAAGTGGCAATTTCAGCCTGAGATGCGATCGGGAAGCTGGGCAGGAAGCATCACGGAACACCGAACCCGAATTCAGTCCCTATTAGACGATTCCCCTAGCCTCAAAAATTTCCTACCTGAGGCCCTAGATTGGGCCTATCCCAGAGCACGTCGGCAAGCCAGTGATGAAACAGAATTACCGATCGAACAGTTTCCAGAAGCTTGTCCCTACCAACTTTTTGAGGTATTAAACGAAAGTTTTCTACCCCAATAAGCCTCTTTCAAAAAATCAAGCCTCATCCGCATTGACCTATTTTTATCCTCTGATTTCATCTGATTTCAACGGAGAAAAATTGGGCGGCTTTCATTGGGTAACTGACTAAAAACGGCTGGATAGAAGCTGGCTGGCGTTATTCAGTGCCGTGGCGGCGTTGATGCCAGTGCCAGGCATGGGACACGATCGCCTCTAAATCTGGGTACTCCGGTTGCCAGCCCAAAACCGCCTGGGCCCGATCGCTGCTGCTGACCAGCACGGGCGGATCACCAGCCCGGCGATCGCGCTCCACCACAACGATCGGGCGTTGGGTCACCTGGCGAGCAGCAGCGATCGTTTCCTTCACGGAAAATCCGTTGCCATTACCCAAATTAAATGCCGTGGATTCGCCACCGTTCAGCAAATATTCCAACCCCAACACATGGGCGTGGGCCAAGTCGTTCACATGGACATAATCCCGAATGCAAGTGCCGTCGGGGGTGGGGTAGTCCGTGCCGAAAATGGCGATGTTGTCCCGCTGGCCCAGGGCCGCCAGCAAAATCAGTGGAATCAGATGGGTTTCCGGCTGGTGATCTTCGCCCAGGTTGCCGGAGGGGTCGGCTCCGGCAGCGTTGAAGTAACGGAAGATGACCGATCGCAATCCATAGGCCAGGTCAAAATCCCGCAGCATCCGCTCGACGGTTAATTTAGACTCCCCATAGGGATTAATCGGCTGTTGGGGATGATCTTCGGCAATTTTGGGGGTTTGGGGTACGCCATAGGTAGCCGCCGTGGAGGAAAACACGAAATGGGGCACTTGGGCCGCCACCATGGCTTCCAACAGGGTCAGGGTTCCCACCACGTTGTTGCGATAGTATTTGGCGGGATTGGCAACGGACTCGCCCACGGCAATGTAGGCGGCGAAGTGTAGCACGGCTCCAATCTGGCGCTGGGCAAAGAGTCGATCGAGCAAGGCCCGATCGCCAATGTCACCCACAATCAACTCAGCCTTTAGCACCGATTCCACAATCTCGCGGTGGCCGTAGCCCAAATTATCCAGCACAACCACCGGATAGCCGGCCTGTTGAAGCGCTAGAACGGTATGGGAGCCGATGTAGCCAGCGCCGCCGGTCACGAGAATGGTGGGTTTTGAGCAAGCGTCGGTCATGGGGGGCAGCGACGGGAATTACGGGGCGATCGCCATGAGAATTTTAGCCATTTCTTCTACCTTTCCTTATCCGCCCAGCAAAGGCGGCACGGAAATTCGGACTTACAACCTGCTGGCCCGCTTGGCCCAGCGCCATGCGGTCACCATTGCCACCCAGCGCCATCCTAGTGTCACCGATGACCATCTGGCCGCGCTTCGGGCAACTGTTCAGGAGGTGATGGTGTTTCCGCTGCCACCGGATCCGGCCGCCAGCCGCAGTCCACGCCAGTTGGCCCGCAAGGTGAAGCGGTTTGGGCAATCTTGGCTGAGGGGCACGCCGCCCAATGTGTTGCATCGCTTTTCGCGGCCGATGCAGGCTTGGATTGATCAACAAATTGCGGCCGATCGCTTTGATGTGGTCACCTGCGAGCACAGTGTGAATGAAATCTATGTGCGGCCCGATTGGCAGCAGCGCTATCCTAAGCTGCGATCGATTGTGGATGTTCACAGCTCCGTTTACGGTTGGGCCAAGGGGCATCTGGATTTGGGTGCATCTCCCCACCCCACACGCGATTGGCTGTATTTGCCCTTGCTCGCCCGCTACGAGCGCCGCTACGCCAACAAATTCAGCGCGATCGTCACCACCACCCCCGACGATCGGGACTACATGGCCCAATTTGCGCCCCAAGTGCCCGGTTTCGTCATTCCCAACGGGGTGGACTTGGCCCTGTTTCCGCTGCGCGATCAAGATCCCGGGGGTTACGAATTGGTGTTTGTGGGCGCAATGGATGCCACCCACAACATCGATGCGGTGAAGTTTTTTGTGAATGCCGTTCTGCCACCGCTGCGATCGACCTATCCCGCCGCCACCTTTCGGATTGTGGGGGCTCGGCCCAGCGCTGAGGTGTTGGCCCTGGGCGATCGACCTGGCGTAGTGGTCACCGGCCCTGTGGATTCCATGGCCGCCGAGCTACATCGGGCCTCCGTTTGCGTCGTGCCCCTGCGCACCGGGCTGGGCATCAAAAACAAAACCCTTGAGGCCATGGCGGCCGGCGTACCCGTGGTGGGGAGCGATCGGGGACTCGAGGGCTTGACGATCGACCGACCGCCCTTAGCCTTACGGGCCAACCAACCCGCTGAATACATTGCCGCCATCGGTCGGTTGTGGGAATCTACGGAGTTGCGGGCCCAACTCTCCCAAGCGGCCCGAGCCTACGTGGAGCGCGACTTTAGCTGGGACCAAGCCGCCCAACATTACGAAGCTGTTTTACAAAGCTCCCCACAACAGCCAACTTTCACCTCTTTTTCCCTATAAGGGCGATAGGGTCAACTTCGGCGGCCGGCTTCAACGGCCAGCAACATTGTCAGCAATCAATGATGGAATTAGGTATTAATAATGATCAGTAGTCAATGATTTAATTCATACTCTAGTGATAGTTTATACCCAAATCCTTCTTGATTGAATTTGATCGCTTTTGCCCCTTGGAATACTTTAGGAGAATCGCAGGGAATGCTTAAATAGAATTATCAACCCCACCAGCTCAAGAATTTTCAACGATTGCTCAATCATCACGGTTAGTTTTTAAAAACAGAGCAGGATTCTCGGAACAATTGCGGTTCACAAAGGAAGGTTTCTAAAAGGCTTCAAGCATTAAGGCTAGGGCTGAGATCAAGATTTGAACAGGAGTTTGGGTTGAACCTAAACGGATTTCAACCAAGCTCAAATCAGATCTAAAACATAGATCTAATTTGTTCAAGACGTGAGAAAATTCTGTTGACTGAAAAATTCAGCATCCTCGATCAACAGACCGCCCCGCTAGTCAGATCAGTCAATGCTGAGGGATCAGCCAAACGCTCATGGAGCAAATTTTGATCATTTTGTGATGGTCAAGCCATGGTTCTCAGTCATTATCCAAACCTGATGTTCAAACCCTTTTAGGTATCTTGCAAATTGGCGTTCTGGGTTCTGGGTCAACGCTCGGCCGATGGTGATTCAGTGTTTAAGGGAATGGATCCCCGCGTTCTTTACATCCAATGACCAACGTTGCTGCGGCTAATGCATCACCCTGTTTGGGCCAATTATTGGTCTTGGAACCTGATGAAACGGATCAGTTAAAATTTGCTCGCTGTTTTCAGCACTGGCCCTGGCTGGGTGAAGGGCATGTGGTGGCTTCCATGCAGGCGGCGATCGCCCATTTGCGTCGGCAACCGGTCGAGATGGTGTTGCTCAATGGCTGTGCGATTCCCCCGATCGAGGCGGTCTTGGAACCGTCGGCAGGGACTGAAAGCTGTCCCGCCAACAAGCCTGAAGACTTGGCCGATCGCAGCCCCCAGCCCAGCGATCGCCCCGTAACCCCGATCGCGCAGGATCAACCCGACCTCCTCGACCAAGCCGCACCCAGCTTTCGGGAACTCTTGCAGCTCATGGAAGCCCAGGCGGTTCTCTGGCTGGTGATGGTTCCAGCGGATGCCGCAGATGTGGCCTTGGCACTGGTGCAACAGGGCGCTGCCGATTATGTGGTGAAAGATGCCGCTGGAGCCTATCTCAAGCTATTGCCAATTACCTTACAAAAAAGCTGGCAAACCTATCAGCAACAACGCCAATTACAGTGGCTGAATCATACGGTTCAAAGTTTACCCGATGGTGTGTATGTGGCCGATGCCGGTGGGCAATTACTGTTTACCAATGACGCGCTAAAAGCAATTTGCGCGATCGAGCAGCAAAACCTACAAGGGCAACCCATCACCACCCTGGGCCAGCCCGCTTTGACCCGTTGGGTGCAACAACAGGCCCCGATCGCCTCCGATCTACAGCAACCCTATCACCGCCGGGATGTGGAATTAGCCATCCAGCAGCCCGATCGGCCAGCCCTCAGCATGTTGCTCTCGGAAACCTTTATTGATGATGGTTGCCAAGCCATTCGGGTGGGCGTGCTGAAAAATGTGCATTTCCTGAAGGAAGTACAGTCTTCAATTCACAATGTTCAAAGCAGCTTAAATAGCATTATTCAATCTCGAACCAATCAGCTTCAGGAGGCGATCGGGGAGTTACATCGCGAAAACCAAGAACGTATTAAATCAAAAATTTCGCTGCGCCTCAGTCGCGATTTTATTAATCGTCAACAGGTCTTTTTACGATCTGTTATTGACAACAATCCCAATTTAATTTTCGTCAAAGATTGGGAGGGTCGGTATGTGCTCGCCAATCAAGCCATGGCGGATTATTACGGAACCACCGTTGATGAACTGCTGAATAAAACTGACGAAGAATTACTAGGGCCCTCGGAAGCCAATGCTCGGTTTTTGAGCGAAAATCGCTTCGTCATTGAAAATCGCCAGGAACTCTTCTTGCCTGAGGAAATGGTGATTCGCCGCAAAATTGCTCAGTCAGATGTTCAGCCAGACTCGATCGCCTCAGTGGAGCAGGATGGTGCCCTCCTCGATGCTTCCCCAGAATCTGACTTAGGAACCAACACCCTAGGAACTGCCTTGGAAATCAATTTATCGGGGGCTGGTGGTTCCTCTGGGGCAGATTCCTGCAACGGCCAAGTTGATGATCCATTTGGAACCAATCCAGACATTCAATGGCTGCAATGGCACAAGTCACCGATTTTTCTGCCCGCCAAGGGTGAATATGGCGTTTTGGGCGTAGGGGTTGATATTACGGCTCGCAAACAAGTGGAACTGGCCCTGGCGGAACAGGAAAAAAGTCTTTCGACCCTGGTGGCCAATTTGCCCGGCTATGTTTATCGAGTGGCTAATAATCCTGAATACTCCGCGCTTTTTGTTAGCGATGGGGTAACGGCCATCACGGGCTATGAAACTCATGAATATTTAGTCGATCGCACCACCAGTTGCGGTCAAGAAATTCACCCCGAAGATGCCGATCGCGTTTGGGAAATTGTCCAAGCCGCCATTCAAAAGCAAGAACCCTATGAGTGCGAATATCGCATTCTCACCAAGTTTGCTCAAGAAAAGTGGGTTTGGGAGCGGGGTAGCGGTGTTTATTCCGATGAAGGAAAATTTCTGTTTTTAGAGGGATTCGTCACGGATATCAGCGATCGCAAGGCTGCGGAACAGAACCTGCGCCAACTGAGCGATCGTCTGCAAGAGTCCCAGCGGATTGCCAAGCTCGGCAATTGGCAAATAGATTTACGAAGCAACAAGCTCTATTGGTCTGAGCAAGTTTTTGAGATTTTTGAAGTGGATGCACAGCAATTTGATGCATCCTATGAAGCCTTGATGGCCGCCATTCATCCTGACGATCGAGAAATGGTCGACCGAGCCTATGAGCGCCACTTAGTCAATCATGAACCCTATTCCGTCACCCATCGGTTGCTGTTGGCAGATGGGCGGATTAAATATGTCCATGAGCAATGCGAAACAACCTATGACGAGGATGGCACGCCCCTTTATTCCCAAGGCACGGTGCAGGATGTTACCGATCAACATTTGGCAGAAATGGCCCGAGAACAGGCCGAAAAAGCTTTGCATCAAGTGATTGAAGGCACGGCCACGGTAACCGGAGCACAGTTTTTCCCCAACTTGGTGCGGCATATTGCGGAAGCCCTGAATGTGGATTATGTGGTAGCCACGGAATTACGGGGTGATCGATTACAAACCCTTGGTGTTTGGGTTGATGGTCAACTGGGCGACAATTCCAATTTGGACTTAGAAAACACACCCTGTTCCTACATTTTGGAACATGGCGAACTCTATTGTGAAACCGGCGGACAGTCCTGTTTTTCCATTTCCCGTTCCCTCTTTCCTGGGGCAGTGAATGGGCTGTTGGGCGTTGCTTTACAGGATGATCAAGGACAAGCGATCGGCAGTCTTTGCATCCTAGATCAACAACCCTTTTCTGAAGAAAAACACCAACAAGCCATGGCCCTTTTGCGGGTGTTGGCCTCCCGGGCAGGGGCCGAACTTCAGCGCAAACAGGCCAACGATGCCTTGGAGCAACTGAACCAAGACTTGGAAGCGAGGGTGTTGCAGCGCACCTTGGAACTGCAAGCTCAAGAAGCGCAACTGAGGGATTTGTTTGACAATGCAACGGATTTAATTCAACGAATTGATCCCCAAGGGCAAATCTTGTTGGTCAACCGGGTTTGGAAAGAAACCTTGGGCTATGGCGATGAAGATTTAAATGATTTGTCGATCTTTCAGGTTGTCCATCCTGCGGACTTAGAAGACTACCGCCAATATTTAGATCGCCTTTGCGCCGGGGAAGCTTCTTTAGACATTGAAACTCGCTTTCTCAGCAAAGATGGCCAAGAAATTTTGTTGGAAGGAAATGCCAACTGCGATTTTCAAGAGGGGAAACCGATCGCCATTCGCAGCATGTTTCGGAATGTGACTGAGGGCAAACAAACCCGCAAAGCACTTCAGGAATCGCAGCAATTTTTGCAAACGGTTTTAAATACATTTCCGCTCTTTGTGTTTTGGAAAGATCGCAATTCGGTTTACCTGGGGTGCAACCAAAACTTTGCGGCGGCGGCGGGGCTGCCTTCACCGGAGGCGATCGTGGGCAAGACGGATTACGATTTGCCCTGGGGAGTCAGCGAAGCCGAGCTATACCGAGCGGACGATCGGGAAGTGATTGAGTCTGGCATGGCCAAGCTACATCTCATTGAGTCCCAAAAACAACTGGATGGCTCCCTGATCCAGATTGAAACCAACAAGGTTCCGCTCCGGGATTCGTCAGGAACGGTGATTGGGGTTTTGGGCATCTATCAAGACATTACCGATCGCCAAGCGGCGGAATTACAGTTGCAGCGAACGAATCAACAACTGTTGCGAGCAACGCGCTTGAAAGATGAGTTCATGGCCAATATGAGCCACGAATTGCGCACGCCGCTGAATGCCATTTTGGGGATGACCGAAAGTCTGCAAGAGGAAATTTTTGGGCCAATTACGCCCCAGCAAGACTATGCGCTCAGGACGATCGACCAAAGCGGCACACACCTGCTGGAACTCATTAACGACATTTTGGACATGGCCAAGATTGAGTCCGGCCAAATGGAGTTGGATTGGTCAATCACGGACTTGGTGCCCATGTGTCGATCGAGCCTGGTTTTCATTCAACAGCAGGCCACGAAAAAACGGATTGAACTGCGCCTCAACAGCCCAGAAAACTTGCCTAATCTGTGGGTCGATGAACGACGATTGCGCCAGGTGTTGATTAATTTGCTGAGCAATGCGGTGAAGTTCACGCCGGAAGGGGGCAAAATTACCCTTTCGATCGCCGTGACCAGCGAATCGTTAACCGCCGCCTCGGAATTCGTGCGATCGCGCGCTTTGTCCAAAATGCATCTCCAGGGCCTGGTGCAGCAGCCCCCAGCCCCCACCGCGCCCGCCAACCAACCCACAACCTTCGTGCGCATTGCCGTAGCCGACACCGGGATTGGCATTGCCGCCGAAAATTTACCCAAGCTCTTTCAGCCCTTCATCCAAGTGGACGGGGCCTTGAATCGCCAATATGACGGCACAGGATTGGGTTTGGCGCTAGTGAAGCAAATTGTGGAACTGCACCAGGGCTGTGTGGATGTGGTCAGCGAAGTGGGAGTGGGCAGTTGCTTCACGATCGAACTTCCCCTGCTGGCCCCGCCGCCCCACCAGATCCCCTAGGCAAGGCGCAAATCAGCAAGGCGCAAGACCGCCAGCCGGACGGCATCCGGCCCCAACGCGATCGACATCAGCCCAGTAACCGGCCCAGTCTTGTAGGTTGGGTTGAGGTACGAAACCCAACAACAGCAAGATTTCTGGTGATCTAGCCCAATGATTTAGGCTGACGATTCAGACGAATGATCAGCCCGATGACCAGTCCAATAACCAGTCCAAGTGCTCAGACCGATCATTCGCCCTAAATCCCAGCCCCATCAAAGAACTCTTCCAGGGCCCGATCGCTCAACCGGCAACGCTTTCCCGCCGGGTCATCACCACTCACAAGATTGAGCTGGCCCAGTTGGCGTTGGGCCGCCGTCACCTCCGCGGCCACCTTGGCAATCCGTTCCCAATCGCAAAGGGTCAAGTCTTCGCAAGGGCGCTCCGGCGCACCCACGGCCACCGGCACTTGGGCCCGTTCCGCTTCCATTTCCTCAATCCGCCGCTCCAGGGCTTCGATGCGATCGAGCAGGGCCCGAATCGCCTGGGCTTCCGAGTCCGGCAGCTTGCCATGCTCCAGTGGATCTACCCGCACACCCGATCGATAGACCACACGACCAGGCACACCTACCACCGTGCAATCGGCAGGCACATCCCGCAAAACCACGGAACCAGCCCCAATGCGCACATTTTCGCCAATATTCAGATTGCCGAGCACCTTAGCCCCAGCTCCCACCACCACGTTGTCACCCAAGGTGGGGTGGCGCTTGCCGCTTTCCTTGCCCGTGCCCCCCAGGGTCACGCCCTGGTAAATCAAGCAATAGTCGCCCACAATCGCCGTTTCACCAATCACAACGCCCATGCCGTGATCGATAAACACACCTTGCCCGATCGTTGCGCCCGGGTGAATTTCAATCCCGGTCAGTAGTCGTCCAATGTGGGAAATCAGCCGAGGCACAAAGGGTAATTGGTGCTGTTGCAGCCAATGGGCCAGCCGATGGAGCATCAACGCTTGCAACCCCGGATAGCAAAAAAGCACCTCTAGCCAATTGCGGGCGGCGGGGTCACGATCGAAGATGATGCGAAAGTCAGCAATGAGAGCGTTTAGCACGGTTGGGCGGCCTGAAAGCTTCAAGGTTGTATTGCATCGATTACAAAATCATTTTTAATCCTACTGCCTACCGACCGAGACGCGGGGGGGTGGGGCCACCGAACCCCAACCGAAGCATTGGGGAATATATTTTGGCTCAGGTTTTGGCTCAGGCCCCAGACTCCACCCAGCGCCACACTCCCCGGGAATCGGTTGGCGAACTGGGCGATTGGGACGAAACATTTCAGTTGCGGCAGCCATGACCCATTCAGCGTCACCAGAATTGCGGTTTTTAGGGTCAGGGTTTGGTAAACTTTGCGACTTTTAAGGTCTTCAAATACGGACATTTGGATACTGATCATGTTGCCGATCGCACCCAATTAGGCAATCAACTGATGGATTATATTGTTGATTCTTGATTGCATTTCTTAACGCCATTTCAAGGAAGCACCTGATAGATTGGGATCGACTTTGACGGCTGCCTTAGCCTTCCAAAACTACACAAAAAAGATAGTGAATTCACGTTTCATCCCTCATGAATCGTTAAATTTATCCATCTTTCAGGGTTTGCATCAATCCATTGAGGTTACAACCAAGCATAATCAGCCCACGGCGTAGGGCTGTTGCGGTTGGAGCTGCCCTAAAATTCGTAATCAATGAATTTTCCACTGCCCTCTCCTCACTCGACGGCAGCGATGTCCCACTCCACGATGAAGATCCAGATCAAGGGGCGATCGCGCTGGCTCGGCCATTGGCAACAACGCATCAGCAATTGGCACTTCAGCCAAAAGATTGCGTTGGGCTATATCCTGGCGATCGCCACGGGGGCCGTTGGCTCCTTGGCCGGCATCGCCCTGGCGGATCATTTCCAAGGGCGCGGGGTGGCCCAATTGCACGACGCAACCACACAAGTTCAATTACTCAGTGATTTACGCAGCAACTTGCAGGCGGCTCGCCTCGCCATTGATGAAGCGGGGGATGATGAAATTCCCGTCGCACAACGGCAACTGTTCCAGCAGGACGCGATCGCGGCCATCCAAACAGCCCGCGACTTAGCCAACGAACTCACCGCCTATCTCAAGCAAAATCCCCAATGGCTGGCCGATCGCCCCGATCGCCTGTTGCACTTGGCCAATCAAAGCGTGGCGGATCTTCAGGAATATGCCAATCAGCAAATGCTGATGCAGCAGGCGGACGAGGCCAATCAATCGGCCGCCCAAAAGGAAGCCAAAGAGGCAGCGGAGGCCCTGGAGTGGAAAGCGCTGGCCGGGGCCGATCGCGCCCTGTCCCGGCTGGTGATTATGGCCCATGGGCAAGCGGAACAGGCGGAAGTTTTGCTCGAAGAGGCCCAAGGTCTGGAAAAAGGCGTTGTGATCCTGAGCCTGTTGCTGTCGGCGGCGGTGGCGGGGGTGATTGCGATGCGAGTCACGCGGGCGATCGTCAATCCCCTGGTGCGGGCGGCCACGGTGGCCCAAGGGGTGGCGGAAACCGGCGACTTCAGCCAACGGGTGGGCATCACCAGCCAAGACGAAGTGGGATCCTTGGCCCAGGCTCTTGATACGTTGATTGAGCGGGTGGCCGAACGCAATCAGGAATTGGCGGACGCGGCGGATTTTGCCAGCTCCCAAGCCCGCACCCTCTACAGAACCCTGATGGATTTGCGCCGCACCCAAGCGCAACTGATCCAAACGGAAAAGATGTCGCTCCTGGGGCAGGTGGTGGCCGGGGTGGCCCACGAAATCAATAACCCCACCAGTTTTATCTACGGCAACCTAATCCATGTCACGGAGGGGGTGAGCCATCTGCTGGAGTTGCTGACGCTGTATGAGGCGGGCCATGGCCCCCACAGTCCAGAGATTCGATCGCTCGTGGAACAGTTGGATTTGGAGTTTGTGCGGGAAGATTTGCCGCAACTGATGGCTTCCATGCGATCGGGCGCGGAACGCATCCGGGCGATCGTTCTGTCGTTGCGGTTGTTTGCCCGTTTGGATGAGGCGGAGGTGAAGGCGATCGACCTGCCCCAAAGCCTGGACAGCGTGCTCACCATTTTGGGATCGCGCCTCTGTGCCCAAGCTCACCGCCCGGCCATTGTGGTGCAGTTGGACTACGGATCTTTGCCCCTGATCGAGTGCTATGCAGGTCAGCTCAATCAGGTGTTAATGCACATTTTGACGAACGCGATCGATGCGCTGGATGAGGCCTTCCGCCAACAGCCCGATCGGCTCTTGACCCTGAAGCTCACCACCCGCACCCTTGACCCGGATTCGGTCAGCTTGGCGGTCACCGACAGCGGCTTGGGCATTCCCGTCAGTGAACAATCGCGGATTTTTGAGTTGTTTTACACAACCAAACCCGTGGGCAAAGGCTCGGGCATGGGTCTGGCGATCGCCCAGCAGGTGATTGTGGAAAAGCACGGCGGCACGATCGATTGTGAATCGGGCGATTGGGGAACGACGTTTACGCTGAAGTTACCGGTTCGACTCGCGATCGCCGATCCAGCCCAACCAGCTACTCAGACAGCGCTTACCTCCCATGAAGATGACTGTGAGGTTTCGCAATCATGAGAATTTTCGCTCAAAATTCAACTTCGTTCAGGCAATTAGCTGCATGTCAGGGACAAAAGCCCAGATACCCTACTCCTAGGATTATCCGAATAGTCTGGTTACTTTTGGATTAGGACTTGGTGCATTGACAAGGTTTTCATCAAGATTAATGGAAAGCTGATCATTATTAGCCTTTACCAAGCTAATAACCTTATCTGGTAAATCCTCTAGATACCCCTCGGATAAACAACAAATTTCTTCAATATCAGATGAATAGAGATTCAAGTAGCTAGGAATACTGGAGCGATAGCTCACTGATTCTTCCACTAGCATCTCTATCGCTGAACTCAGAAGACGGGGTGATTCTAAGGGAATTTCGTTGTCAAACGGTTCTGCCCTACGCCATCCCCTACGAGAGTAATTGCGCCACATGGAATCGATCTCAGCATCAGTTAGAACTCCAAGGCTCTTGCACCTATAAATCATCATGGCAATAGAAACTTTCCATTTCCCTTTCAACATCCTGAAAAGCTCCAATGAAGGTCGATTGACTTCATTTAGAAATGCATACTGAGGAAACAGGAAAAATGACGAAAAGAGATCAGCTTGACGCTCAATCTTATTCAAAACATCTTCATCTGACAGATGTTGATCCCTAGCTTCTGCGTGAAGCAGGATATGACCTAGTTCATGCCCCAAGTCAAATCTTGAACGTGCGCACGACCCTTTATCACTCCCTAAGATTATGAAGGGTCGTAGCTTACAGATTATGGAATACGCATCCACTGCTTTCGAGTCAAGGGAGCAACGTCCAATAAGAATTCCCTGATTCTCTAGTAGCCAAGTGACATTGCTGATAGGGCCATACCCTAGCCCCCAGAATCTTCGCGTTTCGTTTGCAGCCTTCTCAATCCTAGCGTTTGCTTCTTCGTTTGGAAGAGCTAGCCAATTGTCAAAATTCTGAGGAATAATTTCATCAAGACTTGGCAAATTTAGGGGAGGAAAGTCAATGAAGCTGTCAAGGTAAATATAAATCTCTCTGAGAATGTTGGCCTTTTCGCTAGCCATGTCTCGCTTCTTCTTAGTCGCTGAATTAAAAGATCTGAAGAAGGTGATCTCGCTGTTTCCTGGCGGATAGAGCCATGCACTCAGTAGGAAGGAAGCTGGGATTTCAAGAGCCACACATATCCTCTCAAGTGTCTCTGGAGTGGGTTCCTGTCCTCCTCTTTCGTATTTATAAATAGACTGTCGGCTAACCCCAATCAAATCAGAAAGCTGAGCGGCAGTGACTCCTCGCATATTACGAGCAGCCTTCAATTTTTCTCCTTGAAATATTCTTCTTTTCATCACCATAGAATTGCCATCTTAAGCATCTTCTGCTTGGCGCTGTTGTTTTCGGCTTGGCTTGGGGGGAGAGATGTGCTGAGTTTGAGTATCTTGATCCTTCAGTCGGCTAACCGGATGGTCAATATACTCGGTCTCAAAGGGATTGTACAGGGGTATATCACGAGAAACGATTGATTTTTTATACTGGAAGCATGGGAGATGATGTTCCAAATATACCATTCTGAAATGAAAGTCTAGCCCGTACGAAAATGGCACAAAGATCGGAGTATTCCCATTGATAAACTTAGACCAGCGCTGATTATTCTCCCACGGATTAAATGCTGGACTCAGAAAATCTAGCTGCACAGGTAGTGGAGGATTATTTTTACTGAGATCAATTCGGTATTTCGCAAATAAAGGTAGTTTTCTTCTTCCAGGTGATTTATGGTACGTAGCACAGAATCTCCCCAGAATTACTTTTACATAGCAATGATTGGAGGCCCTCATTTCTCGCTCGATCTCTATGCCAAAACGTTCTTGTAACTTTTCTTGATGGATAAGTACTGAGACGTTCTCTTGCAACTCCATGTTAACAGTTCGGGCAAAGCTCTCTGTTTTTCGGCCATCAGCATAATTGGCGACTTTCTTGTAAGCAGATGACACAGCCTCTCGAAATGCTTCAGCAGATACTTCTCTAAGTTCTGACATTCCCGGCTGAGAATCGAATAATGCGGCTACCTCACTAACTGCATCTAATTTCATGCCTAAAGACTTCCTTTTTTGACCATGTTGCTACATTAGCAGATGTAGCCAATACAGTCAATAAATTGGTTTTTTGTAAACCAGATTGGACTAAAGATCAATTTATGGTGCTTGATTGAGATATGGATTTTCGTTGCAGTGACAGGACGATCGGGACGATCAAGCCCCGATCGAACCACTCGCGAGCGACGGCTTAACCAGGCCCTAGGGAGTCGTCACCGGTTCCGGCGCTTCCGGAGCCGACAACAGCGGCGAATCTCCGTGATAGGCCCGCAACAACAGCGTTTTCAGCTCGCTGATCATCGGGTAACGGGGATTCGACACCGTGCATTGATCGTCAAAGGCGCGATCGGCCACATCATCCAACTTCGCCAAAAACTCCGCCTCGCTAATTGACGTGGCTTCCCGAATCGATCGAGGAATCCCCACCTGCTGCTTCAGCGCCTCGATCGCCCCAATCAGTCGATCGATCTTCTCGTCCTCCGTCGTGCCCCCCAAATTCAAATAGTCCGCAATCCGGGCGTAGCGCCACTTGGCATTCGGATACTTGTATTGCGGGAACGCCGCCTGCTTAAAGGGCGCATCCGTCGCGTTGTAGCGAATCACGTGGGAAATCAACAGCGCATTGGCCAGGCCGTGGGGAATGTGGAACGCGCCGCCAATTTGGTGGGCGATCGAGTGGCAAATGCCCAAGAAACCATTGGCAAAGGCCATCCCCGCCATCGTCGCCGCGTAGTGCATCTTTTCCCGCGCCTTCGGATCCGCCGCCCCATGCTCATAGGCCGAGGGCAGATATTTGAAAATCAGCCGAATCGCCTCCAGAGCCTCGCCGTTTGTGAACTCCGAAGCCAACACCGACACGTAGGACTCCAGGGCGTGGGTCAAGGCATCAACGCCCCCAAAGGCCGTCAGGGACTTGGGCATATCCAGCACCAATTGCGGATCGCAAATGGCCATCGTCGGCGTAAGGGCATAGTCCGCCAGGGGGTACTTGATCCCCGTGCGCTCGTCCGTCACCACCGCGAAGGGCGTAACCTCCGACCCCGTGCCCGAGGTGGTGGGAATCGCCACCAGGATTGCCTTTTGGCCCAAAGGCGGCAACTCATACACCCGCTTGCGGATGTCCATGAACCGCATCGACAGCCCCTCGAATTCAATTTCGGGATGCTCGTACAGCAACCAGGCGATCTTGGCCGCGTCCATCGGGGAACCGCCCCCGATCGCGATGATCGTGTCCGGATTGAACGATCGCATCTGTTCCAAAATCCGGTTCACCGTTCCCAGACAAGGATCCGGCTCCACATCGTAAAAGGTGTCGTACTTCAGGCCAATATCATCCAGGACGCTTTCCAGGCCCGCCGTGATCCCCAGGTTGTAAAGGGGTTTGTCGGTGATGATGAACGCCCGATCGCGCCCGGCCAGCTCCCGCAGCGCCACCGGCAGCGAGCCATATTTGAAGTAGATTTTCGGCGGAATCCGGAACCAGAGCATATTTTCCCGCCGTTCCGCCACGGTTTTGATGTTCAGCAGGTGGCGCGGTTCCACGTTCTCACTGATCGAGTTGCCGCCCCAAGTGCCGCAACCGAGGGTGAGGGACGGATCAAGCCGGAAGTTATAGATATCCCCGATCGCCCCTTGAGACGAGGGCGTGTTGATCAGCACCCGCGCCGTTTGCACCTGATCCTCAAACTGCTTGATTCGATCGCGGTTGTCCGGCGACGTGTAGAGCACCGCCGTGTGACCCCGCCCGGCAAACATCACCAACGACTCACTCAGTTCCACCGCCTGGGCAAAATCCGCCGCCCGATACATGGCTAGCACCGGCGACAGCTTCTCGTAGGAGAACGGTTCCTCTGGCCCCACCACGCTCGCCTCCCCGACGATCAGGCGCGTGCCCGGTGGCAGTTGAATCTCCGCCATCGCCGCGATCTGTTCCACCGATTGGCCGACGATGTTCGGGTTCAGCCGCCCATCAATCAGGATTTGCGCGCCCATGCGGACTTTCTCTTCGGGATCCAGGAAATAGGCCCCCCGATCGCGAAATTCCTGCTTCACCTGTTCATAGACCGCATCCACCACCACCACCGATTGCTCGCTGGCGCAGATCATGCCGTTGTCAAAGGTTTTGCTGAGAATAATCGACGACACGGCCATTTTCAGGTGCGCCGTTTCGTCAATCAGGGCCGGCGTGTTCCCCGCGCCCACACCCAAGGACGGGTGACCGGACGAGTAGGCCGCCCGCACCATGCCCGGCCCGCCCGTGGCCAAAATCAGGTTCACATCCGGGTGCTGCATCAACTGCTGCGACAGGGGCACGGTGGGCTGATCAATCCAGCCAATGATGTCCGGCGGGGCCCCGGCTTCCACGGCCGCTTGCAAAATCACCCGCGCCGCCTCAATCGTGCAGTCCTTGGCCCGGGGGTGGGGCGAAAAGATAATCGCGTTGCGGGTTTTCAGGGCAATCAAGGCCTTAAAAATCGCCGTCGAAGTGGGGTTCGTGGTGGGCACAATTCCCGCCAAAATCCCCACGGGTTCGGCAATTCGCTGGATGCCAAAGGCCTTGTCCTCTTCGATCACCCCACAGGTTTTCTCGGCTTTATATTTGTTGTAGATGAATTCCGAGGCGAAGTGATTTTTGATCACTTTGTCCTCGATCGTCCCCATTCTCGTTTCGGTTACCGCCAGCTTGGCCAGGGGGATGCGGGCCGCGTTGGCCGCCAAGGCTGCTTTTTTGAAGATCAAATCCACCTGCTCTTGGCTGAAGGTGGCATAGGTGCGCTGTGCGGCTTTGACCCGCGCAATTAGGGCTTCGAGTTCGCGATCGTTGGTAACGGTCATAACGCACCTCGCAGGAATGGCGTTCTGTTTTTACGCTAGGTTGATCCCCTTATTTTGGTTAGATTTGTTGACAAGTTTTTAGGTTTTGCTGGCCCGAGTTGCAACGAACCTTTACGAAGTCTCACGGAACGCTCGGCCGCCGATCGCTCAAAACCATCGTTCAGCTTGGTGACCGTTCCCCTAGTCCAACAGGCCCGATCGCGCCAGAATCCATTCGCTCCACAGGCTCGATCGCTCCAACACCACCTGACGGCGATCGGCATTTGGCCACAGCACCGGCCAATCGGCTAACCACTGAACAATCTGCCGCTGAATTGCCACCAGCTCGATCGCCACCGGTAAATCGGTCTCGGGGGCTGCCCATTCAATGAACCAACCACTTTCCCGCAGCAAACTGGAAATGAGCTGCCCGTTATCAGGATTTTTGCCAAAGGATTTGACCCGCGCCAAATTTGCCGCAATGCCACCTAAACGCACCGCCAAACTATCACGCATATACCGATCGCGCCGCCTTAGAAAATCATTCATGAATCTCAGCTTATGACTCGGGCTGTTCTAGACCCAGGCGATCGTAAGCATCCGCCAAACTCAAGCGCGATCGATCCGTCTTGCGCTCTTGCAACAGGGCCATCAGTTCTGGATTTTGCGTAATTTGCTGAACCTCCGTGGTCAAATCCTCGGCCGAATTTTGCAATCGCTCAACGGAGGTCAACACAAATTCGCGACCATCGGGCAGCTTCAAAAGCAGAACATCATCTTGAGCTTGGGCAAAGAGATTCAGAAGAAACTGAATAACATGGGTTAGATAAATTACTTTCATCAGTTGTAGAGCTTTTACAGTTTTTATCTAAAACGGTTAGTACGCCGTATTGCAGATGCTATGAAGCAATTATTAGGTGGACAGTGCCCACCCTACAGGCTGTTGTAGAACTTCTTTTAAATAAAGCGTTGATGATGAACTTTTTCACTGGATTAATACCCATTTTGATGGAATCGATCGCCAGTTGCCATTGATTGTTATGAATAACTAGCGATCACTCCATCACGTCACCAGCAAGCAGATTTAAGCGATGTCGGCGAGGGCGGCAATGTTGACCAGGGCGGTGTTGGGGCAGGCACGCTTCAGCAAACCCGTCAGCACCTTGCCCGGCCCCACCTCGATCGCCTCCATGCAGGCCACCTGGTTCAACATCACCATCGTTTCCCGCCAGCGCACCGAGCCGGTCATTTGCTTCGAGAGCCGTTCTTTCAAAGCTGCGCCGCTGGTTTCCGGGGTGGGGTCAGTGTTGGAGAGCACCCCGATCGCCGTGTCCGCAAAATCCGTGGCCGCCAAAATTTCGTTAAATTCCGCCGATGCTTCCGCCATGTAGGGCGAGTGGAACGCGCCGGACACGGCCAAGGGCACAGCCCGCTTGGCTTTGACGCTGCCCAGGATCGCATCCACCGCCTCGGGCGTTCCGGAAATTACCACTTGGGCATCGCTGTTGTCGTTGGCCAGCACCACACCCTCGGTAGCGGCGATCGCCTCGGTTAGGGCCGGGCGGTTGAAGCCAATCATGGCCGCCATCTTGCCGCCGGAAGCCGCTTGCATCAACTCCGCCCGCCGCTTCACCAACTTCAGACCCGCTTCAAAGCTGAAAGCCCCGGCCGCGTAGAGGGCCACATATTCCCCCAGGCTGTGACCCGCCACCAAATCAGGCAATTGACCGGCGGCTTTCAGCGCATCAACCAAGATCGCCTCGATCGCGTATAGGCAAGGCTGGGTGTATTGGGTTTGGGAGAGTTGCGCTTCGTCGCCGTTGCAAACCTCCGCCACCGACCAACCCAAAATTTCATCCGCGATCGCCAACTTCGCTTGGGCGGCTGGCGAGTCGAGCAAGTCAGCAGTCATGCCAACGGCTTGGGAGCCTTGGCCCGGGAACATCCAGAGGGTTTTTGCCATTGTGTTTGTTGTGCTTCGCATCGATATAGACAAGGTGCTTATACCAAGCGGCCGGCCCGTTGCGCTAGCGGGGAATTTCCGGCAATCCGCCCCTGATGGCGGCCGCTGGGAAATCGTGACTCTAGTCATGGGCACTGATGACCGGCGGCAGTCGTCGCGATGGGGGCGATCTTTTTAGAGTGATGAGGTGGCATTTGATCCCGGTTTGGGCAACGTCCATGCAACCTGCGATTCGGTTCAAGTTTCAGCAATGGCAGCTGTGGGCCGGGGGCCTCGGGGCCCTGGGCCTGTTGGGCACGATCGCCCTGGTGATCCCTCGCCCAGCGCCTGCCCCCAAGGTGGATCTTGCCCAGGACACAACCCTGGTTCAGCGGCAAGATTTGGTGGTGCAAGTGCAGGCCAATGGGGTGGTGCAGCCCCTGCGTAAGGTCAACTTGGCCCCCAAGGAGGCCGGCAAGGTGGCGGCCTTGTTTGTGCGCGAGGGCGATCGAGTGCAGCCTGGGCAAGTGGTGGCCCAAATGGACGGCGAACAACTGCAAGCGCAGGTCAAACAATCTCAAGCGGGCCTGGCGCGATCGCAGGCGGAATTGCAACTGAAACTCGCGGGGAACCGCCCTGAAGACATCACCAAGGCCCAAGCCGAGGTGCAACGGCAGCAAGCCCAGTTGCAAGAGGCCGAAGGAAAGTGGCAATTAGCCACCCAAAAACTCCAGCGCCGCCAGCTTTTGGCCAGCGAAGGCGTACTGAGTCAAGACGCTTTGGATGAGACCTTGACCGAAGCCCGCAACGCCAGCGCCACCGTCGAGCAAGCCAAAGCCAGCTTGGCCACCGCCGAACAGGAATTCCATAAACAGCGCCAGGGGTTTCGCGCCGAGGAAGTTGCCCAAGCCCGGGCCCAAGTCGCAGAAGCGCGATCGCAACTGCAAGTCGTGCGAATCCAGCTACAAAACACGCTGATTCGATCGCCCTTTGGAGGAGTCATCACCCGCCGATTTGCCGATGTGGGGGATTTTGTTGCACCCACCACCACCGCATCCAGCAGTGATGGGGCCACCTCTGCGGCCATTGCCGAACTCTTCAGTGGCTTAGAAGTCGAAGCCAAAATTCCCGAAACCGCGATCGGTCAAATTCGCCAGGGCCAGGCCGTCGAAATTCGCAGCGACAGCTATCCCGATCGCACGTTTCAGGGGCGGGTCAAGCGCATTGCCCCCCGAGCTGTGCCAGAAAACAACGTCACCACCTTTCGCATCAAAGTTTCCCTGCAAACGGGACTGGACATCTTAAAAGCCGGCATGAACGTCAAATTAGCGTTTTTGGGCCAGCCGATTCGGAATGCGCTGGTGATACCGCTCGCGGCCCTTGTCACCCAAAAGGACGGCCGCAAGGGCGTATGGCGGGTGGTGCCGAACCAGGAAGCACGCTTTCAAACCGTGGAAATCGGTGCAGAAAGTGGCAGCCAAGCCCAGGTGCGATCGGGCCTGCAAGCGGGCGATCGCATTTTGCTGAGTCCCCCGATCAACCAAGTGATTCCGGGTGTTGATAATCCCGAAGGAAGCGGCTTCTAATGAACCCTCTAGATACGCTCAACATGGCGATCGGCACCTTGGTCAGCCATCGAATGCGGAGCCTGCTGACCATGCTGGGCATCGTGATTGGCAATGCTTCAGTGGTGGCCACCGTGGGGCTGGGTGAAGGGGCCCAACATTTCACCGCAACTCAGGTGGAATCCTTGGGTGCAAACTCCCTGTACGTTTTTTTGAGTGAGCAACAAAGCAAGGAACTGACCGGTGAAGTGCCGCGCTTGCTGCTGTCCGAAGCGGACTTGATTGCCGCCCAAGCACCAGCTGTCCAATGGGTGTCACCTACGATTTCGAGTTCCTTGGCGATCGGCCATCGCAGTCGCACCGTGACGGCAACGGTGCAGGGAGTCACGCCCGACTTTCTGAAGGTGCGGAATATTCGCATGGCCCAGGGGATTTTTTGGGACGAGGCCGCCCAACGTCAGGATCGCAAGGTGGCGGTGTTGGGTGGGGAGCTGGCCCGGAAACTGTTCGATCGCACCAACCCGATCGGCCAAGAAATTCAAATTAACAATCAGAGCTTTCAGATCATTGGCATCATCCAAAGAAAAGGCGCATTTCTCGGTGTGAATCCCGATGCCAATGCCTTCATTCCCATCACAACCATGGCCCATCAAGTCGTGGGGCGACGGGTACCCCAAGGACTGCTGATTGATGAAATTGAGATCACCGCCCGCGACCAAGCCCAGATTCGATCGGCTGCCTTCCAAGTCACGAATCTGTTGACGCGCTTGCATGGCAAACAGGATTTCTTAGTGGTGGCGAATAAATCCATTCAGGATTTGTTGGGGCAAATTACCAGCGCGTTGGGGACAATGCTCACCTTGATTGCGGGGATTTCCTTGCTGGTAGGCGGCATTGGCATCATGAACATCATGCTGGTTTCCGTCGCCGAGCGCACCCAGGAAATTGGTCTCCGCAAGGCGATCGGCGCTCCCCCCCAGGCGATCTTGCAGCAGTTTTTAATCGAAGCCACGATCTTGGCCGTGGCCGGTGGCGTTGTGGGCATTTCCCTAGGTGCGGGCGGCATGGCCCTGATCGGCACTTTGACTCCTTTCAAGCCCACCGTCCCTGTGCAGGCCATGGTGGTGGTCACGGTCATTTCTGGAAGTATTGGTCTGGTTTTTGGCGTGGTTCCGGCTCGTCAAGCGGCCCAGCTCGACCCGATTACAGCCTTAAGAATGTCCTAGGGAAATATCGGTAAATGATGCGATCGCCCCATTTTTTAATCGCTTTAACATCAGTTCGGGTTAAGCCAGCGCCTTCAAATCCTCAAAAATTCTGATGGTAATTGACTTCCCCCCTTCCTAAGGGGGGATTGAGGGGGGATCCTCGATCAACGGCAGATCGGAGCAACCATTCTGGGGTGGGACCGACAGGCCACGATCCCCCCTGCCCCCTTACCAAGGGGGGAAATTGGCAAGTTTGCTTATGCATCGTTATCCCAAATTGACATCACTTTAAATCCCTTTGAAACCCTTTGAATCGTTCTCCAGTGGGAATTGCCCACTGTATTTCAGGATGAAAGCTCTACGCAGCTACTTTGGTTCCTCTTTCTTTAAGTTACGGCCCATGATGCGCTATGCGGAATGGGTCTTGCTCTTAATGTATGGCTTGGCCTATGGCATTGATTGGTATTTTTATAAATTGCCGACCTTGCCCGATTTATTCAGCAAGGTTTTGGTGTTTGTCACCATCTTTTGGCTGCTGAGTTGGTTTTTTCCAATCAAGCAACCTCACTGGGTGCGATACGTCTATATTGGACTAGAAATTTCGCTGGTTCTAGTGGCACAATTGTTACTAGTCGATTTGCATCTGCTCTTATATTTGATCTTAATCAAAAGTTGTTTTTTGTTTAATCGCAAAGCCATTGTCTATCTAGTAACAGGTGCAGGAATTAGCTATTTGCTCTGTATCTGGTGGACGATTCCTGTTATTGAAAAATTGTTCATTGAAACCACCCGATCGCAACAGTGGGAGGAGATTTACAAACCACAGGCGATTATTTTGTCGAGTTCAGTGGAATATATCAGCATCAGTGCGCTGGTGATGGTGATTGGCTTTTTGATCATGGCGGAGCGTCGCAGCCGCCAACGATCGGAAGCCCTAGCCCAAGCGATCGAAACCCTAGCGGCGGATTTGGAGCGATCGCGCATTGCCCGCGAAATTCACGACTCCTTGGGCCATTCGCTGACCACCCTTCGCCTGCAACTCGAGTTAGTGCAAGTGATGCAAGGGCGCGATCGCGATCAAGCGGCTACCGCCCTCAACCATGCACAAACCTTAGCCAGTCAATGCTTAGAGGCGGTACACCAAGCGGTTCAAACCACCCGCGATCCCTCCTTTCAGCTCGATGTGGCCTTGCAGCGGTTAATCAATCAAATTCACAACACCCAATCCCTGGTGATTACCTCAAGACTGAACCTACCGGCGATCGATATCCAAACTAGCCATCAGGTTTATTGCATCATTCAAGAAGCCTTAACCAACGTGCAAAAACATGCGCGGGCTTCGAGGGTAGATTTGCTGAGTCACTACACAGCATCCACGCTCAATTTGGAAATTATGGACAATGGCCAAGGCTTTGATCTAGGCGCGGCCACAACTGGTTATGGATTGCGTGGCATACGAGAACGAGTGCAACTTCTGGGCGGGCAGTTTGCGATCGCCAGCGCACCGGGAAAAGGCACCACCCTGCGCATCACAATTCCCCGATCATGGGGATTAACCCCTGAGGATTGAGCCGCTATGATTCGGCTGTTATTGGTTGATGATCAAGATCTCTTTCGGCAGGGATTAGCCACGTTGCTAGCCCTAGAAACGGATCTCGAAATTGTGGGTCAAGCGGACAATGGCCAGACGGCGATCGCCCTGGCCGAGCAACAACAACCCGACATTATTTTGATGGATATTGAAATGCCCATTTGTAATGGAATTCGGGCAACGCAGGAAATTCATCAGCGATTTCCTTGGATTCGCATTTTGGTGCTGACCACGTTCGATCGCGAGGATTATATTTGGCAATCACTCCAGGCAGGTGCCTTGGGCTATATCCTCAAAAACGCCCCCTCCAAACAAGTGGCCGATGCAATTCGCAGCGTCCATCGTGGCTATAGTCAACTGGGCCCGACGATCGCCCCTAAAGTTTTCGCGCATTTAACAACCCATCCACCGATCACCCCGACTGATCTAACCCAGCGTTTTAGCGATCGCGAATTGGCGGTGCTTAGGCTGCTGGGCGAGGGCAAAACCAATCAGGAAATCGCCCAGATTTTGTATCTAGCCCACGGCACTGTCAAAAACCACATCAGTCGCATTTTGAGTGAACTACAGGTGACCGATCGCACCCAAGCGGCCCTCTGGGCCCAACAGCACTACCGGCGCTGAATACCTAGCCCCTTAGCCCGCCGACTGAGCGGGCCAGACTCCTCCTCTCTTGGGCCTTTAGCGGGGGATTTCCGGCCAGGGCAGGGGGCGGCTGTCGTTGCTGAGATCGGACGATCGCAGGGCCACGGGGCGACCCTTGAAGGCCACAAAGGTGGCCCGATCGCCCGTCCCCGATCGCCGCAATTGCTCGAATTTCTCGACCAGCGGCGAATGACATTCGTAAATCGACGTGAAGCCGCAGTGCTGCATCAGGTTAAACAGCGACGGGCGTGTTAACCAAAAGCTGTAGTCGTTGTCCAAAGAAGCCCAAAGAATTTTCAGGCGATCGTCCGTGGAAGCTTCCGGCGCGTGTTCCACATAGCGACAACCGGCCAGGGTCAACCCGGCGTAGTCATGCTGCTCTTCGGCGGTGCGGCTGACGTGGGTATCGACGATCGCCAGCTTGGTGCAAACGGAGCCGATTTGCTCCATGAACCGAAACACGTCCGGCGCGTCCAGATGGTAATAAATCCCCAAGCACAGCACCACATCAAACTGGCCGTAGCGCTCCACGGACAGGTTGCGCACGTCGTCGCAATAAAAGTCGATGTTGCTCAGGCCCAGGCTTTCTTTCACAAAGCGCGCCTTGGCCAAGTTAGCCTCGCGCCCTTCAATGCCCACCACCTGTGCGCCCTGCATGGCCAACTCCAGGCCATACATCCCCTCCAAACAAGCCAAATCCAGAATCCGCAACCCTTCCACAGAACCGCCGCACCAGTCCATGACGATTTGGGTCATGCGGCGCAGCTTTGGTTCCGAGGGGGTCGGGGTCGGGGCGATCGTGTAGCACCCGTCAGCCAGGCGCATGTTGTGGTTCGTCCAGTCACCAAACTCCGCAATGACTTTGGCTCTGGCGGCTTCGAGGGCGGCGATCGCGTCGGGGCTACTCACGGTCATGGACAAGACATAGCAACATCGCCCTCAGAATATCGGCATCGCGGCTAGGGGTTTGGTGCGCATGTGCCAACTTGGGCAGTTGCAACGGTTTTCCGTCGTCACATCCCAGGTCAGCGCGGTAAAATAGAGAGCGAGAGGCGAACGTCGGCTCCATGCCGTGTGTTTAGGTTTTACCTAGACCTAGCCTCTCTCATTTTTTCAGCCGTTAACGGATTTCCATCGCTGTACCACTCTCCGTAAGGTTTATGGCGTTTATCGTCTAGATCCATAATCAGCCGATATTTAGGGGCAAGCGGTTTAAAAAATCGATCTTCTTTGCGCTCATAGAAGCGTTGCAGCGCCCACAAATAGTAATCAATAATTTGCAAGCCTGGACTCTGAGACGGGTATGTTGACTCGCTTGAAATTAACCCGTTAGCGCTAATATTCCACCTGGATTCAAAGTTTTTGCGAGCTTGGTTAATTGCTTGCCCTAGCGCTTCTTCACGGGCTTCTTTGCCGCGTCGTGCAATGGTGATGTTAATGAAATTCGCTTTGTGCAGTCGATCTTTAAATAGGCGCTTAATCAAGTCATCGTAAATCGAATTTTGTTGCAATTTTTTATTCAGATTCTTGAAATTATCTTGCGCTCGTTTGGCAATTTCAATCTTGCTGCGAATTGCAACATAGATTTTGACATCGAAGGACTGCATTAATTCAAAAACTTGCTCTCGAATTTCTGCATAGTCATCTTTTGCGTGAAAGGTGACTACTGTTTTTTGGGCTTGTGGTTGCATGGAGGGAATGTCTTTGTAGCGCGGATTATTCATTAATGCCAACCGCAAGCTCTCCAACTCCCTAGCAACGACTTCAGGGTCAGCAATCTGGGCAATGCCTACCATGAAAAACCGAGAAGCTCCTGGCTGACCAATGATCACTCGCCCTTTTTTATTAAAGAACGTTAAATCGCCTGCTTCATCAACAAAGTAGTGGTGTGTTTCCGAATCGATAGTCATGAAAAAAACGCTTGAAGATTGACTCACTTCAAAGAGCTTGGATGATGAAAAGCTCAATGACTAGCCATGTCTGATGTTACCAAGAAGCTATATCTCAACATATTGATCGATCACGGTCGTTCTAGGCGATCGGGCTGGGGGCGGCGTAGTGCCAGGTATTTTCCTGTTGGATGGCGAGGCCGAACCATTCGAGGCGATCGAGGTTTTCGCGAATAACTTGTCTGCGTTTATCGGTGATTTTGCCTTTGAATTGGGCGGCGATTTGAATGTGACCGTTGCATTCTTCGGCGGCGCGATCGTCCGGGGTCATTGGGGAGTCAGGGCCGAAAATACCTATCGCTTATCTTACCGATCTGAACCGATCGCCTGGATTGCCAACCGTCACTCGCAACCGATGCCATCAGGCTGGCCCTTGAAAACCCGGAAGGGGCCCAGAAACCATGCGTGGTCTAGGCCCCTCCATTGGATGAGCGGGAAGTTGGGCAATGCTGAGGAACTTAGCTGGGGTCGGCAGGCGAAGAAGCAGCATTCGACTCACTGGCGGCTTCGCTGGCCGCTTTGGCTTCGGCGGCGGCGGCTTTTTCCAGGGCCCGTTGTTCGCGCTTGCGGCGTTCGGCCTCCAGCATGTCTTCGTAGGTGATCCGAGCCTGGGCGATTTTCTCCAGGTTGCCGCGATAGAGTTCCAGATCCTTTTGCAGCTTCTCGATCGGGAGGTTGAGGGTTGTCCCTAGGCGATCGATCCACGCTTTGATCTGCTCGGCATTACCAGCCAGGTCAGAGGTGGTGGACTCCAGCAGGGTATATAGCCCAATCCCAAACAGGCGGCTGTATTTGAAGGGTTGACCATTGGCGAGCACGTCGGCGGCTTCGCGCAAGGCCCCGCCACTGCCCTCGGCCCGGTTGAGCGCGGCGGCCAGGTCGTCGGCACTGGCAACCTTGGCCGCTTCCAACAGGCGATCGGCCCGGTGGCGATAGTCGTCCACGTTGCCGCTCACGGACTGACAGAGCGCGTTGAAGATGGAACCCAAGTCCCGATCGGGCTGGTAGCCTGCCATGAAGCGATCAAACGCCGTCACCACCCCGAGGGCATAGATGGACTCGAAGCGGAAATCGACGCTGACGGAGAGCAGGTGCATTTCCACCATCAATTCCTCAACCACTCGTCGGTAGATCGCGTTGATCGGCCGTTGGTGGAGCGAATAGAAGGTGCGTTTGGTTTCTGAAACGGTGCGGATTTCGTTCACGGGAGGCGCGTTCTATGGCGATCGGCTTGTCTATTTTCAGGCCGGGCCGGGCCTTTGCCAACGGGCAACCCTTTCGCGATCCCCGATGGCCTGTTGTCGTAACGCTGAATTGCTTTTGGATTGATCCTGAACTGATCTTGAATTCGCCCAACATCCCTAGAGATGGCCCCTAGAGACGGCCCTTAAAGACGGTAGGTGAGCCAAGCCACCCGATCGGGTGTGGATTGGGTCAGGTCAGG
The DNA here is from genome assembly GCF_014698135.1 of Limnothrix sp. FACHB-881. NCBI lineage: Bacteria > Bacillati > Cyanobacteriota > Cyanophyceae > Pseudanabaenales > Pseudanabaenaceae > Limnothrix > Limnothrix sp. FACHB-881. Next base: position 238,172 of record NZ_JACJSN010000003.1, read on the forward strand.
CCGCGCCAGTCGCCAGGTTTGGCCGCGGGCTTGGCGTTGCAAGTAAACCGAAAAGGGCTGCGATCGGTGCTTTTGGGCCTTGGGTTGCGGTTGTCGGGAGGCGGGGGATCGATCGCCCTGGTTTTCCCAAGCATGGCTCGAATCTTGGCTCCCCGTTTGGCTCCAATCGTAAGTGCCGCTCAGTTGCCAACCGGGTTTGTCGTTGATGGTCACGGCCTGTTGGGTTTGGATGCGCAGGCGATCGACTCGTAATCCTGGTTCCGCCGCCAAGTCATCTAGGGTGATCACCGGGCGATCGGCCAACATCTGTGGATCAAGGTGGCGACCGGCGGCCAGCGGGGAATCGCCCAACTCTTGCAATAGATCGGTCTGGGTTTGCAGCAACTGCAACGCCACCGCCCGTTGCACCACGGCCGTTGGTGGCCCGTCCCAGGGCAGCATTCCGCAACCGCCCAAAAGCAAACTCAAGACCAAACTGAAGCTCAAACTCAGAAATCCCGAGAGCAAACCTCGTCCCCGGGGCGATCGCTCAGTGGTGGCGATCGGCCATCCTGGTTTGCGGGCCGCCGTTACGCGATCAGCGGTTTTTGTCCGGAATCCGCCGCCACAGAACGATGGGTAATCCATGGGATCAGCAAACCACACCCCGAGTCAGTTGTGCTACTATCAGTCCCAATTGGCTCCGACGCTTCGCAAGCTTTGTTTGCAATTCTTAATAATTTGCAATTAATTGCGGTTTTGTCCGATGGGCAAAGTACTTGTGCTCAACGCTTCTTATGAGCCGCTCAATATTACCAGTTGGCGGCGGGCAGTCGTTTTATTGCTAAAAGGCAAGGCGGAGCAAGTCGAGCATAATGGCCGAGTGGTTTACCGCAACATTCCGTTGCCCACCGTGATCCGTTTGCGCCACTACATCAAGGTTCCCTACAAAGAGATTCCCTTAACGCGGAAAAACATATTGCACCGAGATAGCCACTCCTGTCAATACTGTGGCTACACGGGCGATGATTTGACGCTGGATCACGTTGTTCCCCGATCGCGCGGGGGCGGTGAGCATTGGGAAAATATGGTCACGGCCTGCGTGCGCTGCAACATCCGCAAGGGCAATCGCACCCCCAAGGAAGCCAACATGCCTTTGCGCCAGCCGCCCCGCCGTCCCCACAGCAGTCTCTACTTTGAAGTGACGAAGCATGTGAAGAGCGGCGTACACCAGGAATGGCGCAAGTACGTGATTGGCCTCTAAAGCAGTCTGAGTTGACCCGATCGGTCAATGGCTGGAGACTGAGCGGCTCGATCGGGGCCATTGGTGCTGGGTGAGGTCGGCTCGCCATCGTCAGCATCGGTGGCCAGCTCGGCGGTGGATGTCGCTGCTGGGTTTTGGCCTGGGCTGGATTCTGGATCTGGGCAATCTGGATTAGCAGTCTGGGCCGTGGCTGGCTCCGGCAGATTCACCACGATGGCCGGACTGGCATAGCCCAAGAGATCTCGGGCGGCCTCAATCATGTCGTCGGCCAGGTTTTTTAAGTCCGATCGCTCTCCCAAATAGGCCTCTAGGGCTAACAGCGGATCCAGGGTGGTGGCATCCAAGTTGGGCAGGCGCGGGCGTGCCAGTTGGCTAATCAACTCCGCTTGCAGGCTGTAGGTGTGAGCGGCGGCTAGTCGATCGCGCACGGCCGCCAACTCGATTTGGTGAAGCTGTTCTGCCCGCACACGATAGACCAACCGAACGACGGCCCCTTCAATGGCCGCCGGGTCGATCGCCCCGAGCAGTTCCGCCAACGGATTGTCACAGTCAGCCAAATCCACCCGCAATGTCCGAAACGGTCGGGCCGGCAGGGGGCAAAATTCCCATTGTGTTTGGCGCTGTCCCCGCTCTCCTGGCTCGATCGTTACCAATACATAGCCCTTTTCTTCGTTTTCCTCGCTGAAGTCCACCCGCTCAATGCTGCCGGGATAGACCACCGGAGGCTGATTGTTGGGGTTCAGGTTTTGGTGTTTGTGGACATGGCCCAGGGCCACATAGTCAAACTCAGGGCGCGTGATGGTGCTGAGGGGAATCGAGAAGCCTTTGCCCACGCCCAACATCCGCTCGGCTCCCAATTGCGCCCGATCGCTCATCAGGTGGGCCAACAAAATGGTGGGTTGGTCGGGATCGAGCTTCCGAATTTCCCCTTCCAGGGCCGCTTGGAGCCGATCGAGCAGCAGCGCCCCCACTTCCGCCAACGACAGGCCCTCCGTTTGCCGCTTGGTAAGCAGGGTCGATCGGGTTAACCAAGGCAAGGTCAGCACCTGCACTGGCCCCTGGCTGGTTTCCAGTCGATGCAGCGCCAACGTGTCTCCCACCACAAAGCCCGGAACCCCCAGCGTGCGGTAAATGCAAAGGCTAGCTCCTCCGCGGCCTTGGGCATGTTGGTCATGGTTTCCCACCAACAGCACCGTCGGAATTTGCGCATCAGCCAGCCGCCGAAACTGTTGTGCAAAGGCTTCTTGCACCATGGGCAGCGGCGTAGCATCGGGAAAGGCATCGCCCCCAAACAGCACCAGATCCACCGGTTCCGAAATTGCCCGATCGATGCAACGCTCCAGGGCCGCCGTAAAGTCCAGCAGCCGAGTGTTTAAACCCGTTTGCGGATCAATGCGCCCATGGCTGAACCCGCTGCCCATGTGAATGTCAGACAGGTGCAGAATTTTGACCATGGTTCGTTGCTCCGTTGTTGAACAATCGCGGAAAGGAATTCTGCGGGCACACTTCCGAAAATCCTGAAAATCCTGAGGCAGTGCCTAGAGCCGGGCCCGGATGGGGAAGGAATAATCGCCGCCCGCTTCTAGTTGGTAGTCGTGGGTTTCCAGAAATCGGGCCAGTGGTTCCCGAATCAGGGCCCGCCCCATGGACGGCTGAACCCGCAACCCGCCTTGGCGAAAGTGCCAAACAAATTCCCAGGTGAATTCCCCGGCGCTGACTTCGCCTTCTAGTTTGCCCTCATTCCAGGACTGGCGGGTAATGCGCACAAGGGCGATCGTTTGGGGCAACGGATTTTCTCGACGACTCACGGCACAGGCCGACAGTGCGGAATTAGTAGATGAACCGTGGACAGGCGGGCAGGATCAACAGGGTCAACAGGATCCACAGGATGAGGCTAGACCGCTGGACACTCGGCTAGGAAACCGGTTGCGGATCCTGCGGAGTCCGATCGGGCGTTTCCGGTGTTGCGGGCGCGGGGGCCGGTTTGGGCTTGGGTGGAGCCACATCGCGATTGTTATACAAGCTGGCGGCTTTGGCCACGCCATCTCGGAGCGATCGCTCGATCGTCTCCACGCTCAACCGCAACAGGGCTTGCACCGTGGGTTGTTCATCGGGCGCAAACTTGCCCAACACATGGGACACCGTTTCGCCGCTGACCACCCGGGGCCGCCCAATGCCCAACCGCAAACGCGGAAAATCCTGAGTTCCCAGATGGGCGATCGTGGACTTCATGCCATTGTGACCGCCGGCCGAGCCGGTTTCCCGCAGCCGCAACCGCCCCAAGGGCAGATCCATATCGTCGTAGATCGTGAGGACTGATTCCGGTGGCAGCTTATACCAATCGATCGCGGCGCGGATGGCCTGGCCCGATCGGTTCATATAGGTCAGGGGTTTCAGCAAATAAATCTTGCCAAAGGGCGATCGCCCCTCTCCCGCAAGGGCATTGAACCGGCGATTTTCGCTCAGGGGAATGCCCCACACCTTCGCCAGCTCATCAAGAACTTCAAAGCCAATGTTGTGGCGGGTGCGATCGTACTTGGGTTCTGGGTTGCCCAGCCCCACAATCAGCTTCGGAATTAGGGGTTCTGATGACGATGCGGATTGGCCTTTGGGCATGGCTTTGGAATCGACTTAAGCGCAGACGACTTCAAGGGTTAATCAACAGAACGCCAACCGGAAATAGTCCAACCGGAAATAGTCCAACCGGAAACACCCCAACCGGAAACAATCCAGGCGGAAACAATCCGGCCGGAAGCGATCCAACCGGGAGCACTTAAACCGGATCGACCGAATCCACCGCATTGGTTTTGGCGGCTGGGGCCGGTTCCGCTTCGGCGGGGGTGACGGGGGTGGCCGGCTCCGAACTGGTCAGGGCGGGTTGCACAGGCGGCTCGATCGTGGCGGTCATGCTGGTGGAAGCGGGAGATTCGGCCCGATCCATTTCTCGCTTCAGTTCCGATTCAAATTCCCGCGAAGCTTCCTGGAAGGATTTCAGAGTCTTGCCCAGGCTGCGGCCAATTTCCGGCAACTTTTTCGGGCCAAAGACCAACAAAGCGACAACGCCAATCAAAAACAACTCTGCTGGGCCAATGCCAAAAATGTTCATGGGGCGATCCTTGCAATGGAAATGACCGGGGCGATCGCAAGCAAACGATCAAGCAACAACACTGAAACAGAACCAATCAAACAGACCCAATCCACAAGCAGGAGCTAGCGAACGAGAACGAATAGCTGGCTAGCCACTGGTCAACACCAATCATCGAACAGTAATTTGCAAATTTGCACGTTCAGATTATTCCATCCCAAGGCCCCGTCGCGTAGGCATCGGATCGGCCTGACTCAGGAACAAGCCAAGATTGGGGCCCATGGGATGGGAAATGTTGCCCATAAAAAAGCCCGGATACACCGGGGCTGTGGGACTGGGCGATCGACCAGTTGATGACTTAACTCTCAAAGATTTGTAGAATCCAACGCTCAGAACTCAGCAATTCTCTAGCCGTTAGTCCCTCAAACCAGTCGATCGGGCGGGCCATTCTTGGGGTGGAAATCTGAAATCTGTTGATGCAGACTCATCACCCCAATCAATTCACCCAAATCTATTGACCCAGCGACTTCCAATCGACATTAACGCCTTCAATCAAGATCGAGGTGTTGTACACCTGCAAGATGATCAGCAGGAACACAAAAAACAACCCCATGAAAACAGCCATCAGCGGGGTCGTCCCCCAGCCGGGAGCCACCTTACCGTATTCCGCATTTAACGGGCGCAAAATGTCGCCCAGGCGAGTCCGTTGAGCCATCTTATCCCTACCGTAGTGTTTCGCAACAATGGAGTCTTGCAGCCGTTGAAGCAACTGGGCGTTGCCGTTGATGTTGCTTTTTATTAAATAGTGCAGCAATTGCCGCACGAATGCAGCACGCCGCCAATGCTATTTGATTGGGTATTCTATCAAACGGCTGTGCCTGCTGTTTGGGGAGTTCCGTGGGGATGGGCTAGCGGTGGCCCGGGAACTAGGGCTAGCGGGCAGTGGGCGATCGGGTGGACTCCCTGAGAAGTTTGCGATTTTACTTAACTAATTGTTACAATTTGCGAGAAATGGGCTAGCGGCCCGGCCATCGAGACCCTTAAACCATGCTGGAAGACAACTCTGCTTTAACATTGGGAATTGCCCTCGGCACAATTTTGGTTGCCATCACGGGGTACTCGATTTATGTGGCTTTTGGCCCGCCATCTGAGAATTTGTCGGATCCCTTTGAAGATCACGAAGATTAGGCCCAGAGGCCAGAGGATTGAGCTAGAGGCTAAAGCTTGCTCGTCCCATTTCCCTGACGATCGCCCCAATTCACTCGCCATGGCCCCCATTTCTTCAGGGGGCCTGGATGGGTTGATCGGGCCGGTGGCGATTAGCGATCCATCGGGAATTTTTGGTTGGCTTGTGGGCCACGGGGCGCGGCAACTGCTCGATCGAGAGTTGACTCAGCAAATACAGCGGCAACTCTGGCTGAGAAACGGAATTGGCCCATTGGGGGGTGAGATGGTTCGCCATGGTGTGATCGTTCCCCAAATATCGCTTCAAAAAAGCCGTGATGAAGGCTTTCGTGTAGTCGCGAGCCAAGTCCGGCCGGGGCCCCACCAAGCTAGCCGGGAGCTGCACGGTTTCATCGCCCGTGGCCCCCAGCGTTGAAAAATGCGTGCCGCCTCGCAGCACCAAAAGATACTTATCCGCGATCGACATTTGGGCAAAGGGGCGCAACTGTTCCGACAAGGGCAGGGCGATCGGGTCATTACTGGCCGACAGAATCGCCGTGGGCACTTGCAGTTGGGCAATCCCTTCGCGCCCAAACAGGCTGGAAGTAATTGGGCTAATGGCCACCACGGCCTTCACCCTGGCATCTTGCAGGGATAGATAGTCCGTGTCGGGCGTGGGGCGCACCACCAAAGCCCGACATTGCAACAGCAGCGACGTATTCCAAAACAAGTCGTCGGAGGCGCAGTCGGTTTTCAGCCGCTTGAAATTCAGCGGGGCCCCGGCACTGGCCAGGGCGGTGTATCCGCCAAAGGACTGCCCCACCACGGCCGTGCGATCGAGGTCAATGGCCCCGGTGAATCCCCCAGGGGCTTGGGGATTGGTTTCCAGTTCGTTGAGAATGTCGCGCACATCGGCTGGCCGCGAAATGAACTCCCTGGGGTCGGCGGCTTCGCTGGCCTCGCCGTTAATTAGGGCTTGGATGTAGCGGCTGTCGCTGCCGGGGTGCTCCAGCAGGATGGCAATAAAACCATGGGAGGCCAAGTGTTCGCCCAGGTAACCATAGGTGCGCCGATCAGATCCGAGACCGTGGGAAATGACTACCACGGGGCGATCGCCCGTCGCGGCCAAGGGCCAGTAAAGATCGGCCGCAAAGGGACGACGATCGCGCGGCTGAATCACGCGGTTGGTTTTGGCGGTCGCATAGGGGCCCGGTTGTCGCAACTCAAAGGGGGGCGGCGTAATGGGAGAGCCAGCTTGGGCCGCAAAGGCCGTTTCCACGGCGGTGGTGGCTTGGTCTTGGTGAATGGTGGTTTCCTCAATTTGTCGCCACAGGCTCAGGGCTTGGGCCAAGTCCACTCGCATACTGGGAGTGGGATAGTAGCGCAGCAAATTTAGGGGGGTTAGCCCTTCCGGGTCGGCAGCGGAACGGACGATCGCAGCACGCAGGGCCGGCACGCTTTGTAAATTGCGCCCGGTGCGGATCACTTGGGCCAAGCGCCGCAGAATAGTTTCCCCTTGAGGCGCATTGAAAAATTGCGACACGGCCAACAAATTGATATCCAGGCGATCGGTCAGGGCCGATCGCACCTGAGCCAATTGATCGGGAGTCAGAAACCGGGTGTAGAACTCCAGCTCATCGGAAATTTCGCCGGTCGCCACAAAGTCTTCCAGGGACTTCATTTCGATTGACAGGCCCAAGGCCCCAAAGGTCAGCTCAATCCGCTCGGCGGCCTGGGCCAAGGCGGGCGTGAAACCACCGGCCAGCAAACTAGCCCCCAAGGCCACCAGCGATCGCCCCAACCGCCGTCGCAGTCCGTAACCGGCAGGACTGACCCGATCTTGCGGGGTTACTTGGGTTACTACCGTTGTCATCGATCGCTCCATCACCCTCTCACCTCCAAATCTTGCCCAGAATTACTCGCCCAGAATTACTTGCCCAGAATTACTTGCGCCGCCATATCTCTCCCAAGTCCCTGGCCCCACATTACTGCTCCCGAACATCCATGACCCCCTTGCTGTCTCAGCGCATGTCTGAAACGTGTCTTTTGAGCAGGGCCAAGCATCAACAAATCCAAGCATCAATCATCATGGGGCAAGGGGCTTGAGCATCTTGTTTGCCTCGATCGATGAGACCTGCAAGCTCGCAATTTGGGTCTTTGAAACAGCCTCCTAAGGTCGTCGGGGGCGATCGCGCCGGGAACCCCGATGGGCCGGCTTCGATCGACCCGCAACACCCTTCCCGATCGCTCGGTTATAAAGGGCTTCATTCTCCGCCGCCGACTCAAACAAATCCACGATCGCCCCTGGATAATCACGGCCAATTTGTACACCAAATCGCTCCTGTTCCACGGGCAACAAAGTCCAGGGATGATGCACTTTACCGGCGGGCAATTGACGCAATTCCGGGAGCCAATGTTTCACGTATTCTCCTTGTGGATCGTAATCCTTGGCTTGCTTCAAAATATTGAAAAAGCGAAACCCTCTTGCATCATTTCCCACCCCGGCCGTGTAGTTCCAATTCCCCCAATTGCTGCACACATCATAATCAATCAACCAAGATTCAAACCACTCGGCCCCCATTCGCCAATCAATTCCCAAATTCTTGGTTAAAAAGCTCGCCACATTTTGACGACCCCGATTCGACATGAACCCTGTGGCGCGGAGTTCTCGCATGTTGGCATCCACCAAGGGATAGCCCGTTTGTCCATCACACCAAGCGGCAAAGGCCGCCGCATCCCGTCGCCAAGGAATGGCAATTCCTTGCAAACCCGTTACCCGAAAAACTCGATGGCGATGTTTGGCCACAATCCAGCGGAAATAGTCGCGCCACAGCAATTCAAAAATGAGCCAATAGGTGGATTCATTACGAATCACTTTCTGTTCATAGGCTTGCACTTCGGCCCAAATTTTCCGAGGCGAAAGACAGCCCAGCGCCAACCAAGGCGAAAATTTCGATGCATCATTGGGCCGCAACATGCCGTTGCGCGTTTGCTTATAAACCCGCAAATGATCGCCATCCCAAATGTATTCCTGAAGCCGCTGGAAACCGGCCTGTTCACCACCCGTAAACGAAATCAGCGCCAAGGGGCTGGGTTCCGGTTCCACCAACCCCCAATCGGCCAAATGGGGCAGCTCACCGGGGTTCAGGCCCGGCGGCACTGGTGGCAGGCGATCGGGCGGGGGCAAGGGAGGATCAATGGTCGATCGCGCTTCAACGGTTTTCCGAAATTCCGTAAACAGCTCTGGAATTTGACCAATTTCAAAGGGCAAATTATCCGGGTGATAGAGCGTGTGGCCCCAATAAACCTTGCTTTGAATGTTTCCCTGAACCGGTCTGGGCGCTTCTGGGGCTTTCAGGGCTGCTTCGAGGGCCAATTCAACCGCTTGTTCTTCGGTTCCCACCTCTTCGTGATAATAAATAGCCTGTGCTCCATATTCCGCTGCCAAGGCCGGTAACACCACTTCTGGCAGCCCCAATCGCACGATTAAATCACTGCCCTTTGCTCTCAAGGCAGCTCGTAGATCCGCAACGGATTCCAGCAAAAATTGAGCGCGGAAGGGGCCCGTTTTGGGAAAACCAAAGGCAGTTTCCGCAAACTGTCGCGGGTCAAAACAATAGACCGGAATCAATGCCTGATGATTTTCGGCAGCAGCCAAGAGCGGTTCATGATCATGGAGACGCAAATCAGTACGAAACCAAACGATCGCGCAGCTAGCAGATGGAGGAGCAGCAGCCATTGAATCACCTAGGGATAACCTAAAATCGAGGGATGGGGGAAGGTGCTGGAGAATTCACACCAGCCTGCAAATTCCAAATGCTTAAATTCTAGAGAATTTCAGAGAACTTCAGAAAAACTCAGAAAACCCTAGAGAAGTTTAGAGATAACAAAATGGCAAAATTTTACGAGCAAATCACACCGGAACTGGCCGCTTTTATTGAACAACAGAAGCTGTTTTTCACGGCATCCGCTCCCCAAGAGGGCCGAGTGAATGTGTCGCCCAAGGGGATGGACACTTTTCGCTGTTTTGAACCCAATTTGGTGGGTTATTTGGACGTGACCGGCAGTGGCAACGAAACCGCAGCCCACGTGACGGAAAACGGCCGGTTAACCCTCATGTTTTGCAGCTTTGTGGGTGCGCCGTTGATTTTGCGGCTGTATGGCCAGGGGCGCGTGATTCGGCCACGGGATCCCGATTGGCAATCCTGGCTCGATCGATTCGAGGCCCTGCCCGGCACACGCCAAATCATGTTGCTGTCGGTGGAGTCGGTGCAAACCTCCTGTGGGTTTGGGGTTCCGTTGTTTGACTATCAGGGCGATCGCACTCAGTTGGTGGAATGGGCGGAGCGCAAAGGCCCCGACGGTCTGCAAGCCTATTGGCAAGCAAAGAACCAAACCAGCATCGATCGGCTCCCCACCTACCTGCTCAGTGATCAAGTAACCAGTGATCCAGCAAACGAAGCAAACAGTTGAACCGCAACGCGCCCGATCGATCGCCCCGCCCCTTGAGCAAACCGCTAGCAAACCGCCGCCGGAACCCGAGCGGGCAATCCCCAATCGGCTGGCTCAAAGGCCTGTAAGGAGGGCAAAATGGCATCGGCCTGGGCCACACTCGATCGCTCCAAGGCCGGATCCGGAATCGCAATCACCGACATTCCCGCCGCCCGGGCCGCCTCAATGCCCGCTGGCGCATCCTCAAACACCAAACAGTGGCGCGGGTCAGCTCCCAATCGTCGAGCCGCTTCCCGAAACAGATCCGGCGCGGGCTTGGCCTGACGGACTCCCGGATCATCACTCAGCACCGTGCAGTGAAACAGGCGAAACCAATCCCGGTGAGGCGCGGCCTTCCAACCAAAGGGGCCACGGCTGGAACTAGTGGCGATCGCCTGGGGAACGCCCGATCGGTGCAGGTGATAGGTCAACTCCACCGCGCCCGGCATCGGTTTAGCCACCGGTTGCCACTGGGCCACCAGCGATCGCCGCTGTTGCAACATTTCCTCGGGACTGATGGGCAACCCCAACCATTCCACCAAAATCGCCGATGACGTGTGGGCATCGCGCCCGGCGATGCGTCCTCGCACCGCTGGATCGTAAGCACAACCGTAGCGATCGGCGATCGCCCGGTTCACCGCTTCATTAATTGATTCCGTATCCAGCAACAAACCGTCGAGATCGTAGATAACGTGGGTGATGCGAGGGCGAGCTACCATGGCGAAATTTCGAGGGGCGCGATTTCGAGGGACTGTCTGAACGGTAGCAAAAATTGCACAATCCCCGGTGATTGCAACCCACTTTTACGAAGAATCCATGGTGAGCTAATGGCGAGTTAATGGCGAGTTGGCATAGCAATTCGATCGGCCGATTACTGCACCCGAAAACTGGCGATCACCTGTTGTTGCTGTTCCAAGCGATCGCTCAGTCGCCGCCAAATTAATTCACAAAGATCAAAAATCAGCGGATCCACAATTCGGTAATAGGCGCTGGTGCCTTGGGATTGTCGAGCAACCATGCCCGCCTGAGACAAAACTTTTAGATGCTTGGAAGTATTAGCCTGGGTCAGGCCCGTTGCTTCCACAATTTCCGCCACATTTCGGGGCCCCTCCCGCAAGCAGCACAGCACTCGCAATCGATTGCGTTCCGACAAAACCTTGAGATAGTCCGCGACGAATGCCAGTGCGTCTAACTCATGGTCAAGGGTATTAGCCATAGAACTCGATGTCCAAGCGAAGGGAAAAGGAGAGTTGCAGAGGGGTGCCATGGATGCAGAATCAGGGCTTGGCCGAGGGCAGCAGCGGACAGGGCAGGAGAGATCTCCGCAGGATGTAATGATGCTGATCCCCTTGAGAAGGCAACTCTACCCCATTGGATGGCTCAATTGTCCCTGAAGGAAAGTATTGGGCAAAATCAAGGCGATCGAGCATTCTGGTGGTAACCCGATTCCAGTGAAGCTAGGTGACGACTGGCCCCCCAGGCTAACGGAGCCGGTGAAAAAATAGGGGCGATCGGGTGGTTAATTCAAAACATGAGTATATAGTTATATTAATTAGCGAGCATGAAAACTCCAGAACCACTCTTGGGTCATCTTGGGTTATCTTCCGTCGCTTACTCCTTCAATTTGCCTCCTAGTTTGCCCAACACCCTTAACTTAGGAATGGAAAATTTGGAGCTGCCGAATCCCCAAAAGATGGCGGAAGCCGTGCCCGTCAATTAACAATGTGGACAACTGGCGACGGTCTGAACGCGCTGTCCGCCTTGGAGGCCCTGAGTTTCCCTCCTTTTTCTCCCTGTTCTCAAAATCTTCCCAGGATTTAGATCAATGACCCCTGTTCAACCTGAAGTGAATTCCCCGTCTACTCAACCGCCCGCAACCCAACCTCAACCGATGACGGTCGATGATTTTGTCCGGACAACTGAGCCGATGCCTGTGGGGCCAGTGCGCCAACGGGTTTCCGTCACTGAGCTTCAGGCTTGGTTGGCCACCAATCGGGCGATCGTGGTGGATGTGCGCGAGCCGGGAGAATTTGCTGGGGAACGCATTCCCGGGGCGCTGTCAATGCCCATGAGCAAGTTGGATTTGCAGGCAGTGCCGGTTTCTCAGCCCGATCGCTGGGTGGTGCTCTATTGCCAAACGGGAAATCGATCGACCGAAGTGGCCCATCAATTGGTGCAAGCGGGCCGCACGCCAGCGATCGACCTGATCGGCGGTCTTCAGGCTTGGAAGGCAGCAGGCTTAGAAGTTTTGGTCGATCGCCGGGCCCCGATCAGTTTGATGCGACAGGTGCAAATCGTGGCCGGTTCCTTGGTGTTCACGGGCACGGTGCTGGGTGCGTTGGTTTCCCCCTGGTTCTTGCTGTTGAGCGGGTTCGTAGGCGCTGGGCTGATGTTCGCGGGCATCACCAACACCTGCGCTTTGGCCATGCTGCTGGCGAAGTTGCCCTATAACCAGCGTTCTGCCTAGGCAACAAGCAGCGAAACTGCACGACAACAGACCTCAAAAACAAGCTTCAAAAACAAGCTTCAGAATCTGCCAATTGCCAAGCGAAATGGATCAACTCCGATCGCCCATGCAATTGGCCGGCTTTGCACTGGCTTTCCAAGATTCCTAGTCGATCGATTGATCGCGATTGATTGAGATCGCAATCAACCAATTAAGGGTCACTTCTTAAGGGTTAATCAACGGTTTATGGATAGTCTGATCTGGGCGATCGGCCATGGCTTGGCGGTGGTAATTGGCATTGCCCTAGGGCCGTTGGGCGGGGGCGGCTCGGTGTTGGCCCTGCCAATTTTGACCTCGGTGATAGGCGTGCCGGTGAAACCCGCGATCGCCATGACGTTGGCCATTCATGACGTTGGCCATTGTGGGAACCGTGAGCCTGTTGGGAGTCATTCCCCACGGGCGGGCGGGGCGGGTGCGCTGGCGGGTGGCGGCAATTTTTGGGCTGTCCACGGCGATCGGGGCCTTTGGGGGCGCTAAGTTGGCTACCCAACCTTAGATTACGCCCCCATTCCAGTGCTGTTGATTGGCCCTACAACAACCCATCCATCAAAACCAAAATCCGGCGGCCCTCATCCGTCAGGGTTTGGCCGTCGGGGGTGGCGTTGGGATGTTCTGCCAACCCTTTGAGCGCAATCAGTTTCAAGCTATTTTCCGCCTCCGTTTGGGCGATCGCCTCCGCCCCAGCCAAATAGCCGATCGCCCCCACATCCCCCATCAGGGCCCGCCGCAACTGTAAATCGGGCCCCCGCAGGGCGGCCACCAGTCGCTCGCCCCATTGGTCATCCCCCGTGAGCTGATACAGGGCCCGCACGGCCGCGTATTGCACTTTGGGCACGGAATGTTCCGTGAAGGGGCGAATCACGTCGATCGCCCCCTGAGCCTGCAAATTCCCCAAGGCTTCCAGCACCGCATCGTAGGGCTGCACCAAGTGGGGCTGACCCGGCGCAACCACTGCCGCCGCCACGCCGCCATCCAACAGGGCCAACAAACCGGGAACCGCGCGATCATCCGCTAACTGCCCGAGGGATTGGGCCGCCGCCTCCCGCACGTAATAATCGGGCGAAGTGAGCGATCGAATCAGGGCCGGAACCGCCGAGCGATCGGCCAATTTCCCCAAAGCCCGCGCCGCGTTGCGCTGAAGCGGCAAGCCTCCCGCTTCCGTGCGATCGCCCTCGTAATCCAAGGCTTCAATCAGCGCCTCAATCACATCCGGCTGCGAAACCCGAAACCGCCCCACCCACCAAGCCGCGTAGTAACGCAAGCTGGCATCTTCACTACGCAAATTGGCGATCGCCTCTTCCAAGGTCAACGACTTTGCCGAAATTTCCCCATCCACAGCCACAATCCCCACCCAACTCAACAGCAGCGAAATCCAGCCCCCAAGGGGCTACTTTCCGGGCAAATCTTTGGGAATGAATTCCCGCGAACCATTGTCCCACAAAGGATTGAGCAAACGTTGAGGCTCCATGGGACAAGGGCGATTCGGGAGAAATTACGGCAGGCCAGCGAAGTCATGGGGGAAGCAATAAGAGTTTTTACTCATGGATTCGTAACGAAACGTTGCAGTAAACAAAAAATTGCGTTAAATTTTCTATAGAGCAACTTGACACCAGGACGCTCGCCCAACTCGACTTCTATCTATTCGCTCGAAACCCCTTTTTGGAGGTCTTCAACCATGACTGAGCAAAAGGCTAAATACGGCTTCACTGCCTTCGCCGAAACCTGGAACGGTCGTCTGGCAATGCTGGGCTTCGTGATCGGTATCGCTACGGAATTCATCACCGGCCAAGGCATCCTGTCGCAACTGGGCCTGCTGTAATTGGCTCGATCGAGTCTCAGCCTGGTTCCCTCGGCAAGATTCTTGGTTCAAGACCGCCGACGCACCACCGATATCATGATCTAGCCGCTTGGGCGATCGTCATCGATAGTCAACGGCAAGCGTCCGCAAACCTTTGATTGGGTTTGATTCAGCAATCAAAAACCGCACGGTTTCCACAAGCCGCTGCGGTTTTTGCCATTTCAGCCCTGAGCTGCCGATCTGGAATTTCTTTATAAGGTCTTGGGCATTTCTGGAGCCTTTATATTCTCAGTATGAGTTTTTGGTATTCATTGCTGTGGGTATTCAGCAAAGGTCTGAAAAGTATCTTTTGGCCAGGGCCAAGCATTAAGAGCTATGGGGCAAGGGGCTTAAGCCCCTTGTCTGTGACGATCGATGAGGCCGGCAGGGTAACAATCTTGGCTGCTCGGACATCCGCTTAGCTTTCAATATCAGTTTCGATCGCCTGGCCACAGTCCCTCGCAAAAGCAAGATGCTAAGATTGCGCCAAACTTCCAGGCTGCTGCTTGAAATTTGACCCTTTTGGCTGATTTTGGGCAGCTTGCTCGATCGCTCCGCCACCAACCCCAATTTTGTTTCCACATCAGCGATCGCTAGAGATCCCGTGATTATGCTGTCGAATCCGCGCAAGGTACTGCGTTACTGTTTGCTGGTGTTAGCGGCGGCACTCTTGATTGCGGTGGGTGCATCTACTTCCGATGGAGTTTTGCCGCCTGATGGCCGGGCCGAAGCGGCCCTGAAATACGCCAAGACCGCTGATCCAACTCAGCAAATTGGGTTACCCGGGTTTGCAATTTCTAATTATTTAGCCACGGGATCCCTGTCGCGGCGGGACTATGAAGATCGCCCGACCGATCGCCCCGTGGATACGATTGTGATTCACCACACGGCCCTGAGTGGGCGACGGCTCTCGATCGCCCAAGTGGCGCGATCGTGGCAAAACGACCCGGCTGAAGTCAGCGCCCATTTTATTGTGGGGATGCGCGGCGACATTTTGATGACTGTGCCACCCAGCAAAACGGCCTTTCATATCCTGAAGCAGGCAGCCTATCCCGATCCGCAAACCAACCGCCCGGTGAATTGGATCAATATGCGATCGATCGGGATTGAGTTTCACTACGACCCAGACAGCGAGCGCCCCAGTCGTGAGCAAATTGTGGCCGGTGGGCGCTTAATTGGGGCCCTGCTGAATGCCTATCCCGATTTGGACGTGGCGCGAATCGTTGGCCATGGGATCCAAAGCTTTTCGGAAGGAGGGCGCAGCCGGGCCCTAAGCGAGCCAACTTATCTGTTTTTGATGCCGAATGCCCAAGTTGCGCCCAATTTCTTGATTTTGCTGAACAGTGCGGCTGAAATTTCGCCCCGATTGGCCAGCGCGATCGAACAAGCAGGCGGCTTGAGACAACTGGCAACCCAACTTCAACAGCGGACGATCGCGGGGCAGCGCTTAACTTTTGAAATGGAAACCACCTGGAAACAGGATTCCAACATGCCCATTTCCCCGATCGGGCCCCAAACGGCGATCGCGGAAGCAACCCGACTGGCACGCGAGCTAACCGGAACCGCCAGCGAACCGCCCAAGCCCACGCCGGAACCGCCGCCCCTGCTAGATCTCACGCCGCGCTTGTTCCTGGATTCTGACTTTGAGCCGAATAGCCCAACCCAGTAGCCAGCCTCAACCTTGGGCAGACGAGCTTAGGGAAACAAACCGCTCAACAACAACCGATTCAAAGGCAATCAAAAAGGGGTACAGAGTGGAATGTACCCCTTTGTCTTCAATGTTTCCAGACTCTCAGGATCCGGCTTTCCGGGAATTTGAGAGTTTGAGACATTGGATATTGAGTTTTCAAGAGGGCGAACGATGGGACTTGAACCCACGAATGGCGGAACCACAATCCGCTGCCTTAACCCCTTGGCTACGCTCGCCACTGTAGTGGGTCATTATAACAACTTTGCGCTGAAAAGCATACCCGCTATAGACAAATTTCTTGGGAGCCTGATTTTGGCGGGGGCGATCGCACCGGCAACGGCCGCTCGATAGGATGGAGTCCAAGGGCCAAGATCATCCAGATTGACGGATCGAATTCAAAAACGGAATTCAGGATCGGCGGCCGTTGAATTGTTCTTTAAGGTGGCGGATGTGAAAGCGATTGTGGTGGTTAGCGGTGTGATTGTGGCAATCGGGGCGGGTCTGGCCGTCACCAATCCCAACCCCGATCGCTATGCGGATTTTGCTGCGGACTACATCAGTCAAGAGGTGCAGGAGGGCACTTGCCAGGAAGCTCCCGGCTTTTTGCAGACGGCTTGCCAAGGAACCGTGGGCCAACTGCGTCCTGCCATTCGCCAGGTAGTTTTGCAAAACACCGATCGCCAGAATTTTTGGCTCTTCAGTCTGTACCGCACCGAGTTGAGCCTTCAGGAGTTAGTTCCTGCCCCCTTTGGCGACAAGCTCCCCAGCTACGAGGCTGAAAGCTTGGCGATCGGGACGCGTATTTTGCCCTATCGCACCGAAACCCGCAAACCTTGACCGCATCGATCATTGAAACTTTGAACCTATTGAAACTTTGAACCATTAGCCATTGGGCATCAGTCGCTGGATATCTATCAGCCATTGGGCATCAGCCATTGGGAGACTGTTGCAGTGTGGCCATCAAACACAGCAGCAGCGCTTCAGTCCACTCCACGATCGCCCCGTAGGTATCGCCCGTTTGGCCGCCCAATTGTCGGTTAAACCAAGCACCCGTCAGCAGGGCGATCGCCCCGCCTCCCAAGGCCAGCCCCACCGCTGGCAGCCAACTGCCCGGAAACAACACCCCATAAAGCGCACTGAAACTGAGGGCCAGCGCCCAACCGGGCAACAAATTCCAGGGCGATCGAATCGCATCCTTGTGCATTCGCCCCTTCCCCTTGGGTCGTAGGTAGGGATAAGACAAAATGGCCACCACCTGCCCCCAACGGGCCCAGGCCGCCACCGCCGCAATCACCAGCCAGCGAGCCTGCGCCAAATCCGCCAGAGCCACCGTTTTTAACAACAGAATTGCGGCCGCAGCCATGGCCCCAAAGGCTCCGGTGGTGCTGTCGGCCATCACGGTCAAACGGCGTTGGGGATCTTGCACCGCCAGCCCGTCGGCCGTGTCGATCGCCCCATCGAGATGCAACCCTCCCGTCAAAGCCAGCCAACCCAACACCGCGATCGCACTGCGCGTCAGGATTGGTACCCCAACCCAGCCCAACACGCCATCCCCCAAACCCACCAACAGACCCAAAAACGCCCCAATCAACGGCGCAAGGCGAGCAATGCCCCGAAAGTCCAAGGATCCTTGCCAGGGAACAGGCAACACCGTATAAAACGCCAACCCCGCCAGCAAGTGCAACCCTGCCGATCGCCAGGGTTGCCACCAAGGGTCACGGGGCGATCGGGGCGATCGGCGCGGTGAGGGTTTAGATGAAGACTTGGGCGCAGGGTTAGGCGCAGGGTTAGGCACAGGGTTAGACGAAGAATTAGCTGCCGAGTTAGCCGATCGTCGGGGTTCCGTCATAGGGAGCAATCTCCATTCATTTCAACTCCGCTGCGGCTTTGGGAGCCAGCTTTGAGCAATCGACAGTCAAACTGGGGACGATGGGCCATTTCCCCTGCTCGTCCATCAGGTTACGCGCTCGGTGAGTGGTAAGGGCCCGTTGGTAGTTGTTACCCTGGAAATTACTGAGCGTTTTTGCTTCTTTCTCTCTCCGTAGAACTACGGTTCCATTTCGATTAAAACTATCGAAATAGATGAATCATCATTCCGATTTGGTTTGAGATTGGGTTTGAGCGGTTCCGATCGCTTTCGATGGGCTTTCGATCAGTGCAAAACGAATCATTCTTGGGCATCAATTTTGCTGCTGCTTCTCGCGGGGAAGCAATACGGAGATCGGCCCATCGATCGGTTCAATCATCCTGATTTTTTGCCAGTTGGCGATCGCTCTCGATCTGAGTTAATCTCAAGCCAACAACTTCAGTAATTTTCTCAGCGCACAAGTGAAGACCTTCCGATAAGATCGAGCAAGATATCTTTAGGCGTGCGCCTCAGCTTGGGTTGTCATGAACAAACGTCCATCTACAACGCAATTACCGGCTCCCTGCATTGTCGATCGTGGCATCATTGCCAACAAGCAGGATATGCAAAAACTGCTCGCTGGGCTGAATCGGGTGCGCTACACGCATATCCAGGACGGCACAACCACGAGCACTGGAGAAGGTCTCGTCCTTGATGTCTTTGCCGATGAGCATCAGGCAACGTTGGTTGCGAACCGAACGCTCTACCTGAATGTTTGTAGCTTTGATTATTTAGAAATTGGCCAAACAACGGATTTGGAACCCTATTTCTATTTAGTTCAAGACCGTAGACAACTACAGCTCTATCCCCTATCGAATCCGTTGCAAGAGCAGCGATCAACGGACTTTGACGATGCGGCCCTTGATGCCGTATTCGATCGAGTCTTGCTGCGAAACTTTGAAGCGGTTGATGACGATGAAGAGCGGTTTTATCTGTAAGGTTGATCCATCAAGAAGATCAGCCTTTCAGTAAACGCCTTTGCACCGATTGTCGATTTTTTTCGAACTACGTCTTCATCATGTCTTCATAATTGATGAGCCTCCAACCCACTGACCCATTGAGTTAGTGTGCGAGCCATGGCCTCGGAGCGTCAATCGCTTCACGACCAACGTCTCCGAGTTGAGCCGCTCAATTGTTGAATCAGAGCACCAATCCCCGGGACGAGGGGGGCTTTTGTCCCGGGATTGGTAGCCTGCCCACAAAATGGACTGGTAACGAGCTGGCCGCAAAATGGGCTGGCTGGGTTCTAGGGGTCGCCGGTCGTGAGGCCGAATCGATAGCCCTTGCCATAGACACTGTGAATCACTGGGGGTTCGCCCACGGCTTCGATCTTGCGTCGCAGCAGGCGAATTTGGGCCGCCAGGGCATTGCTGCTGGGGCGATCGCCCGTGGGCCACAAATGGCCATAGATCTGGTCATGGGTCAGCACTTGCCCCGGATGGCGCATCAGGTATTCCAATAGACAGGTTTCCTTGTCAGAGAGTTCAATGAGCCGATCTCCCCGATAGGCCAACTGGTTATCGCAATCGAGGCCGAGATCCTGCCACTGCAATCGGCCGGGGCGATCGGTTCCCGGTGGGGTTTCT
Organism: Limnothrix sp. FACHB-881; assembly: GCF_014698135.1. NCBI lineage: Bacteria > Bacillati > Cyanobacteriota > Cyanophyceae > Pseudanabaenales > Pseudanabaenaceae > Limnothrix > Limnothrix sp. FACHB-881. The sequence continues at coordinate 257,680 of NZ_JACJSN010000003.1, forward strand.
GGGGCCTCGTCCGGGGTGGTTCGGGGCCGTCGCAACAGGGCCCGCACCCGCGCCAGCAACTCCCGCAACTCAAAGGGTTTCACCAGGTAGTCATCGGCTCCGGCATCCAACCCCGCCACCCGATCGTCGATCGTGTCCTTCGCCGTCAAAAACAACACCGGCACACCCTGACCCATTTGGCGCAGGCGTTGGCAAATTTCCACCCCGCTGATTTCTGGCAACATCCAATCCAAAATCAGCAAATCGTAGGTGTTTTGGCTGGCCAGTTGATAGCCCGCTTGCCCATCACTGGCCACATCAACGCTGTAGCCCTCGCGGGTCAAAAGCCGACTGAGCGGATCGGCCAACGCTTGCTCATCGTCCACCAGCAAAATTGTGGCAATTTCCGCCTTCGGATCGCTGGTTGGGGGCATGGGGGTGATGCGTTCCATGGTTGTTGCCAGTTAATGCTTGCCAGTTGATACTTGCCAGTTAATGCTCGATTAATACTTGCCAGTTGAAAATCACTGCCTGAAGAAGGCCAGTGGCCAACGCTTGCTAGGTTAATCGGCTCTGCCAGGTTGCTGCCTTCCTGAAAAACGTGCTAGCTTGAATGGCAATCAGGCCTAGTCCGCCATTTAACGCGAAACAGCGGGCATTCAGCCTTCGGGCAATGTCCAAGTTTTAGCAGTTGGCTCAAGGTGATTGAGGCTCTTTGAATAAAGCAGGAGGTGATGCCCATGGGTAGTAGCAGTAGTATGTCTCAGGGTTTTCAAGTTGGAGGATACTGGCTGTGTACCGGGCTGGTTGCCTAGGTAAGCCCTCCCTCTTCAAAAAGGGTCACGTCACTCGACGGGGCGGTTAAAGCTTTCGCAATACCCGGCAGTTGAGTTTCAAGTTGATAACCCGCTAGACCGCTCCTATCCGTTGTTTCGGGTAGGAGCGGATAGTTTTTGGGGGTTTGAGCGTGTTTTTTTGAGCGTGTTTTGATGGAGGGCTGCGGTGCGATCGCGCTGGGCGGATTCCCAGTTGCCTTGGATTCTTGCGTTGTTGAGGTTGAGCTTGAGATTTAGTTTGAAGTTGAGCGTTTGAGGTTTAGCGTTTGGGGTTTAGCTGTCGCGGCGATCGCGCATGAGCCAAAAGCCCGCAAAGCGCTCCTCATCGGGGTTCGTTTGCACCGCCAGAAAATGCACTCCTTGGGCCCCTTGCTTTTGGGCTTCAAAGGTTTGTCCCTCGGCTTTTTGGGCCGCATTGGGCAAGGTCGAGAGCACCCAAGCATCACCAATGCCGGTTTCCAAAATCACCCGATCGGGAAATTCCTCCCGATCACTCGACAGGCTGGAAGGCTTCACCTGTTGTTCAATCCGCACAAAACCCATTTCCAAACCCGACATCCAAGCGGAGATGGCCATGGCCCGAGGCGAAAAAATCAGCAACCCGGGAATTGGCGTATCGGGCGCTAGGTTGACCATGGACAAGGGAAACGCCTCGCCAAAGTCGATCGCCCATTCATGCAGCTCGCCAAAGGCCGACGCTTCCAGGGAAACAAAGGCCCACTTTTGCCCCAACAGCGCATCGGGCAAGGGCTGGGCGGCCGGTGGCGGCATGAACACGCCTGCCGTTTGAGCGGTGGCTTGGTAGCCCGGTTCTTGGGGATAGACCGTTTCGAGCCGATCGGCAATCCAATCCTTGATGGCGTGGGTGCGGTGGCTGAGGGCGCAGGGCAACTCCGCATCCTGGCAGGCTTTGACGATCATGTTCTTCATGGCCTGCCGGAAAAAGCGAATCCGGCTGGGGGCCTGGCCTGCCTTGACGATCGCCTCTTCGATCGCCTGCATCAGGGTCACGGAATTGACCTCGCTGTTGGAGCAATATTTGCTGTAGCGAAACAGGGATTGCCAATCGGCCCGCGAGTCAGTGGGACTCTCACAAATCAAGATTTCCCAAACCTTTTTTTGGTCTGCATCTAAAATCGGACGCGAGTAAAAATCCAGTTCCCAGATAACGGCCATTGCTAAAAAATTTGCCGGACGGCTAAGTTGAGGCTTGCGGTTGGTCAGCGACCCGGGCAGAAGCTGGGCGATCGGGCGATCGGCCCCATGCCAAACCCCAGGACACTAAAATTCCAAACCGTCTCAACTGTACCGTTCCGTTGAAACGGGCGATCGCTCAAAAACCGGTGAAATCATCCCTTGCGGCATGGGCTGAACCCAAGGCAACAGCCCTAACCGTTGACTAACCCTTCACGCCACTGCCCGTTTCGCTGGGCACAATGTAGTTTTGCATCACCAAAAAGAAAGCCAAAATTGGGGCGATCGAAATGACTGAACCCGCCGCAATCAAGCGCCAGTCGAGGGAAAACGTGCCCGACAACCGCGCCACCCCCAGTGGCAATGTGTAGTAATTCGGGTCATCCAAAATCAGCAGCGGCCAGAGAAAATCGCTCCAAGCCCCAATAAACACAAAAATTGCCAGGGTAATCAGCGCCGGCCGCACCGATGGCAACATCACATGCCACCAAATTCCCAACTCAGAACAGCCATCAATTCGGGCCGCTTCTTCCAAATCCTTCGGCACGCCCATGAAGGCCTGGCGCATCAAAAAAATGCCAAAGGCCGAGGCGATCGCCGGGAAAATTAAGCCAATAAAACTATTTCGTAGCCCTAAATTCACCGCCAAAATATAGAGCGGAATCATCACAATTTGGAAGGGAATGGCAATGGTGGCCACGATCGCGCTAAAAATCCATTCCCGTCCCTTAAACGACAACCGCGCCAAGGGATAGGCCGCCAAGGAACAGATCAATAAGTTCAACGCCACGGTTAACCCTGCCACCAGGGTGCTGTTGAGCAAATATTGCGCAAAGGGGGCGCTCGTCCAGGCTTTGACAAAATTTTCCAAGGTCGGCGCGGCGGGAATCAGCCGAGGCGGAAAGGAAAAAATATCTTCCGTGGGCGACTTCAAAGATGTGCCCATCAGCCAGAGCAAGGGCAACAACATCACCAGGGCGATCGCCCCCAAAAGCACATATTGAGCCAGGGTTTTCCAGGGCGATGCTTTGGAACCGAAAGTCTGGGGAGTGGTTTGATCAATTTCCATGCGCGGTTGCCCCCAGTTAATCCAGTTGGCGGCCTGTCAGCTCCACAAAGATATCCTCTAGGTTCGATGGACGCACCATCAACCCGGTTTTCACTGCCTGGGAATCTAAATATTGATTCGCTTCCAAAAGGGTGGGGAAGAATTTGTAATCCCAGCGATCGGCCGTTTGTTTCATGACCAATCCTTCCCCATGTTTGGTGCGCAAATCTTGCAGCGTTCCCAGCTCAATCAGTTGGCCCGCGTCCATAATGCCGATGCGATCGCACAGATACTCCACTTCGTCCATGTAGTGCGTCGTCAGCAGCATCGTCATACCACCGCGATTGAGGTCGCGAATAATTTCCCACAGACGGCGGCGCGTTTGCGGATCCAACCCCACCGTTGGCTCATCCAAAAATAAAATTTCCGGCTCATGCAACAGGGCGCGGGCAATTTGCAACCGACGCTTCATCCCGCCCGACAGGGTTTTCACGAGACTATCGCGGCGATCGCCCAGTTCCACATAGTCCAACCAGCGATCGATCCGCCCTTGGCGCTCTTTGGCGGGAATGTGGTGCAGCCGGCCGTGAAATTCCAAATTTTCCCAAACGGTTAAATCGCCATCCACGCTGGTTTGTTGCAATACCACGCCAATTTGTTGCCGCACCTGCTGCATTTGGCGAGCCACATCAAACCCCGCCACCTGAATTTGTCCAGCCGTGGGGCGAGTGAGGGTGGTGATCATCCGAATGGTGGTGGACTTGCCCGCGCCGTTGGGGCCCAGCAGCCCAAACATTTCTCCCGCTTGAATCTCAAAGCTGAGATCGTTCACCACGGGGCGATCGCCATAGATTTTTTGTACGTTTTGCAGGGAAACCGCCGCGCCCATTGTTTTCTTGCCTGTGAATTGCCCAGCCTGTAACAGCTTTGTAACACTGGCTTCTACTGTACCTGTTTGGGTTAAACAACGGTTTCCGAATTCCACAGGCGGCGGCTCCCATTAACGCCAATTAACGCGCCAACTAACGCCAATTAATCCGTATCCTGATCCGCCGCCGGGTCATAGAGCACCACGTTTTCCTGTTCGTTGGGGTCATTGCGGGCCACCAACGCTTGGGCCGGTTCGCTGGTGCTGAGGTTGTGGGGCTGGTGGGGAACGCCAGCGGGAATGAAAATGAAGTCGCCCGCCTCGTGGATGATCGATTGTTTCAGCCCTTTGCCATAGCGAGTTTCAACCCGTCCTTGGAGCAGATAAATCGCTGTTTCATAGTCCCGATGGAAGTGGGGTTCGGCTGCCCCCCCGGGCGGAATAATCACCAGGTTCAGGGAAATGCCCCGGGATCCTGCGGTGGCTTCTGAAATGCCCACAAAGTAGGGCAATCGCTGGCGCGTGAGGGTTTCCGCGTCGGGGCGAACGGTCACAATTTCACCGTCAATGGCTTGATCGACCGGTTTCGGTTGAGTGGGCTGAGCCACCGAATCGCGTTGATCGGGCATAGGGGCCGATGGTGACGACTCGATCGAGGCAGTAACGGGCATCCCTGATTGATCCATGGTTCCGAAGCCGGCTCGGCCGGTTTGAACGGGTTGAGTTTGAGCGGGTTGAATTTGAACGGGTTGAATTTGAGCGGGTTGAGCGAGACCAGTCCAGCAAATTCAGCGCGATCGACAGTGGCTAGTGGCTAAGTTGAGGGACGATCGGGCGCGGGGCGATCGGGGGTGGAGGATTCCAAACGCCACAGATTCCACCAACTGGCCCCAAAGGGAACCAACCGCTGACCCCGCTGCTCGATCGCCTGGCGGAGATCGGGGGATGGACTAAACAAAAAGGTGTTGGGGCGATCGGGCCAGTTCAAGCCTTGAAAACTGGGAGCCAGCCAAACAGTAACACCGCGAGATTTCAGGCGATCGCTGGCGTGGCTCAAGGCCAAAGCGGAAAGGGAATACCCAGGGATATCGGTCATCACCAACAGGGGGCGATCAATTTCTTTCAGGGCTTTGGCAATTTCGACAGAAACGGTTCCCCCCTTGCTCCACCAGGACAATTGCCAGGAGCGTGCTCTGGCGGCGTTCAGGTTAGCAACCAGCAGCAAAATCGCCAACAGCGCCGCAAAACAGTGGGGCATCCAGCGCCAGCGAAATAGATAGAACGATAGGGGCTGGGGCCATTCTTGGACAGGCTTTGGGGTAATTTGCTCGCAGGTCGTGACAATCCAGTTGGCCAACACCACTTGCATCCCCAAGAGCAAGGGGAACTGGTAGCGAATGATGGAAGCCATCGTTCGATCCATCACAATCGCAGGCAGCCAGACCAGCAAGAGGAACGGGGCCACTGCACTGAGAACAAACCCCTTGAGCAAGGGTTCTCCCGATCGCCAACATCCCACCAAGGCCACAATCATCCACAGGGTCACCAGCAGGCAGGGAACATCGGTCGCCGTTGGGAAGGAAGCCCAAAGATTCGGTTGGTTATCCCACAGGGTGGCGGCAAAGGCCCGCAGGGCTGCCCAACGGTGAATTCCTGGGGGGCCCGCCTGACTGAGCCAGGCCAGGGAGGCGGCTGATTGGGTTTGGACTCGATAGAGCACCCAAATCCAAGGAGAAATGGCCAGCAGGGTTCCAACGGCGGCGATCGCCCAAGGGATTGCCCGTCGCCAGTTCCGATCGCCCGATCGCCACAGCCAAACCCCAACCCAAAGGCCATGGCCCAGCAGCACAAACCCCCCCAGCAAATGGCTATACCAATTCAGGGTGAGGGTTATTCCATACAGCAACCAGTGGGGCCAGGTGGAATGACGCAGCGATCGGGCTAAAAATCCGCTGGACAGCACAAAAAAAATCAGCCAGATCACATATTCCCTCGCCTCCTGGGCATAGAGAATTTGCAAGGGAGACAGGGCTACCAACACCGTGCCCACCCAAGGCAGGCTGGGACGCTGGCTCAGTTGCCGCAGGAGCCAAAAAACACTGGCCAGCAGGATCACCCCCATGATCGCCGTGGCGGTGCGGAGGCTGACGATCGTGTTGCCAAACCAGTCGGCCCAGACGCGCACAAACAGGTAATACAGGGGCGGGTGATGGGCATCGTGATTGGCGAGGGATGTGACCATATCCCAGGTGGTCTTTTGGGGTTTTGTCGATAGGCTGTGCCATAGGTCGGCCAAAACCTGTTCGCGCCCCTGCCACAGTTGGGTGAGATCCAATTCCGATTGGACGGCGATGTGCTGCAATGTCGCCAGTTCGTCATACCAAGGCAGGAACTGGCCTAAACCGGAAAATCGCAGCAGGCAGCCAATGGTGATTAGCCCAATCGATCCCCAAACCAACCAACGTGGTGCTCGCATTGCTCGATCGGTCATGGTTTCTGGGTCATGGTTTCTGGGTCATGGCGTTGTCGATGTCTCGCCAGTTTCCTGGTTATAGCTCATGGCCTTTGGGCCCCAAGCCTTGCCAGTCGGGCCCTAAAAGTCCGGGTCATCGGCTAGGGTTTGCAGGTGCTGCAAGAACTGCAACAGTTCCCGATCGGTCAGTTGGGCCCGGGTGCGCTTACCAAAGGCCATTTGTAAATATTCCACGCCCTGTTGCTTGTTCCAGCCCAAACGCTTCATCAACACGTCTGTTTGGGCGATCGCGTCGGATAAGTCCGTGGGTGCGGGCGCGGGCGCGGGCGCAGGGGCCGGCGTGGGCACAGGGATAGGGGTGGGCGCAGGCGGGCTGGCGACACGGCGCGATCGCTTGGGGGCAGGAGCCGGGGCTGGCTCTGGTTCCGGCTCTGGGGGCCATTCTGGTTCCATGGTCGGCAAGGGGTCGCTCGCCCCATGCTCAACCTCGTAGAGATCCTCATAGCCGGGCGATGTGGATTCCAGGGTTGGATCCAGGGTTGGATCCATGCCCGATCGACCGTCAAATCGATCGGGCGATCGATCATCAAATCGGTCACTGACCACATCAACCATCGGCGCGGCCAGGGGAGCCGGAATCGGGGTCGAGATGGGGGCTGCAATTGGGGTCACCACCGACAAGGCGGCCGGAAGCTGATAAGCAGGGGTGCTGCTGATCAGTTGGGCCTGCCCCCGATCGGCTGGTTCCAAAAACAAACCCACCGCTTCCAGGGCCCGCAACCGGGCCCGATCCTCGGCTTCCTCCAGTTGCTCCGAAGCGCCAAACCCCGTGGCCAACACCGTGCCTTCCAGGGTGACGGCCGCCCGCACAATAAACTTTCCCTGATTCACTTCAATGATTTCGGATGTGAGGCTGCCGTTGGGATAACGGGCACGGAATTCGGCAAACATGGCACAAACCGATCTCGGTTAGGTGGGCGGGCTGAGCAAACGGGGGGATGGCGGCGATCGTGCGGCTAGGGTAACCCGCGTGTCAATGATTGACAAGGTGCACGCCACGCTCTAGCGTAGATGGGCCCGAGCGCAGCCGCTCCCTCCAGTGTGTTCCTGCATTGATTTGGTGTTTGGAGTGTCTTTGGACGAGGGTTCCCATCGACCACCCCCTCCCAATGCCACAACGCTGCAACTTCGATCTTGCCGGTTCAAGATCTTGCAGCACCCAATGCGGAACCCTTCCGGCCCTAGCTCGAGTGACGCTTGTGGATTTCCCGCCCGATCGATGCGACGGGCCCCGACCAGCAACGCTCCAGAGGCATAGGGATCGTCGTCAGTACGGTTAATGTTCATGGCATTCAACAATGCTGTTCGCAGCACTGTGATGGCTGTCGCTCGCGCCTCATTCGCCCCATCCCATTCTCTGTGCCCGGAGGTTGACGCGCTTCATGGAATTTTCGATCGCTTCCCTACTCGCGAGCTTTACCTCAGAAAAGTCGCTCACGCCAAAGGTTCTTGAACAAAAGTTGGGCACTCGCGAAGGACGCGGCAATCGCCAGCTTCAGATTGCCCTGGACGCACTGGAAAAGTTGGGGATTTTGAATAAGGAGCGCGGTCGCTATCGCCGGTTGGAACAGGAGGGCATGTTTGAGGCCAAGCTGCGTTGCTCTAGCAAGGGGTTTTGCTTTGCCATTCAGGATGACGACGACGCGGAAGATGTCTATGTGCGGGAATGTCACCTGAATCATGCCTGGAATGGCGATCGGGTGTTGGTGAAGGTGATCAAAGAGGGCGGCGGTCGCAGTCGGCGGCGCAGTCCCGAGGGCCATGTGGAGCTGGTGCTCGATCGGGCCAATTCGTCCCTGTTGGCCCGGGTGGAAAAGGGCGAGGACGGGATTTTTCGGGCAGCTCCTTTGGACGATCGATTGCTGTTCCGGGTGGAACTGGACACCAGCGGGGTGGACTTGGACGCGATCGTCAACTACCTGGTGAGCGTGGAAATTGTTCGTTACCCGATCGGGCAGTTGCCGCCCTTGGGCCGCGTGATCAAGGTGTTGGGGGCCGATGCGGACGCGGCGGCTCCGGCCGACATTGTGGTCTGTAAGTATGGGCTACATGAAAGCTTCCCGGAGGAGGTTTTGGCGGCGGCGGCGGCGTTACCAGCTCCGGCGGACAGCTTGAAGGCGAGCGCCATTCAAGGACGGTTGGATTTGCGATCGCTGCTGACGGTGGCAACGGTGACCGCCACGGCCGGAGAGCTGCCCCCGGTGATCGATCGGGCCATTACCTTGGAAACCAACCCGGCGGGCCATATGCGGTTGGGGCTGCATGTGCCCGATGTGGCTCACTATGTGGAACCGGATTCACCGCTCGATCGCGAAGCCCGGCGGCGGGGTGTGGCGGCCGACTTGGGGGCCCAATGGTTGCCGCTGTTCCCGGCAGATCTTTACGCACGCCATGGTTCCTTGGGTCTAGGGTGCGATCGCCTGGCCACTTCCGTGCTGCTGACCTTTAATGATCAGGGTGAATTACTGGAGTTTGAAATTCATCCCAGTGTGGTGCGGGCCGATGCCACCCTGACGGAAGCCCAGCTCGATGCGTTCTTGGACGGCAACCAGGCGGATCCGGAGTTGCCCCAAGCCCCCGCGATCGGGGATTTGTTGACCCAACTGAAAACCCTGGCGGCGGCCCTGCGGGGACAGCGGCTCAGCCGAGGCGGGTTTGATCTGAGCGGTTACCGAGGGCTAACCTCGTTTGATCGCGAGGATGTGCCCGGTGCGCCGATCGCCCCGATCGGGATTGCCCCCACAGCCCGTGTCCTGTTAGCGGAAGTGACGATCGCCGCCAATGCCGTGGTGGCCAGCCATCTGCAAGCCCTGCAAGTGCCCACGCTCTACCGAGTGCAAGCGGCCCCCAGTCCCGGGGATGTGCAGGAAACCCTGCGGTTGGCCGGCAACCTGGGCTTGGAGCTGACCCTAGAGCAGCCGGATCAAGTGACCCCCCGCGATGTGCAACAGTGGCTGCAACAGGCCACCGACGGCGACACCCGCAAAATCCTGAATCGTCTGTTGGTGGAAGCCCTGAAGCCAGCCGCTTACAGCCACGAACCCCGCTCCCACTTTGGTTTGGCCCTGCCGGTTTACACCACCCTCAATGCGCCCACCCGCCATTACGGAGACCTGTTGGTGCAACGGAGCTTGAACACCCTCTTTGCCAAGGGGCGCGATCGACGCACGGCCCGCAGCAAAGAAGGCGTGAATTTGCACCACAGTTCTTGCCATGGGGCGATCGGCTGGAACCTGTTGCCCACGGAAGATCAACAGGAGTTGGAAGCCTCGATCACCAGTGCGGCCTGGCTGCTGAGCGATCGGGAACGATTGATCCAAGAAGCCGCCGCCGACAGCCACGGCCTCCGCAAAACCGCCGCCATGCGGGCCCGAATTGGCGAAACCTTCAGCGGACCGATCGTGGGCGTGCAGTCCTACGGCTTCTTTGTGGAACTAGAGGCCTTGGGCATTGAAGGGCTGGTGCATGTGTCCTCCCTCAAGGACGACTGGTACGAGTATCGATCGCGCCAGCAAATGTTGATTGGTCGCAAGAGCCGCCGCCAATACGCCCTCGGGGGCCGTGTGGAAGTGGAAGTGCGCGGCGTGGACTACTACCGCCAACAGATTGACTTGGTGGCCGTCAGTGGCGGGGCCGAGTCCAACTTTGATGCGCTGGTGGACGATGAGGACGAAGCCGATGATTCGGATCTGACCTTTAGCTACGGGGCTGAGGAGCCGGAAGAATCGGATCTTGTGGATCTCCGCGAGCCGGACGATTTGGAAGCGCCCCTCGACGAGTTCGACGACGACTAGATCCGCTGCCTATCCTAGAGGGAGCGATCGCCCCGGTGATCGCTCCTTTTGCTTGGGAACTGGTTCCTGAACGTTGGTTCCTGAACATTGGGAATCGGGAACTAGAAATCGGGCCATTCAGAAGTCAAGAGCAAGCCATGAAACGTCGTCAGTGGTTGTGGCAAGGATCCCTCGCGCTGGGCGGGGCCCTTGGGGGTTGGGCTGGATTTGGCGATCACCCCGTTCGGGCCGCCACCCGTTGGAGCTATGACGGCCCCACCGGCCCCAACCACTGGAGCGAGCTGGATCCTGCCTTTGCGACCTGTGGCCTCGGTCAGCGCCAATCCCCGATCGATCTGGCTGCCCAGAAACAGCTTGGGCCCGTGGATTTGCGGCTAGATTACCAATCCGTACCCCTGACGGCTCGCAACACGGGGCGATCGATCTTTGTGGACTGCCCGCCCGGCACTTGCACCTTGCATCTGGGCGATCGACCCCATGACCTCTTGCAATTCCACTTTCACCACCCCAGCGAGCATCACCGCGCCGGTCGCACCTTTCCCGCAGAAGTGCATTTTGTCCACCGAGATCGGGCCGGATCCCTATTGGTGTTGGGCCTTTGGTTAACGGCCGCGCCAACCCAGTCCACCGCTTCCCAGCTCGATCGAGCCGCCCCCCAACTGTTGCAAGACTTATTAGCCCGCGCGCCGATCGCCCTCGGAACCAGCCTCGATCGTGCTTGGCAAGGGAACCCCGCCAACCTGTTGCCCCCCATCCCCCGATCGCTCTACCACTACCAAGGCTCCCTCACCACGCCCCCCTGTTCCGAAGGGGTGACTTGGTTGCTGTTTCCAGAACCCCAGGCGATCGCCCCCGCCCTGCTCACCGAGTTGCAAACCCGATTGGGAACCAACGCCCGCCCCCTCCAGGCCCAGCTTGCCACCCCCAAAGCCTAGGCCGAACGTTCTAGCGTTGGGAATTCGCCGACTCCTGCGCGGGTGAATCCGCCAAATTGATTTGCTGAATTGGAATTTGGATCGTGAAAGTTGTGCCCTGGCCGTATTGCGATCGGAAACTGAGTTTCCCTCGATGTTTTTCCGTAATGATTTGATAGCTAATGGCCAGTCCCATTCCAGTTCCTTTACCTACATCCTTAGTAGTGAAGAAAGGATTGAAAATTTTGCCCTGAATCAGTAGCGGAATTCCGATCCCATTATCAGCAATTTCAATCGCAATCCATTGGCTATCCAGAACAAAGGTACTAATTTCAATTGTCCCAAAATAGGTGGAACTGCTAGGCATAATAATTTTTGAGTCTGCTTTTTTAACAGCTTCCCCGATCGCATCGATCGCATTTTCTAAAATACTCATTAACGCTTGATTTAGATATCGAGGATAACATTCAACTAAAGGCAATTGACCATAATTTTTGGAAATAGAAATTGATTGCAGCTTGGCTTTTAGTTGGTAATTTAAGATTTTGAGAATTCCATCAATATCCTCATGTACACTGATGGTTTTTAGCTCAGATTCATCAATTCGCGAGAAATTTCGTAAATCTAAAACGATTTGCCGAATGCGATGAGTCCCCGTGCGCATCGAATTGATGATTTTTTGAGAGTCCTCTTTCAAAAATTCTAAATCAATGGTTTCGGTGAGTGATGGAATCACCGCAGCCGTTTTCAAGTCATGGGGTTGATGAATCTCTAAGGCTTGAATTAGTGTTTGCAAATATTCTTCTAAATACTCCAAATTTCCATGGATAAAGTTCACGGGATTATTAATTTCATGGGCAACCCCAGCCACAAGCTGCACCAAACCCGACATTTTTTCAGACTGCACCAGATCGCATTGGGTTTGCTGAAGCCGCTCGATCGTGGCTTGTAACTTTTGATTAGCTGCATTCAGAGCTTGCGTTCGTTGGGCAACCCGTTTTTCGAGTTCTGTGTTCATCCGTTGCAGCAATTGCTCAGCCTGGTGGCGATCGGTCACATCCGTTAAAGATCCTGAAAATTCACCATCAGCGCCACGGGGCTGAATCGTAATTTCTAACCAAACTGTCTTCTGAGTATGATCTCGAAAGTGAAGCTCCTGTCGCAAAGTGGCGGAATGATCTAAGTTAGCCATCATCGTTTGCCAGCCCGCTTGCTCAGTTTCATCCATAAACTGGGCCAGGGATTTGCCTAAGCACAAATCAATCGGAAAGCCGAGAATCTTCGTCCAAGCTGGATTTAAAAAGGTAATTTGACCCAAATGATCAACCTTAAAAACAATTTCACTCAGGTTTTCCACTAGGGTTCGATAGCGGCGCTCTGATTCCGCGAGTCTTTCAATGAGTCGGTATTGAATTTGGGTGTTTAGCTCATCACTTTTATTAAAATCAGTCATTATCCTGTTTTACCTAAGAGGATGTCTGAAAAGCCCAAATGGATACTCTGCAAGCTCCAGTCACCAGCAAACACAGAATGCGCAAGCTCCTTTGCCAACTGCTAGCCCCTAGCTCGGTATCTCAAAACACTTTTCAGACATCCGCCAAAGACTCAAGAAAAGACTCAGCAGAAATTACATTGGCATAGAGGGGAAACACATTTTCTAAGTAAAATTCCTGCTCAAATTGGGTTCTGGCACAGGTGCAATCGGCCAAAACTGACACGCGATAGCCCTTTTCGTGGGCCGCCCGACCGGTGGAGTCAATGCAAACGGAAGTGACCGCACCGGCCAGCACAATATGGGTGATTTGATTTTTTTGGAGCAGCTCATGCAACGAGGTTCCCGTGAAGGCATTTAAACCCCGCTTTCCGGGCACAACCCAAATTTGATCGTGAAAGGGCAGGAGGGCCTCAACCATTTCTGCACCTTTTTGCCCTGCTTGGAAGGCTCCCACGTCGCGGACGGTTTTAAGGATACCAACGGGATCCAGCAATTCCTCATAGGTGGGGGTGAAAAAAATGGGGGTCGCAATGGTGGGAACCCCATGGGCGATCGCCCCGCGCACCACTTGTACCGTACTGTCCAGGATGCGATCGACTGGAACAGCCTGGTCAATCACAGACCGCAGGATCCCATCAGCAGCAAAATAGTCGTTTTGGAACCCAATCAAGATCAGGGCAACTGAACAGGACATAACAAGCTTGGCTATTGGTCTTCTGTTCAGTTTTACGATCTCAATCTTAAGAGAGCAAGCAAATTAGCCTACCCGACTTCTTCACGATCGATACCATTGAATGGCACTCAAAATCATTGATTTAAAAGCAACTGAAATTGATGTTTTTGATATGAGAAATGATGAATTCATCAAAAGCATCAATCGCATTCCGTAACCGGGGAAGGAGCCGCCGCCGCAATACCCACAGATGGGGATTCCGGTTCCACTTCAGGCAGAGATTTCACAGCCCCGGGGGTTGGATCTTGGGCCCGCAAATTCGCCAAGGCTTCCTTGAGCAACACAGCCATGGGCACGGCCACCACCACGCCCAACAGGCCGCCCACACGCACGCCAGTTAGGATGGCCACAAACACCCAAAAGGGGTTCAGGCCCGTCACACTGCCCAACACCCGAGGAGCCACCAGGTTTTCCACCACTTGCTGCACAATCAGGGCCGCGGCCAAGGCTTGCAGGGCCAGGCCAATATCTTGGAGGGCAATCAGGGAGATGACCGTGCCAATGCCCACGGAGCCGCCAAAGGGAACCAGGGCCATCAACCCAATGGTTAGGCCAAAGAGCAGGCCAAAGGGAATTTTGAGCAACACAAACATGGTGGTTAGCCCCAGGCCCAAGCAGGTGGCCGTGAGGATTTGCCCAATGAAGTAGTTTTGGAAGCTCGATCGCAGGGTGCGGGAAAAGGGCTGCTGAACCCGATCGGGTAGCCAAGCAATCAAGCTCTCCCAAATTTCTTCGCTGTGTTGCAGCAAATAGAAGGTGAGGACGATGGTTAGCACCACATCCAACAACCGAACCACCGTCACCACCGTGACATTTAGGGCCAAGTTGAGGGTGCGGCCGGCAATGCTTTGGAGTTCGGTTTTGAGGCGATCGTTGAGCTGGGAAATCACCCCATCTAAGCTGATGGGCAAACCAAACAAGTCGGCTCGCTCATTCAGCATCATGAGTTGGCGCTGGCCCGAGTCAATCCATTCCGGCAGCCGCGCCACCAATTGTTGCGCCTGGGCCACCACCAGCGGAACCAGGGTCACGCCCACGCCAATGACGATCGACAGGGCCACCAAAAACACCACTACGGCGGCCAGCCCTCGCTTCACCCCTTTGGCCGCGAGCCAGTTGACGGGATAGTTCAGCAAAAAGGCCAGCAAAGCCGTGACCAACAACACCCCCAGCAATGATTGGAAGTAGCCAAAAATCGTGGCCAAGGCCCAGGCATTGAGCACGGTCAGGGGAGCAGCCAGGGCAAAGAATAGAAACCGTGATAGCGGCGAGAGCGATTCCCACCATTGAACCAGCTTGCTTGCGGGAAGTGGCTCAGTGTTGCTCATGCGGGCGCGGCTCCTGCGCTGAGTTAGCAATGGTTTTCCCATTATCGCCAACTTGGGCGGGAAGCAACCCTTCTTTGGGACAAAACTTTTGCAAAGGAGGCGATCGGGGCGGTGGATGGGGGTCAAGGGCTAGGGCGATCGCTTGGGAGGATTGCCATAGCGGGCGATCGCTTGCGATGTTGCCACATCTTCACGCCCGTCCAAAACAGGGCGATCGGGGACAGGCCCACCAGCACATAGAGCCAGCGCGTCCACAAACCACCAAACGTACCAAAGTGCAGCGGCCCGAAGCTGTTCAAGATTCGATCGCCCAAGGCCGCCTGCCGACTGTCATTCACCCGCAGCACCTGACCGCTGTAGGCATCCAGAATCACATTGCTTTGGCCGTAGGAACTGGGTTCGTGGGCTTGACGCTTGCCAATCCGCACCACCCCATCCGGCGTTCTGGGCAGTGCGATAAACGTTGTGGCAGCTCCGGGTAATGCTTGGTTCGATCGCGCCAACAGTTCCGACAAAGGCAAGGATTTTTGATTGGGCAACACCTTGGATTGCCAAACCGGCTCCGCAGGGGTGAAGGTAATCGCTTTGATCACCGCCGTTGATTGGGCATAGAAATTCCAGCAAAACCCCGTGAATCCGGTCAGCACTAAAAAAACAGCAGCAATGATACCCACAACCTTGTGAAGATCAAAATTCAGTCGCTTCGGGTGCGCATCCCACTTAATTTTGAAACCCGCTGCCAACCGTCGCCAACCGGGCCAAAGTGCAATGCCAGTAATCCCCAAAATGGTCATGAAAAACCCTGAAATACCAACAATAATTAGCCCCGTTGTGCCGGACAGCAACTGATAATGCAGTCGCAAAATCCAGTTCATCCAGCTATCTTGCTCTGAGAGGGTTCCTAGCACCTTTCCGCTATGAGGATGGATAAAAAGCTGGATCAGTTGATCACCTTTCCAGAGACGAACTTGGTAAGGTTGACCGGGATGTTGGGGAAACAAAATGCCATTAATGCTGGAGCCCGGTAACTGTTGGGCAAAGGCTTGGGCAGCGTTGGACACTTGGTCAATGCTGACGAGGGTTGATTGGGGGGCGATCGCGCCGAATTTTTCAACGACCAGCCGATCTTGCAACTCATGGGAAAACACCAACAGGCTCCCCGTCACCCCCACAACGATCAGAATCAACCCAACAACTAAGCCCAAGTAGCGATGCAGCGGAAACAGGATCGATCGAATCTGGCGAGCTTGCATAGTCCTCTCGGATTCCAATCCAGTTGAAAAACCAATTTTGAAAATCTACTTGAGGATGAAAATGCCGTAATCGGCCACGACATCGCCTACCGTGAGGCGATCGACCCCTTGCACGATCGCCACCAAATCACCGCTTTTAGTTGAAATTCGCAGGGTTTTATCCTGGGGTTGCAGGCTGTAATCTTCTGGCTTCCCTGCAAGTAAAATTGTGTCCTCGCCGGGTTTGAAATTATCAATTTGGGCATAGTCTGCATCACCCTTACCCACATAAAAAGGCGCAGACTTGGGATTAGCCGGGGTGATCAAACTGCCCACAATAAATTCATCTTCAGAACCGGGTTGACCGACCAGGCGATCGACCTCCCCTTGGCCCAAAGTTTTGGGGCGAATCGGCAACTCACCGCCCTTGTCAGCCACAATCTCAAATGCCACCCCTGAGATATGAGGGTGATGCCCAAATCCGGAAATGGTATCGTTGCCGCCTGTGCCCATAAAAAAGCCCGCGATCGCCTCGCCATTGGCATCTTTTCCAGACTGTCCAACCGCTTGATAGTGGGCGAGTGGGGATGCAAACTTGCCAGCTTTTACTTGCTCGTTCACTTCGGGATAAGCCAAAGCATAAAGGGCTTCATCAAAATGCTTGGCACTCGGATCAGCCGGGGCGATCGGGCTGCTGCTGGGGGTGGTTACTGGTGCGTTATTGCTGGCTGTGGATTGGTTGGCTGATCCCGATTGGCAAGCGGTGATCAAACTCAGACTCAGCAGGGCGATCGCGTAGGTTTTATGCATGATCCTGGTTGGGTTTGAAGAATGGTTTGTGTTGTGGTTGAACTGTGGGTTCAAGCATGGGTTGAGACAGAACAAGGGGAGATTGCACAATGGCAATCAACCCCAAAGTTGAGACCCAAAACTAGAACCGGATGGAAGCCGATCCAGTGACCGTGAAAGGTGTGCCCACTTCTAGACCGGTGTTGCTTCCTACTGTGGATTTGATGTAGGTTTCATCGGTGAAATTCCGGAAGTTCAAGGCGAAACGGTAGTTATCTCGCTGATAGAAAATGGCAGCATTGCCGATGAAATAGTCCCCAATTTTGTAGTCGTTGGCGAGGTTGCCGTAGCGATCGCTCGCATATTCAAAACCCACCCCAAAGCCCAATCCCTTGAGAGAACCAGACTGAATTTCATAGGTTGTCCAAAGGGTGGCTTTGTGCTCAGGAATGCCATACAGTCGATTCCCAATCAGAGACTCATTCGTATCCTCAGTCACTTCGCTGTCGATATAGGCGTAGGATCCCAAAATCTTCCAACCGGGCAACAGTTCACCAATCAAGTCAAACTCAATGCCGCGATTGCGTTGCTCTCCTGAAGAAATCGAAAACAGGAGATTATCTGGATCAGTCACCGGCACATTTTGCTTGGTGATATCGAAGTATGTGAGGGTGGCCAGGAGGCGGCGATCGAACAATTCAGTCTTCACGCCCACTTCAAATCCTTCACCTTCTTCGGGCTTCAAGATTGAACCATCCGCGCCAGTCGAAGTTGTGGGGCGAAATGACTGGGAATAGTTGGCAAATAGTGATAGTTCGGGAATGGGACGATACAGAATTCCGAGGCGAGGTGTCCAAGAGTTGAGTTCGGTATTGTTGCCCTCTCGGCGACCCAATTGATCTTCTGTTTCAATGCCGATCGTGTCATAGCGCAGACCAGCCACCACGATCAGATTATCGGTGAGGTTAATCTGGTCTTGAAGATAAAATCCGAGACGATTGGCCGTGGTCAGGTCATCATTAAACGGTGGCAATGAGGAGCGATCGGGACGAACCACCGCATCATAATTGCGGTCAAAAATGTTGATAATTGACGGTTTTGAGCGATCAAACAGCGTGACAATTCGCGATTCACTCCGATTCAGATCAAGACCAATGGTGGCTTGGTGGGCGATCGATCCTGTTTTGAAATTACCCACAAGACTGGTTTGCAAGGTGTAGGATTTATCCTCACCATCTTGATCAGCATAGAAACGAGTGACCCTAGGGCCGCTAGCAGTCAGCGGCAGCGCCACCACGCTGTAGTCATAGTCATAGCTGATATAGCGGAAGCCATTGCGAATTTTCCAGTTATCGCTAAAGCGATGCTCGAATTGATAACCGGTACTGAAGTAGTCTGTTGTAATCGAGTCCTCAGGATCCGTAATAATCAACTCGCGATCGACTGGCGCAACCCCATCTTCAAATCGGCTCAGACCAAAATCAGACGGTGCTTTTTGGTGAATGTATTCCAGGTTGAGCGATAAGTCTGTTTGGTCACTAATTTTCCAAGCCAGAGCGGGCGCGATCGAAAAGCGATTGGTGTCGGTTTCAAAGTCGCGGAAAGGCGCTTGATGGAGATAGGAACTGTTGAGCCGATAGCGCAAGCTGCCATCAGCAGTCAGAGGCCCCCCAAAGTCGATCCGAGGACGCACCAACTCATTAGTACCGCCTTGCAGTTCAACTTCGTAAAAAGGCTCAGCTAAAGGTTGCTTAGAAACCAGGTTGATAATGCCGCCCGGCTCAATTTGCCCATACAAAATCGAAGCGGGTCCCTTCAACACTTCAATTTGCTCAAGGTTGGCCACTTCCGGAATGGCTTGAAAAGAACCATAAAGCCGATAGCCGTCGCGCAAAACCGATACGGTGGCGGGATATTGGTTACCAAATCCGCGAATGCTAACCGTCGCTTCCCGGCTGCTGTTGCTCCCGGCATAGGACACGCCACTGACATTGGTGAGCGCGTCTTCGATGTTGATCACCTGCTGATCGCGCAGGACGGCTTGGGGAATTACCTGCACTGAGAAAGGCGTTTCCAGAATGGGGGTGTCTGTGCCGGTGGCGCTGGAGGCATTGGGAACCCGGTAACTGGGCGATCGCTGCCCCGTCACCACCAATTCTTCTTCGGGTGCATTGGCATCCACGTTCAGGCTGTAGGCCAAATCACCCGTAGCCAAGGTCACGTCCTGGGTGGGCAAACCATTACGACCCGTCACCACCACTTGGATTCGATCGGGCGCAATCTGCCAAACCCGCACCGCAGACACTTCAGCGGTGGGGTCAGCTTGGTTGAACTCCGCGCCCGCCGGTAGCGCCAAGCTGGCGTTGCTGATCTCGGCGATCAGTTGGTTGCCCTCAGCCCGGAACTGGTTCGCATCAATCAACAAGGACTGACCGGCCGGGGTTTCCAAGGCAATTTCCAGCTCGTCGGGCAGGGGCGTGACTACCACCCGGGTGACGGTGGCCGGGCGATCGGCTTGGGCCAGCCAGGACTCCACCGAAGTGGCGGGAGCGTTGCTGCGGAATCGATCGAGTGGCTCCGGTGGCACTGATTCAGCCCCAGCGGGAGCAGCCAGCGCCCCGATCGCTACCAACAAAACCGACAAAGACAGAGGAGATGCGGGGTTCATGGGACGTTTCCTAAAGGAATCCAATTAGCAATTAAGGGTGATTGTTTGCAAATTGACCTCAATCAAGCAGAGAGTTATTTCAACACAATGATTGAAATAATTCCCCACATAATTTAGAACCGAATTGAAGCTGATCCTGTGACTGTGAAGGGTGAGCCCACTTCAATACCACCCTCATTTCCAGTGGCTCCTTTGATATAGTTTTCGTCGGTGAAGTTTCGGAAATTCAAAGCAAAGCGATAGTTATCTCTTTGGTAAAAAATGGCTGCATTGCCAATCAGGTAGTCACCCAATCGATAGTCATTAGCTAGGTTTCCATAGCGATCGCTCGCATATTCAAAGCCCACCCCAAAGCCCAATCCTTTGAAGGAACCGGACTGAATTTCATAGCTTGTCCAGAGAGTAGCTTTATGCTTTGCCAAACCAGCCGGCCGATTACCAATTAAGGACTCATTGGTATCTTCAGTAACTTCGCCATCAATGTAGGCATAGGAACCCAAAATTTTCCAGCCGGGTAATGGTTCCCCGATCAGATCCAGCTCAATTCCTCGGTTGCGTTGTTCACCGGAAGCAACAGAAAAGAGGGGATTTTCGGGATCTGAAACCGCAACGTTTTGCTTGGCAATGTCGAAGTAAGTGAGGGTAGCAAGCAGGCGGCGATCGAACAATTCGGCCTTCACACCCACTTCAAATCCTTCGCCCTCTTCCGGGGGCAAAATTGCACCACTGGAACTGGTGGCCGTCGTGGGACGAAAGGACTGGGAATAGCTAGCAAAGAGGGCTAATTCAGGAATTGGCTGATATAAAATCCCGAAGCGTGGTGTCCAAGCATCCGCGTTGAAACTGCTGCTTTCATCGGTCAATTTTTGATCGGTTTTGCTATCGATCGTGTCGTAGCGCAACCCGGCAATAATCATCAAGTTATTGGTTAGCTTGATCTGATCTTGCAGGTAAATTCCTAGGCGAGTGGTGGTTGTGACATCATCTTGAAAGAGCGGCAAATCCGAGCGATCGGGCTTGGGCACTTGCTCATATTCCGGATTGAAAATGTTGATCGTGCTCGGATTAGCCGTATCAAACAAAGTCTCGATCGCGAACTCGCTATAGTTGAGATCGAGACCGATTGTTGCTTGGTGTTCTAGGGAACCAGTTTTGAAGTTCCCAATAACACTAGTTTGCGCGGTATAAGAGCGGTCATCCCCATCTTGATCAGCATAAAAGCGAGTGATCTCCGCATCATTCACGATGATCGGCAAGGCGATAACACTGTAGTCATAGGTGTAGTTGATGTAGCGGAAACCATTGCGAATTTTCCAATTGTCACTAAAGCGGTGCTCAAATTGATAACCGGTATTCAAGTATTCAGTAGTAATTGAATCATCGGGGTTGTTGATCACAAATTCCCGAGAAACGGGAGCAACACCATCCCCAAAGCGGCTAATGCCAAAGTCTGCTGGCCCCTTTTGGTGGATATATTCCAGATTGAAAGATAAGTCAGTCTGATCGCTGATTCGCCAAGCTAAAACCGGCGCGATCGCGAATCGATTAATATCAGTGTCAAAGTCCCGAAAAGGTGATTGATGTTGATAAAGAGCATTCAGTCGATAGCGCAGACTGCCATCACTGGTTAAGGGTCCGCTGAAATCAATGCGGGGGCGCACTAAAGCATCACTACCAGCCTGGAATTCTGCTTCATAAAAAGGTTGATCAAGCGGTTGCTTGGAAACCAGGTTAATGATGCCGCCCGGTTCAATTTGTCCATACAGAATTGAAGACGGTCCCTTCAACACTTCAATTTGTTCCAGGTTGGCAACTTCCGGAATGGCTTGAAAGCCCCCATACATGCGATACCCATCTCGCAACACCGGGGCCCCAGTGGAAAATTGATTGCCGAATCCGCGAATGCTGAAACTGGCTTCCCGGCTGCCATTACTCCCGGCAAAAGCCACGCCACTCACATTGTTCAACGCGTCTTCGATGTTGATCACTTGCTGATCGCGCAGAACCGCTTGGGGAATCACCTGCACCGAGAAAGGCGTTTCCAAAATTGGGGTGTCTGTGCCGGTGGCGCTGGAGGCGTTGGGAACTCGGTAACTGGGCAATCCCTGCCCCGTCACCACCAATTCTTCTTCGGGCACATCAGCATCCACGTTCAGGCTGTAGGCCAGGTCACCCGTGGCCAAGGTCACGTCCTGGGTGGGCAAGCCGTTACGACCCGTCACCACCACTTGGATTCGATCGGGCGCAATCTGCCAAACCCGCACTGAAGCCACTTCAGCGGTGGGGTCGGCTTGGGTGAACTCTGCCCCCTCCGGTAGCGCCAGAGTGGCGTTGCTGATCTCGGCGATCAGTTGGTTACCCTCGGCCCGAAACTGATTCGCATCAATCAGCAACGACTGACCGGCTGGGGTTTCCAGGGCAATTTCCAACTCGTCGGGTAGGGGCGTGACTACCACGCGGGTGACGGTGGCCGGGCGATCGACTTGGGCCAGCCAGGACTCCACCGACGTGGCGGGGGCGTTGCTGCGGAATCGATCGAGCGGCTCCAGCGGCACTGACTCAGCCCCGGCGGGAGCAGCCAGCGCCCCGATCGCCACCAACAAAACCGACAGGGAGAGGGGAGATGCGGAGTTCATGGGGGTTTCCTAAAACAAACTCAAAACAGCAAGTTCAAAAATCAACAAACTCAAAACGGGCAAACCCTTGAGCCAGCACGATCGCACCCGAATTCTGCCCAGCGCGATCGGGGATCACGCCAAGGCAACGGTGGATCCGGGACGGGAAATCAGCAGTATTCGATCGCGCTAATCGGCGGGGCTACTGGCGGGGGCAGGCTCCGGAGCAATGGGAGCAACCGGGGCGGCCGGAGCAGGCTGAGGAGCTGGGGCCGCCTGTGTGGGCCGGGGCGATCGCCGGGGCCGGGGCGATCGGGTCGGGCGCGGACTGCGGCGGGCCGGCGCGGCCGGGGCCTCGGCGGCGGGACTGCGGGCCGGCGGCTCCGCTGGGGCCACGGGCGATCGGGCGGGGGCCACCACTGCGGGGCGGGCCGGTTCCGGAGCCACCGGCCGGCTAGGACTCGGATCGCTGGTGCTGCTGGGCGCAGTGGAGCGGCTGGGGCGCGGTTCCCGATCGGTGGGAGCCGGGGCAGCGGGGACTGCTGCTGGGGAAGAGGCTGCGGGTGCGGGGCTGGCCGGTTGTTCCGCCGTACGTTCTGGAGCCCGTTCGGTAGGCCGCTCCGTGGGGCGATCGGCCGTGGATGCAGGCTGTTCTGTGGGGCGATCGGCGGCCCGTTGCCGTTCCGCCTGTTCCGCAGCCTGACGACGCTCCACTTCTTCGCGGCGACGGGCTTCGTTGGCCCGCTGGAACCGCGATCCCTCCTCTTCGTAGGTGACGCGCATGGGGCGGCGCAGGCCACCTTCCGGCACGGTTTGCGGGTCAAAGCGCCATTGCCGCATCGCTTCTAGGGTTTCGCGATCGACCGCTGGGTTGCCGCTGGATTGGCGCAACCGCACCTCCACGCTGCCATCGGGACGAATCCGCAGATCCACACGGGGGCTGGCTTCCGTGCCCCGATAGCGCGGTAGGGGACAACTCACGCATTGGGGCTGGCCGGGCGATCGCGCGGGGGCGGGCGACGGACTCGGCGGCGGGCTGGTCACGGGCGGCCCCTCCAGCGTGCCGGCCGGTTCCCCATCGCTCGATCCCGTGCCCTCGGGATCGCCATCCGGTGCGCCCGAGGTGAATCCGGTGGCTTGGCTGGCATTGCCGAACCCGTCCCCTGTGCCGTTGGGATCGCTAATCGGGCCAGTACCTGTGGCCATGGCCGGCGCATCTCCCGTGGGGCTGGTGCCCGGGGCGATCGGGTCGCGATCGCCCGTGGGATTGGGGTTGCGGGTGGGCGCGTCTTCGCCCGCTTTCAAGGGAGCCTGACTCTGGGGAGCCAACGGAACCCGATCGCGCTGCGGCTTGGTCACGGGGTCAGTCGGAGGAGGCGTGGCCAGGGGTTCCGACGGGCGATCGGGCGTGACGTTGGAAATGGTCACTTCCATTTCGCTATCGGTGGTTGCCGGGCGATCGCTCCACCAATCCCGCACCTGCCACCCCCAGGCCAACCCATGCAGGGCGATCGACCCGCAAACGCTGCCAAACAGAAACCGTTTCAGCCACCGAGATTCCTTTTGGCGCTGCTGACCAATCAGTTGCAAGCTGTCCATAGGCAGATTTAAACCATCAAGCTATCGGGCAAAAACAGGTGAGCAATTCCTTAGGGCTGGGTGGGTTTTTGGGTGGCAATCGCCAGTTTGGCCCCCTCCACTTGGCGCACTTGATCCATGACCGCCACCACGCGATCGTGCGTCACAGAACCATCCGCATTCAGAACGATCGTTAAATCCTGTCCCGACTGCTGAAGCCCTCGAATGGCTGTGCTTAAAGACTCGATCGCCACGGGATTTTTGTTCAGAAATAAACCGCCCTGCGGATCGAGGGTAACTGTGGCCCGAATTACCTTTTGGGGCTTGGCTGATTGGGCTTTCGGTAAATTCACCGCCAACCCTTCAAACCGCCCCAAAAAGAGCGTAGACATAATAAAAAAGGTCAAAATTGCAAAGATCACATCGATCATCGGCACAATTTCAATCCGAGGCGGCAAGTCCGGTTCATCAATGGTTCGCCTGCGCATAGGTTGCTCCTCCCGTCTGTTTGGTTTGCATCTTTTTCAAGTAGCGCCGATGCCGCAATTCCAGTTCCGCTGAATATTCCTGAATCAGGGCAATCTGTCGCAGATAAAAGCCTCGGAACGTATTGGCAAAAAACAGGGTAAACAGCGCCACCACCAAACCAAACGCCGTAGAAACCAAGGCTTCGCTGATTCCCGAGGTGACTGCGGTGGTTTTTGCACCGCCCACATCACCCAAATTCAGGGAGCTGAAGGATTGAATCAAGCCCAACACCGTCCCCAACAATCCCAACAACGGTGACAGGGTAATGATCGTGTCAAAAATGTTGTTAAAGCGCTTTAAAACCGGAATTTCCGCTTGGGTTGCCCCATCGATCGCCAGAGCAATTTCATCGGGTTCCGCCTCATCCAAGGAAGCCGCCGCCAGGAAAATGCGCCCCAGGGGTAAATCCAAATTTCGCTTGAGTTTTTCTACCGCCAACAGTGGATCAAATTCATAGAGATCCAGCACTTCCCGAATCGCTTTGGTTTGTCGGCGATTCACCCGAAACCAAAACACTACACGCTCCACGATCAGAGCGATCGCTAATACTGAAAACAATGTGAGGGGAACCGCAACTGCTCCCGCCGCCACCAAAATTTCACCCAATTTTTGCATCGTTCCTTCACCCACCTGATTAACGAATTGCTTGCAAATTTTGCAAAAAATGCCAATAAATGCTCACTTAATGCTCATCAATGAATGGTTCATTTTTGATTTTCAAGGAGATTTTTCAAAAATTTATTCTGAGATGCTTGTCAAACCGAAACAGCAATGAAAACAAAGGGTTCAAGTTTCTTACTGGTTACGGCGGCTGGAGGCAAATGGATCAAGCTTGATGTTTCAGACGTTTTTTATTCTGAGCTGACGTTTCCACTGTTCAAGCGCCCTTGGTCATGGGTTTGCCAGTCATCAAATTTCAGTCCACGAGCCGCACCAATTCCCTCGCGCCAGCCAGCGTGACGGTGGAGCGCCACCGCCGAACCTCTCAGTTGAGAACTACTTTCAATTAATTGGCGAGATGATCTTACGGTGCTGCGACCTCAGAACGGGGGACTAAAGTTTGCTGAAACGGAATTTTTCTTTGGCGAAACGGAATTTTTAGTGAAATTGGGGTCAAGGGGCGATCGCGCGGCAGTCCCTTGCTCGCCCCTTGACCCTCGGCCGGCCATCAGTTTCAGCCTTGTCGCTGGAACGATCGGGGACTGAGGCCAAATTTTTTGCGAAATGCCGTACTGAAAGCGCAAAGGTTGGTGTAGCCCACTCGCCGGGCCACTTCCGTCACAGACCACTGGCGATCAAGCAACCAACGGCGGGCTTGCTCCATGCGGTAATCGTGTAAATAGCCAAAGACGGTTTTGCCAAACACCTGCTTAAACTGCCGCTTCAGGGTGCAGTCATTTAGCCCCACCTGTCGCGCCAAATCCGTCAAGGACGGGGGAGTCTGGAACCGTTGCAGCAAAATATCCCGCGCTTGATAGATCCGATCGAGGTCAGATCCCTTCAGGGGCAGGGAGCGATCGGCGATGGGTCGATCGGCTCCCCCTTGGTCTTCCGCTTGAGCTAACCACAGGGTCAACAGTTCCACAAACTTACTTTCCAAATACATCTGCCTCATCGCGCCGTGGTGGGGGCAATGGAGCATCTGTTGCAGCACCACTTGCATCGCAGGCGTGATTAGTAGGGTCAATGGATCGGTGGAATCGGGAGAATCTTGGAAATCGGGGGAATCTTGGGAATTGAAGGGGTGGGCCATCTGGCGGCTGGCTTGCCACAAGTCCCGCCAGTCACCGTCAGAGATGCCAGGAGCCATGTCAGATAAGTGATTTTTGGTGAAATTTAGGAATGGAATTATTAGGAATTGCTAGCAGTTTCAAAAGTTGGCATTTATTTTAAATGCAAATGACTTTCAAAAAGTGTCGCAGTCAACAACCGGATGCACCCGATCGGGGGGGCAGGCTTGCGGAGGAAGGATGGGAAAGGCGGCAGAACGGCGGGAGATTGGGGCGATCGAGCAGTTCTAGGTTGGCGCTGGATTGGCGCTCTGGGTTAACCCTCGGTCAACAGGTGATTGACGGCCGTTTGGAAGCGATCGAACGGAATCCAAATCCCATCAGCCCCGGGATCCGAGAAGCGATAGTTCAAAATCGCCTCCGGATCGGGATAGTGATCTAGGGGTTCACCCACCAGGTGATAGTGCGCTAGGCCAATCAGGTCGGCAATTTCCCAAAAGTAGCTGGGCACATAGCGCGGTGAAAACAGTTCCAGGACGATCGTGCCCGGTTGGCAAAAAACCAGATTGGTGAGGCCGGCTCCGTGGGGCGCAACTACCACCTTGGCTTGGGCCAAAAGGGAAACCTGTTGGGCAAAGGACAGACTTTCCAGCAGCACGATTTTGAATCCATGCTGACGCACCAGCCAATCACTGAGTTGGCGATCGTCCACGACGCGGCGATATTTGGCCCAATCACGACTGATATAGAGCCGATCGTGCGGGGCCACGGACTGGATAATGGCAGGTCGCAAAAACAGTTGCCGCAGGGTGTCGCAAATCCAAGGCGCGGCCCGATCGACCCGAGAGGGCACCACCAACCGATCGGCCACAATATGGCGATCGTCTGGATTGCTAATAATCAGCTTTTGGGGCGGAATGCCCAACAGTTCCAGGGTTTCCGTTTGGTAGCGATATTCCTGTTCATTTACCGCCACATAGTCAAACTGATCCAACGTCCAGCCCGCATCGGCCAACAGCCGCAACCGCGACAGGAGATTCAGCAACCAGTGACAAAACATTGACCCCCCGGCCACCGACAACAGGGCCACGGTTCCCGCCACCCGGCGCGGCGGCGGCAATTGCTCCGACAGGGCCACCAACTCCACGCTCCCGAGGGAGAGTTCCTGAACCAATGCGCCCGTTTCGGTAAAAATGGCGCTGGTGTAATGATCCGTCCAGGCTCGGCCCTGGGGCAGGGTGACCACAAAGGTGGGATCAACTTCGTATTCAGTGGCGCAAAGGTCGGGATGGGGCGGCTCTCCGAGGGGCGATCGGGAGGCCCTGAGCTGCACCCGATCGGCCGGGTCGATCGGGCAATAGTCCAAGGTGGCGGCGGGCAATTCCTGGGGCGCTTGCTGCCGATCGGCCAGCACCAGGGAGCGCGGAACCCACTTGCGCCCACAGGACAGGGCATCCTCAAAACGGCCAGCCCGTTGGAGCAACCGAAACAGGTGATCGTAGGGTCGGCGGTAGGTGGGGTTGCGATACAAGGCCTGAAGATAGGCGGCCAGGGCCCGATCGACCCGCTCCGGTTCCAAGGCTGGGTCGGGACAGTCTCGCCACCAATCGCCCAGGGCCGTCCAAGCCGTCAGGGAATTGTGATCCAGGGCAATCGCCTCCTCCAAGGCCAGGCGGGCCCCCAACCAACAGTCCTGATCGCGCAGCCACAGGGCCAGTTGGTGATGGGCATGGGCTTGCTGCTCGATCGCGCAGGTTGGCAGCAGGTGATATTCCTGGTAGGCCAAGTCCGCGTCTTCCCAACCGGCACAAAGGGCCTGATGCAAAAACGCCCAAAGGGCCGGCACTCGTCGCCCCAACATTGCCAGTGCTGCTCCCAGTTGGCCATAACACACCGCTGCTTCTGGCCCGATCGGTTGCTGGCGCAGGGCCGATCGCAACTCAGCCACCCTGGCCAGGGCCGCTGGCTGCGGGTCAAGGTCAGCCGAAGACCAGGAAACTGGGAGTTGGGAAGGCGACAAGCTCAAAATCAAACTCGATACTGTTTTGCGAGTAAGCGCTCAAGAATACTAACAAACATACAAGTCGAGCTGGTCTTTCAACCAAGGCGCATCGACCAATACCCGCCGGGAGATCTCGCGAGCACCATTTTGGATCTCGATTCATGGAGCACCCATCCACTTTTTGGGGCTTGATGATTTGAGAGCCGCCGATCTTGACGATTTCACCTGTCCATCGAAAATCTCAGCCAACTTTTATCAGCCTGAAAAATTTCCTGATTTTAGCCCTGTATATTGCAAATTTACGACATTTCAGTCCATCTTCCAGTTCACAGGTCAGTATGGATACTAGGTCTGATATCGCACCCAATATCGCACCTAATATCCAACCTGTTGCTCATTGACTTTTTAATCATTTCCTGAGCACCTATTCAGATATCAGCCCTGAGCCTCAAGAATGAACATCAACACCCGTCATTAGCATTCTGCGCCTGCCACGGTGATTAGCATTCCTTGACCCATTTTTGGGGAATTATTTGGGAAGTGACTAGGGAGCGTTGAGATCTCGCCTCGAATCATAGGGTTTGGAAAGCGATAATGGTTACGAGGCTAGACAACTTTGCCGGAGGATCAGTTTTCAGAGTGAAGTTAATGGGATTTTTAACCCTATTTCTCAGCCGCATCTCTGAGCCTTATTGCTCGGTCCCATTGCTTAACCCCATTGCTCAGTCCCATTGCTTAACCATAGTTCTTAGCAAGACTTCTGAGCCATTGGCCCCGATGGCTTGATTCGATCGCATCGTCTTTGCTTTCCCTTCAAATTTGTCCATTCCCATGACCATTCCTGATTCTTGGACTCAACCATTAACCCGCCGTCAGTGGCTTCATTTAACTGGTTTATTCGCGACCTCCGCAGGATTGGCCAGTACTTTGGGTGGCTGTCAAACCGGATGGCTCGATCGGGCCTTGGGCACTCAAGAACCCCGCCTCAAAATTGGTTACTTACCCATCACCGACTCTTCCCCCCTGTTGGCAGCCCAGGAAAAAGGCTTTTATGCCTATGAGGATTTAGACGTTGCCCCCATTCAACGCTATCGATCGTGGGATGCGATCGCCCAAGCGTTTATGAGGCGAGAGGTCAACCTGATTCATATCCTGATGCCCACGGCCATTTGGATGCGTTATGGCCTGAAATTTCCCGCCAAAGTGATGGCTTGGAATCATACCAACGGTTCTGCAATCACGGTTTTGCCGGAAATCAATCGGGTTCAAGATTTAGCCGGGCGATCGCTCGCCATTCCCTCTTGGTATTCCTTGCACAATGTCATTTTGCAAATTCTGTTGCGAGATCACGGATTGCAGCCAGTTCATGGGACAGAACCTCGCAAATTGGGCGATCGGGAAGTGGCGTTGCAAGTATTGCCGCCGCCAGACATGATTGCAGCTCTCAAGGCTCGAAAAATCGCGGGCTATATCGTGGCAGAACCCCATAATGCAGCGGCGGAATTGACACAAACAGGCAAATTGCTACGTCTCACGGGAGATGTTTGGAAAGATCATGCTTGCTGTGTGGTGTTGATGCATGAAGCGGACGTTCGGCAATATCCCCAATGGACACAACGAGTGGTGAATGCGATTGCTCAAGCACAACAATGGTCTCAAATTAATCGATCTGAATTAGCCTATTTACTCTCTCGGGATGGGGGAAATTATATGCCCTATCCAGTGTCCGTTTTGGATCGTGTGCTGACCTATTCTGATTCAGAGTTTTATCGAATTCAAGGGGTCATTGAACATCCGGAATGGCGATCACAACGCATTGCGTTCCAGCCCTATCCTTTTCCGTCTTATACAACGGCCTTGGTGCGATCGCTGCAATCGACGCTGATCACAGGCGAAATTGAATTTCTGCGCAACCTCGATCCCCAAGCCATTGCGCAGGATTTGGTAGATGAGCGCTTTATCCGACAGGCGATCGAGCAGGTGGGCGGGCCCCAATCCTTTGGCTTGGCCCTTGACCTTAACCGACAAGAACTCATCCAGGTCTAAGACTTCTCAGTTCAAGGCCGTTGCCCTTAAGCCTTGACCATCATTCACCAAATTCAGACCGAGTTCAAGGGATTTTTCCCTTTTTCATCACATCACTATGAAAGCAACCTTCTTCCGCCGTTTCTTTGCTCGTGAATATTCCCTGGCAATGTTAATGCGGGTGGGATTGGTGATCTTAGTGATCGGCAACGTAGTTTTAATTGGGGGTGCTCTCATTGGTTTGAGCTACCAGTCTTATATTGATCGCACTTTGCAGCTTCAGCAAATTCGATCCCAATCGATCGTCAGTCGCATTGAGACCTATTTGGACGATATGCAACTCCATTTGAGCTATTTAACCAAGGTGCGTGGATTCAGCGAGCTACATCCTTGGGAACATCACAATATGCTTGAAGGATTGGTGCGCGATAACCATAATTACGAGTCTGTTGCCCTGTTCGATCGCCAGGGCAAACTATTAACCACCATTGCTCCCTACGTGCGTGATGAAGCGGCGGCTATTGCCCTCACTCGTCCCTATTATTCCGTGGTGCAACGGGTGTTTCAATATCAATCTCGACAGATTACCCAAGTGGAACTGAATCCTAGGACACAAGTTCCCTCAATCACCATCGCCATTCCCGTGCATAACCAGCAAGATCAACTGGATGGGGTACTGGTGGCTCAAGTTAATTTAGAATTTCTTGATTTTATTGTTGCCCATAATCGAGTCGGTCAAACAGGCTATACCTACATTCTGGATCGACGAGGGATGTTAATTGCCAAAACTCGATCGCCCAACGAAGCCTATCAGCGTTTTCAGTTGCAAAAAGCGCCCGCCAATGTCACGCAATATGCCACGGAAAAACGAACCAATTCCAACCGAGTTCGCTCCTATCAAGGTCTAGCGAATGTACCAGTGCTTGGGGTCACGGATTATATGTCCAGTATCCAATGGTATGTGGTGGTGGAGCTGCCTTTGCAGGAAGTTTATGCCCCCGTCAGACAGTGGGGCTTGGTGTTGTTGGGGGCGCTATTGATTTCAATGATAATCTCGACCGCGATCGGGATGTTAGTCACGCGATCGCTCATTCAGCCCTTGACCTTATTAACGGTGGCCGCCAAAAAGATTCGAGAAGGCAACTATCACACTAAGGTTAAAGTTTCGCAACACAATGAGTTGGGAGCCTTGGCTGCTACGTTCAATAGCATGACAGCGGAAATCCAAACGGTCGTGGCTGACTTGGGCCAGAAAAATGATGATTTGGAAGCAACCCTGCTGGAACTCAAGCAAACCCAAAGCCAGTTAGTTCAGAGTGAAAAAATGTCAGGTTTAGGGCAATTGGTAGCAGGGATCGCCCATGAAATTAATAATCCTGTGAATTTTATCTACGGTAATTTAGTTCACGCCAAGCTCTACATGAATCAACTGCTGACTGTGATGGCCACCTACCGCGATCGGGATGATCAGCCTTTGCAAGTGGAATCCGAAAGCGGCCCTATTGATGATGAGGAGTTAGATTTTATTATCGAAGACTTTTCCCAACTGCTGGGTTCCATGGAAGTGGGAGCATCACGCATTCGTAAAATTGTGACTTCTCTCAGAAATTTTGCACGGCTGGATGAAGCGGATTATAAACAGGCCGATCTCCATGAAGGAATTGATAATACCTTGGTGATTTTGGGCAGTCGCTTGAAGTCGGGTAAGGGGAGATCGGAAATTGTGGTGAAAAAGCACTATAGCGATCTACCTTTGGTCACCTGCTATCCGGGGCAATTAAACCAAGCGATCATGAATTTGCTCTCGAACGCGATCGATGCGTTAGAGGAATTGATGCTGGCTCCCCAGGAGCCGCGGATCCCTACCATCGAGATTTTCACGGCAACCACGCTCGATCGATGGGTCAAAATCCAAATTCAAGATAATGCCTTGGGCATTCCCGATAGCTTGCTTCAGCGCATTTTTGACCCCTTTTTCACCACCAAAGATGTGGGGAAAGGAACCGGTTTAGGCCTATCCATCAGCTACAAAATTGTGCAGGAAAAGCATGGTGGTCGCCTCAGTTGCCAATCGCAGCCGGGCCAGGGCACCACTTTCACGATCGAAATCCCAATCGATGGTCAATTGCCCCTCGATACCAAACTGCCGTTGGCGGTTGCCGCTGCGATCGAACCCCATTAGGATTTTGCAGTTTTAAAAGCGCCCAAGCTTCAGTGCCCAAGCTTCAGTGCCCAAGCTTCAGTGCCCAATTCTCAACACCTCATTTTCAGTAGACCTCTTGCACGAATCAGCTCGTTGCCCTCATCCCCCAACCCCTTCTCCCAAGGTGGGCGAAGGGGAGCCAGAACTGCTGGGTTACGGCGATCTTGTGGCGGGTGATCAAGTCCCTCTCCCGACTTGGGAGAGGGATTTAGGGTGAGGGTCTTGATTAATGCAAGAGGTCTAGTGTCCAATCTTCAACACTAATCCTCGCTCAGACACCAAACCAAAAAAGCCAATCCCCCAACGGCCGCCAACCAACCGGGCAACGGCAACACCCAACCCACCCAGCCGCGCACAACGGCCACAAAAGCCCCCACCACAGTCCAGTCCAAAAACAGCAGCAGGGCCACCGCCCCGATCGCCCCCAAAATTAACGGCATCTTTGTCTCCGTGGAACTGCCACAGTCGGATCAAAAATAGGTCGAAACGGCGGGCCAAGGTCGCACCGCTGAGAATAGGTTGAATAGTACCCATTCAGCTTGCGATTGGAGACCTTGAACCGTGAAACCTGCCCTGATTTTGACCTTAGGTTGTGCCATGGTGAGCTGCTGGGCCACCCGCGCGATCGCCCAAACTTCCATTGATGGGGACTTGACCCTTTCCAACGGCAACCCCAAAGGTTCCCTCACCGGCACGGCGATCGGCTCCCATGACTTGCCCTCCACTGTTCTGGGGCGATCGACCGACCAGGCGGGCCACGATTGCCTCGGCTTCAGCTCCCTGAGTCCCAATCACCGCCTGACTCTGCAAACCCCGATCGCCAACTTGACCCTCAGCGTCAACAGCGGCCAAGACGACACCACCTTGGCCGTGCGCGGCCCCAATGGGCTGCTCCTGTGTGGCGATGACACCGTGGGCACGGCTTCCGCCCAAGTGACTGCCCCCCAGTGGCCGGCTGGTACCTACGAGGTTTGGGTTGGAACCTTCAAACCCGGGATGCGCAGCCCCTACCGGTTAACGGCAGAGTGAGTGCATTTTTAGGGCATCTCTGGGGCATTTCTGGGGCATTTCTGGGGCATCTTCCGCGCAAATCTGCACAAATCTATGGAAACCCCGATCGTTCTCTCCGCTTTTCCCTCTCATCGCCTAGGGTAAAACTGGCCCCAGTCCCCCGGTTTGGTTAACTTGAAGCCCAAAATTGGATCCCAAATTCCTGCAATCCTCCCAGACTCCCACCCCGTACTCCATAGACGGCAAGCTCGGTTCGGCCGTATTCTAAGAAGCTGTGAAAAAATACTCAGTTTTTCCGCTTAACAAATCCCCCTAATCTCGTCTGTCGATCCATGGTTGTCACCGAAGATTTGACCAGTTCCCCGCCTCCCCCGCAACCGTCCCCCTTCACGATCACAACCCCCCTCTATTACGTCAACGCATTACCCCACATCGGTAGTGCCTACACCACGATGGCGGTGGATGCGGTGGGCCGTTTTTATCGGTTACAGGGGCACCCGGTGCTAATGATTACCGGCACCGATGAGCATGGCCAAAAAATCGAACGGACAGCCCAGGAACGCAACAAAAACCCTCAGGAACACTGTGATGAAATTGTCCAGGGTTTCGCCGATCTCTGGCAAAAGCTGAATATCCGTTACGATCGCTTCATTCGGACAACGGACGAGCGGCATCGCGCCATTGTGGTGGAATTTTTTGAGCGCGTTTGGGCTGCGGGGGACATTTATTCTGGAAAGCAACAGGGGTGGTACTGCGTTTCCTGCGAAGAGTTTAAGGAAGAGCGGGAGCTAACGGAGGATCATCATTGCCTGGTGCATCCCAACAAGCAGGCTGAGTGGCGCGATGAGGAAAATTATTTTTTCCGGCTCTCCAAATATCAGACAGCGCTGCAGCAATTTTATGGAGACCATCCGGAGTTTATTCAACCGGAAAGTCGCCGCAATGAGGTGTTGGCATTTGTGGAACGGGGGCTGCAAGATTTCTCCATTTCACGGGTCAATATTGACTGGGGATTCGCGCTGCCCAATGATCCCAAGCACACGCTTTATGTCTGGTTTGATGCGCTGTTGGGCTACGTGACGGCACTGTTAGAACCCGGTGAAGCCCCGACGCTGGAGAATGCCCTGAAGCATTGGTGGCCGATCAGTACCCACGTGATTGGTAAGGATATCCTGAGGTTTCATGCCATTTATTGGCCAGCAATGTTAATGTCGGCTGGGTTACCGATTCCCCAACGGTTGTTTGGTCATGGCTTCTTAACGAAAGATGGCCAAAAGATGGGCAAAACGCTGGGGAATACGATCGATCCGGTGGCGTTGATCGATCGTTATGGTAGCGATGCGGTTCGTTACTACTTTCTCAAGGAAATTGAGTTTGGCCGCGATGGGGACTTCAATGAAACGCGGTTTATTAATATCGTGAATGCGGACTTGGCGAATGATTTGGGAAATTTGCTGAACCGAACCCTCAAGATGGCCCACAAGTATTGCGAGGGTCGGGTGCCGTCGGTGACGGTGGCGGAAACGGATCCGTTGCGCCAATTGGGCACGACGTTGGGCGATCGCGCGGGGCGGGCCTATCGGGCCATGGCGCTGCACGAGGCCTGTCAGTCGGTGCTGATGTTGGCTCAAACGGGCAACAAGTACTTAGACGAGCAGGCTCCCTGGACCAAGTTCAAACAGGGCGATCGGGCGGCTGTGGAAGCAATCCTGTATGCGGTGTTGGAGTCGGTGCGGTTGGCGGCCTATTGGCTGTCCCCGATCGTGCCTCAACTGAGCAGCCGGATTTATGGCCAATTGGGGTTTGCGGTGGATTTCGATCGCGTGGATGCGGATCCGTCCCTGCGGGAGCAATTAGGGGGGCATGGCCATTGGGGTGGCCTACCGACAGGGCAAGGGCTGGCGGAACCGCAACCTGTGTTCCAAAAGCTGGAAATGCCGCAGTAACTTGCGAGCACCGATTGCACTGGAATTGACCACCGGAGCGATCGGGTTATCGTGAAGGGAGTTGCTAGAACTCTCCTGAAAAGTCCCGAGCTTTTGATGATCTTTTTCTTTCTTTTTGCTCTTTAAGAACCTTTGAAACCTTTTTCGATGGGCTGGCGATCGAGCGGGTTCCATCTCCTTCTTTAAACGACGAGGCATAACAATCATGAATAGCAACATGGAGCGAGATCCGATCTTTACGCCAGAGCAAGTTCTGGAAAATCGAGGGCGGGTGGCCATCTTTATTGATGGCTCGAATTTGTTCTATGCGGCGCTGCAATTGGGCATTGAAATCGACGGTCGTACGTCAATCTAATGTGGGATTGATAGAGTAGAGAGACTGATGGATGAAGGTTCACGCCATGGAATGCCCTCTGTGCGGTCACAGCAAAGCCCATAAACACGGCAGGATGCCCAATGGACATCAGCGCTATCTTTGTCCAGCTTGCCACCAAACCTTCTCC